>JBBIQQ010000100.1:0-7994 GCA_037442225.1 Nitrospirota bacterium
AAAGCCTCTGGTACCGGCTGCTTGCGGACTCCTTTTGTGTCACTGACATTAATCGAAATAATTTTCCCCTGCATGATCAATCCCTTCTTGAATTCCGAATCGTTAATAATATCATAACACATTGATAAATATCAGTTTATAATCACTCCGCCCCCAGCACCCGGTCGCCGTCATAGAGAACCGCGCTCTGGCCAGGCGCGGGAGCCCACTGGGGAGCATCGAAAATAATCGTGAGGGCATTTTCTTCCGTCTTCACTGTTGCCGGTTCATCGTTCATCATCGAGCGGATTTTGGCTGTCGCCCTGATCGTGGATCCGTTACGGAAAAAGGGCTCGGTCGGAACAAGCCAGTTCAGGTTCGTCACCCTGCACCTCTCTGTCAGCGCCATTTCACGCGGACCGATAAAGATGGCGTTCCGTTCCCCGTCTATTCTGACGACATAGACTGGCTTGCCAACGGCAGGCAGACGCTTCCGTTGTCCGATGGTGTAAAAATGGATCCCCTGATGCTGTCCCACAGTAAGATTTGTCTCGATGTCGATGATGGGACCGGGTTGCCGATGTGAAAGCCGATCGACAAACGTGCCGTAATCACCGTCCTGAATAAAACAGATCTCCTGGCTCTCGGGCCGGAGCGCCGCGGCAAGATTCAGCGACTGTGCGAGTTCGCGGGTTTCGTTTTTTGTGAACCCGCCGAGCGGCAGAAGCAGCCGCCGCAGAACATCCTGAAAAAGGGCATACAGTACATAGGACTGGTCTTTTTTCGGATCAACACCCTTTTTCAGCTCGACCCCCCCCTGCTTGGATCGGACAATGCGGGCATAGTGCCCGGTCGCAATGTATTCCGCCCCGACGGAGTCGGCATATTTCAGAAGATACGGGAACTTGATCAGCCGGTTGCAGAAAATGCACGGATTCGGGGTTCCGCCCTCAGCATATGCCGCGACAAACGGCTCGATGACTTTTGCGAGAAACGCGTCGCGGAGATTGACGATTTTGTGTTCAACGCCGAGCGCTACGGCGGTCTGCGCGGCCTCATGCACCGAGGCGAGCGAGCAGCACGGGATGTCTTCATAGACAGAATGGGTTCTGGCTTCATACAGAAGAAAACTGACACCCACGACGCGGTATCCCTGCTGCTTCAGCAGATACGCGGAGACCGACGAATCAATTCCCCCGCTCATGCCGACAACCACGGAGCTCATTTCAGATCGATCCCTCTTTGCTGAAGGAAGGTGAGCAGGGTCGCCAATTCAGGAATGCCTGCGCGGCCACCGAATACGGTACACTTCAATGCCGCCGCCCCCGACGCGAAATAGAGAACGGTTTCGAGATCCCATCCCTGCAAGAGACCGGCAATATAAGCCCCGTGAAAAACATCGCCCGCGCCGGTTGTATCAACAGCATCAACCGGGAACGCCGGAACGTAAACAGACCGGAACCCGTGATAGGTATAACTGCCGAGTTCTCCGAGCGTAATTGTCGTCGTACCCCAGCCCTGTTCGCGCACTGTTTCCGCAAACGCCGTGCCATCGCCGGTCCAGCCGAGTCCACGGGCAAATTCCTCCGATCCCACGACATAATCGCACAGCGCCGCAAGCTCCAGCATGCCGTCCCGGACACGGCCAGCATCAAGCATTACCGGGATGCCAAGAGCCTTCGCCATCCGCGCCGCTGACAGAGAGGCCTCTTTCATCAACCCGTCAAGCAGCAGAAATTTCGCGCCGCGAAAAAACTCTTCGTCAATCTCGTCATGCATGAGAGGAGGCCCAGACGGACGCTGCCAGAAAATGGTCCGCCTGCCGGTTGCCTTCTCGACAGCAATAAACGCACGCTGAGAAACAGCGCCTTCACGCTCTGCAAGATAGGCAGTGTCTATCTTGGCATTGAGCAGCGACTGCAGGATTTTGAACCCGGCTTCATCATCACCAACAATGCCAGCAAAGCGGCATGGGATGCGAAAGCGGGACAGTGTGGCAAGCGCGGTGGCAACCGGCCCCCCGCCCTGTTCCGTCCAATGCAGAACCTCTTTCTTGGTATCCGATTCCGGATACGCGTCTATAAGGGTGATAAAGTCAAGACAGCACTGCCCGATCCCGGCTACAACCATGCTCTTTCTCCTTCGCCTGCCTGATGACGCCTGCTTCCAGAATTTTTCAGTTTATCACGGGCGCCGCAGTCAAGGCAAAGCGCTGTTTTTACTTTTGTTTTTGAAATGTGGTACATTGAAAGTCGAATTTCTTGAACTAAGGAGAACAAGCATGAAAAGACTTATTATCGCGCTTATCGCGTGTGCATTATTGACCGGGTGCCCCAGACCGGGCGATCGTAGCGGCAGCCCGGTTGTCGCAACAGTTGGCAGCACCGCTATTACGGCAAAAGACGTCCAGGAAGAAATGAAAGGGCTTCCGGATGTCGCAAAGCAATTCTTTCAGGGGCCGGAAGGCACCACCCGCTTTATCGACGAACTGGTAAAGAAGGAAATGCTGTATATGGAAGCCAAAAAGCGCGGCATTGATCGGGAAAAAGATGTCGAAAAGCGCATTGAGGACTTCAGAAAAATTGCGATGATTAACAAAATGCTCGAAAAAGAGATCGAAGCAAAAGCAAAGCCGACCGAACAGGAAGTAAAAGACTATTACGAGAAAAACAAAGAAGAGTTCATCGACGCATCGCAGGTCCGGCTGAGCCAGATTGTCGCAAAGGACGAAAAAGATGCCCGTGCCGCGCTCGACCGTCTTCAGAAAGGCGAGGACTTCAAGTCTGTTGCAGGAGCCCTTTCAAGCGACAAATCCGCAAAGGCGGGCGGCGACATCGGCTTCTTCAAGCGCGGCGACCTCTCCCCTCAGATTGAGAATATTGTGTTCCGCCTGAGGAAAAATCAGACAAGCATGCCGATTCCGATGAAAGACGGCATCCATGTGCTGCAAGTGACAGAAATCAAGGGAACGCCGATTGATTTCGATAAGGCAAAACCGGTCATCCTGCAGCGCCTGACCGTTGACCGCCAGAAAGCCATCTTCGACACGTTCATCGAAAATGTGAAAAACACCTATAAGGTTGAACTCAAGAAAGACGAGATCGCCAAGATGACCGGCGCGCCCGCAATACCCGCTCAGCCGGGAGTGCCGACAGCGCCAGCCCCGACTGCAAAACCTTCAGACACGCCTGCAGCCAAGCCTGCCGATGCGTCAACTCCTGCGGAAACACCAAAGAAATAAGCTTATATCTTCATATGCCAAAGCCCGGCGCACGCTCTGCGCCGGGCTTTTTTTGTTTCCGAACACACCGTATCCTTAAGATAAGCAATATTTCATGAATCTGCCATCGGATGGTGAATCTGGATGCGCGTTGCCGGCATACAGAAGCACCCACCAAAGATACGATCGCCGACAGGAACGCTACGGTAAATGCAAATGCTCCCCCGCCACAATCCGGGAAACACCTCAACAAGCTTATTCGCCAGTATGTTCATTTTCCCGCCGTAGAGTCAAAGGGGATGCCGGCACATCCCGGAATCTGCCGCAAAGTCCATCGGATTGCCGGAGGAGTTCTCCGCCGTCAGATAAATTGCCGCAGCAACGTTTAGTCCAATCAACCAGAATTATGGCGCGGATAAGCTGAAGGCACGTCTGTCTATGTATTGTTTCCCGCGTCATAGCGATACCATGCGTCCCGCAAAAGCAGTTTTTCTACGCTTCCTGCAGTATCTTCACCTCAACGCTGAGGATTAGATTCCTGACCGCTTCTTTATAGGCCAGCATGTGCGGAGCGGTAAGATGCGCGTGCAGGGCCTCCACACTTTGCCACTTTTCTATTACAGTCACAACATCGGGCTCGAGTTTCTGCACCGGCATGCCGGCAGGAACATCAATTGCCGGAATATACTCGATACACCCATCTTCCGCCCGCACGTTTGGAACATTGGCTTTGAAGATTTCGACAAACGCGTCGAGGCTTCCTGATTTTACCCTGATAAAAGCAAGCACATGTATCATGACAGCCATCCTTTCATTGCCTGAAGTCTGTCGGCCTTTCTCTCACTATAGCAAAATGCCTGCAGAGCAAAAAAGTGGCCGCAAACGGCTTGCAGTATACTAGTGTTGCATGAGTGGGATTGCAGCAGGAACGCTGTTCAGGAAATACTGCTGCTTTCCCGCAGCACGCAGCATTGATTTCACCATTACTTAAAGTTCCTCCCGGCCTGAATGGCGCCGGCAAGACTACGGTCAAGCATAAGACATAAGAAAGGGCTGAGCTTTTCAGCCCAGCCCTGAAAAAACTGCCGGAAGAAGCTGTTTACTTGCCGCCCTTGGCGATGCTCAGCTTCTTGGTAACCTTCTGCCACATCTGTGAATTGCCTTCGTCATCCTTTTTGCCGTACGGCAGGTACCAGAGTTCGACCTCAACCGTCACATCATTGCTGATGATGGTGCGGGCAAGTTTACCATCTACTTTGCTCTCTTTGTACAGAGGAACATAGAAGGTTTCCTTCACGGTTCTGAGCGGCGGAAGGCTGGTATCTTTCAGAAGACCACTCTTTTCATAGGGTCCTCTGCCCATCTTGTCGCCACGGCCGAACTGCTGAGGAATCGGCATGTACGTCTTTTCCTGCTGATTGATAATTTTGCCGTCAGGCGTTTTCGCGGTCACATACAGGACCACCCGGTTCGGCGTAGGTCAGCCGTCCGGAATCGCATGACCGGCTTTGTTTTTTAGCTCAACGACAACCGTTGCCGCAGGCGTCGTCGTGACAACATCGCGCCACACATAGGCTTCGGCGGCGACATGCATATCAATCGCCATCTTCGCGAGCGCCTCGGAACGATAGCTCTGCATGTTGTGGCCGAGTTTTGACTTCTTCATATGGCAATCCTGGCAAGTCTCGCGCTCACCCTCCGGGATGTACGCAAAATTGTACGATCCGTACAGCGTCGCACACTGCGTCGGATTGTCTTGGTGGAAATTCGGCCCCTGGCCATGGCACTGGCCGCAGAAGATCGCCTCGCCCATAATCTTGCTCTGCTTCATCTTCGGGAAGTCCGGAGTCGGATGATCGCCGTCCTTGAATCCGTAAACAACATTTTTTTCCGGATAGCCGTCCGTCCATTTATGGACAATGGCGTTCCGCTGATGACAGACAAGACAGTTGATATTCAGCGACTGGAGCGTCTTGGCCGCGGCATCCTCAGTGTCCTTGAACGCATAAACGTTCTTCATAATCTCTTTGGCAACGCTGTCTTCAGCATCAGCAAGCTGCGGCAGATGGCAGGAAGCACAGACCATCAAATGCTCTACTTTTACATCCTCAGGTTTCTTGACCCCGGAAAAAGGCCAGTCCTTGTGGCCGTTCTCGATAGTGGTCTTGAAGGTCGCGGCAGTACGGCCGCCATCAGCCGGACCAAAAATTGAGCGTGCATGAAGAGACTGCTCCCACTCTTCATAGATTTCTGCATGACACTCCTTGCATGAGGTGGAGTCGTACATCTTGACGAGTTCAGCAATCGTCTTTGCCTTTTTCACGGCTGGAGCTGCCGCAAAGGCTGTCAGGGCAAATCCGACGAGAGCGAGCATTACGCAAATTTTGAAAAACTTCATTCACATCCTCCTTTCATATTGAATCGGGTGAATCAATGCGACTCAGGACTCCCACCTCCCTTCGGGTAACATGATGAGCGGACAAACAGGTATATGCAAATTATAACTACCGTTTATATAGCATATAAAACTATGGGGGAGCAATAAAGAAGAAGCTATAGAGAATATAGAATTATCCGAAGCTATTTGGCATGCAGCGGCTTCATTGCGAATGAAGGATCTTCAAAGTGGTCTTTTGTCTTGATGAGCAGCCACTCTTTTTCCTTGTCTTTCATGCGCACAAGGACAAAAGCCCCCTCCAGCTTCTGCCCGCGCAGAACGAACTCGATACGGCCCCCACGCACGCCGCCCGAAACAAGTTCATAGGTTCCGGAATCCCAGATGTAGACGGCTCCCGCTCCATAGTGGTTTTCGGGAATGATTCCTTCAAACGAGGCATAGGAAAGCGCGTGGTCCTCGACATGGATGGCCAGGCGCTTGTCAAAAGGGTTCATGGACGGACCTTTTGGCACAGCCCACGAGACGAGCACCCCCTCCATTTCGAGCCTGAAGTCGAAATGAAGACGGCTGGCATGGTGTTCATGCACGACAAAAATCGGCATGGTGTCTCGAATCAGAAACGTCAGTGAGCTTTTTTGCAGCTGCCGCCCGAAACCGACTTCGGCGTCATTTTGGTTGCCATATAGCTCTCGTACATGTCGGCACCATAGCCGAGGCAGACTTCGCAAAAGACACGGCGAGTCACTTTCTGCGTTTCGTCATCGGACTGCTCAATAATGCGGATTGTGAAGAGCTTGCTGTCAGGCGATTTTGTCGAGCCGCATATTTCACATATCTTTTCCATACGGAAAGTATAGATCATCCGGAAGTGGATCGCCAAGATCAGGGGCGCTGCGCAATAACGCCCTTTTTCATGACGATAATCTGCCCCGCCAGCTTTTCCGCCTGCTGGCGGTCATGAGTCGTCATGATGACGGTTGTGTGGTTCTGTATGCCGAGGGCATGAATCAGATCTTCGATGAATGCCGTATGTTCCTCATCGACAGACGCGGTCGGCTCGTCCAGCAGCAGAACTTCAGGCTCTATTGCAAGAGCCCGTGCCATACCCAGCCGCTGAATTTCTCCGCTCGACAGGGTCCGTGCATCCTGACGGATTTTATGCGCAAGACCCGCGGCGTTGAGCGCGCCTTCTACCCGCTCAGCAAGCTCCGCAGCAGAAGCTCCCCGAATACGCAGTCCATATGCTGTATTATCGAACACTGTCCCCCTGAAAACGATTGTCTTCGGAAAAACGAGCGTCACACGCCGGCGGAGCGGCAAATCCTGCTTCAACTCCTCATCCCAGTCATAAAATCTGACGCTCCCCGTATCCGGCGGTTCAAGCATCGCACACATCCGGAGCAGCGTCGACTTGCCGCTGCCGTTCGGCCCCATGATGATCGTCGTCGTCCCCGCTTCAAAAGCATGCGTGAAGGGCCCGAGCACGGTCTCTCCCGCGTAGGTCCTCGTTGCGCCGTCGAGTATCACCGCGAGACTCACGTGTTCCTCCTCATGCCGCGCTGCTGCAGGACCGACAGAACCCCGTTGATGATGAGCGATATCGAAAGCAGAACCATGCCGAGAGCGAGCGCAAGTTCGAAATTTCCCTTATCGGCTTCCATGGCTATCGTGGTCGTCATCACCCGCGTGGAGCCCGCGATGTTGCCGCCGACAATGAGGATCGCGCCGACTTCCGCGGCAAGCCTGCCATATCCGGCCACCAGAGCCGCGATGATACCGGTCCTTGCGTCATCCACCACAGCGCGGTTGGCCTGACGTTCCGTTGCACCGAGCGTCAGGGCGGTCAGACGTACCTGCGGATCGACGCTTGCCACTGCGGCCTGAACAAGGGATACGACTATCGGAAACGCGAGAATGATCTGGGCGATGACCATTGCGGTCGGCGTATACAGGAGTCCGAGTCCGCCAAGCGGTCCGCTCCGGGAAAGGAAAAGAAAAACGAACAGGCCGACCACGACGGGCGGCAGGCCGACACAGGTATTGACGATGCTGAGAACGAGTCCGCGCAGGGGAAAGCTGCGCAGGCCAATCCGCACCCCGAGAGGTACCGCGGCTAAAGAGGCCACCAGCAGCGCGCCGAGCGAAACTTCAAGCGAAAGGAGAATAATCGCCAGGAGTTCCCGATCAAGCGTGCGAATAAGCTGAAAAGCGTTTCTGAATCCTTCGTAGATATAGTCCATAAAAAACGAAGGCGGAACTTCGGGAGTCAGAAGCCGGGGCAGAATTCAGCGATCTCCGCACCCGAAGCCGAGCCGGCAATCCTGTATCGTGCCTCCTCTATTTTTTCGCGTTCGGAATGAACAACGGGTTCCCGTTCTTGTCCTTGAATGCTCCGAT
>JBBIQQ010000101.1:0-7828 GCA_037442225.1 Nitrospirota bacterium
AAAAACACGGCGGAGAGATTCAGGTGCTGAGCGAAGTCGGAAAAGGGACGGTGTTCACGATTCGCCTGCCGATTGTTGAGGGATGACATGAACGGAACGGTGAAGATTCTCTGCGTTGACGATGAACAGAATGTGCTGAACGCGCTCCGGCGGCTTTTTCTTGACGAAGAGTATGAAATACATACCGCCAATTCCGGCGATGATGGATTGCGGGTTCAGGAGCGGGAAAACGCGCAGATAATCATCTCCGACTACCGTATGCCTTCAATGAACGGCGTGGAATTTCTGCAGGAAGTGAATAAGCGCTGGCCCGACACCGTAAGAATTGTCCTTTCGGGCTACGCCGATACCGCTGCGATTGTCGATGCCATCAATGAAGGGCAGATTTACAAGTTTATCGCCAAACCATGGAATGACAATGAACTGAAAGTGGCGATTGCGAATGCCATTGAGCGGTACCATCTGTTCAAGAAGAACCTGGAGCTGACACTGGAGTTGCAGCAGAAGAACAGTGATCTCGAAAAACTTCTTTCGGAGCGGACGGCGATTCTTGAGCAGAGAAGTCTCATGCTTGCCAACTTCCAGCACATCATCGACGCGATCCCGGTGGGGGTGCTCGGCATTGACAATAACGGCATGCTGGTGCAGGCGAATAAGGAGTGGTTCCGCGTCCTGCGCGGCGACTTTTCAGCACTCGGGCAGAATCTTGACACGTTCATGACGCCGGATATCGTTGCGCTTGCGGAGCGGGCGAAAAGGGAGAGCCGCGTGTTTATCCGGACAGCCATTCAGGGCGTTGCGGGGCGGATGATCGGTTCGCTTCTGCGGGGAGCCGGCGGGCAGGAAGGAATTATTCTGGTGTTCATCCCTGATGACGAACGCATATGACGGAAACGATTCTTTTTGTAGATGACGAACCGAGCGTTCTGCATGCTGTGCGGCGCATCTTCGCCGACGATGCGCTTGAGGTTATTGTTGCTGCTTCCGGGGAGGAGGCGCTGAAGATAATCCGTGAACGGGCAGTGTCGGTGATAATTTCCGACAATATGATGCCGGGCATGACCGGCATAGAGTTCCTGGAGCGGTCGCGCGCGGTCTCGCCGGACAGTGTGCGCGTTCTCCTGACCGGCTATTCCGATGTGCATGCCGCGATCGACGCCATCAATCGCGGGGCGGTCTACCGGTTTCTGACGAAACCATGGGACAATGAAGTTCTCAGGAAGACGGTTCTTGACGGGGTGAACGAACATTCCGTCATTATGACGATGCGGCATGCCGACGAATCGAAGCTGCTCTCCCTCGCGCAGACGATTGAGCTGAAAGATCACTACACGCGGGGACACTGCGAAAATGTCGCGAAATACGCTCTTGTGATCGCGGAGCATGCCGGACTCGCGGGGGACGGAATCAGGCAGGTGAAATACGCGAGCTGGCTGCATGACTGCGGCAAGATTGGCGTGCCGGAGGCGATCCTGAATTTCCCCGGCCGGCTGACCGATGAAATGATGCTGATAGTGAAGAAGCACAGCGAATGGGGAGCTGATGTCGCCCGCAAGGCGGCGCTGCCGGCAGGGGTGGTCGACATGATCCTGCATCATCATGAGCGGTATGACGGCGGCGGCTACCCGCGCGGTCTTGCCGGCGATCAGATACCGCTGGGAGCGCGCATCCTCGCGATTGCTGATGTGTATGACGCCCTGACGACCGAACGGCCGTATCGTGCCGCGCTTGCTGCCGAAGAAGCACGGCGCATCCTGCGGGAGGGACGGGGCACCTGGTTCGATCCGGCGCTGCTGGATATCTTTTTCCGTCACCTCGGAGAGGAGAGGGTATGAATGACCGGAAATCTGAAGAGACTCAGACAATTCTTTTTGTTGATGACGAGGAGAATGTCCTCCGTTCCTTGAAGAGAATATTCCTCGACGAGCCGTTTGAGGTAGTAACCGCGCCGTCAGGTGCGGACGCGCTTGAGCTGCTGAGGGTTCAGCGGGTCGCGGTCATCGTGTCGGACCAGAAGATGCCCGGCATGGCGGGGTCTGAGTTTCTCGCGGAGGCGCGGGGCATTCAGCCTGACGCGGTGCGCATGATCCTGACCGGATACGCAGACGTGAATGTTGCCATGGATGCGATCAACAAGGGAGGAGCGTACCGGTACATCACAAAGCCATGGAATGATCAGGACCTCGTGCTCGCGGTGCGTGACGCCGCGGAGCGGTACCGCCTTTCCGAAGAGAACCGGCGTCTGACGGCGCTGACGATACAGCAGAACGAAGAGCTACAAAAGTGGGGTTCCGAGCTTGAGTTGTACGTGCAGCAGCAGACAATCGATCTGACGAACCGCAACAAGGAGCTGCAGCTTCTGACAGAGAGGCAGCAAAAGACGTTCCGGGAGATGATCACGGCATTTCTCGGCATTATCGAACTCCGCGACACACTGCTCTTCAGGCATTCCCGGCAGGTGGCCGCCCTTGTCGGGGAAATGGTGAAGGCGTTGAAGCTTGAACGCAAAACTGCCGAAATGGTGAAGGTCGCTGCGCAGCTGCATGATCTCGGGGCGCTCAGGGCTCCCGATATGGCGCTGCTGAAAAATCCGAAGGACATGTCGCAGGACGATGTGCGCGAGTTTTTCCAGCATCCCGTAAGAGGGCAGGCTATCGTGACGGCTGTGGAGGAATTCCGGGACGTCGGGCTCTGCATCCGCCACCATCATGAGCTGTATAACGGAACCGGCTTTCCTGACAGGCTTGCCGGCGACGCCATTCCGCTCGGCGCGCGGATTATCGCCATGGCCGACAAGTGCGACTGGATGATGCACCGGACCGCGCAGGACGAGCGGGCGATTGACGGCATGCTCGGCAAGATAAAGGGCATGCTGAGGATTCAGCTCGACCCTGGCCTGTATGAAGCGCTTGCCGCATCGGTTCGTTCGGTCTATATGAAAGTAGAGTCTCAGGAAGAGACCATCGAGGCGGAATTGCCCTGTGATCGGCTTGAAGAAGGAATGACCGTAATCCGCGACATCAGGAGCGGAACAGGCCTGCTTCTTCTGAGCAAAGGCGTTGTGCTGACAGCAAAGACGATCGGGGTGCTGCAGCGCTACCATGCCGTCGATCCGCTGAAGACGGGAATTCTTGTGGCAATGAAGGTGAAGACGTGACGGTTAAAAACAATGCCGGGCTTCAGCAGCTTGTGGCACTGAAGGCGGCGGCCGGGCGGTTCGTTCTCTTTCCGTCCGAGGCAGGGGGCGACAGATGCGTATGAGCGGCAACCGCATCCTGGCGGTTGACGACGAGCCGGGGGTACTGCAGTCGCTGAAGCGGGTCTTTCTCGATGAATCCTGCGAGGTGCTTACCGCCCCGAACGCCGATGAGGCGCTCGCGATTCTGGGACGCTTTCCGGTGAAGGTCATCATTTCCGATGAACGCATGCCGGGGAAGACCGGCGCGGAGCTGCTCGCCATGGTAAAACAGCGGCACCCTCATATCATACGGATGATGCTGACGGGCCATGCCGGCATCGACGCGGCCATGAACGCGATCAATCACGGAGAAATCTGGCGTTTTTTCAGAAAACCCTGGGACAATACGGAACTCGTCCTGTCCGTGCGCGCGGCAATAGACAAGTACGATCTTGAAGCCGAGAACCGCCTTCTCCTTGACACCGCGAGAAGGCAGGCCGTCGAGATCAGGCTTCTGGAGAAACAGTTCCCGGGGATAGCCGAGCTGCGGCGCGACCCGTCGGGCAGCATCGTTGTGGAAAATATCACTCAGGAGGAGCTCTCTGCGATTGTTGAGGAGTGCCAGAGACTGTTTCAGTAGCACTGGGAACAGAAGACCGCCGTATCAGTCAGTTCAGGAACATGCCTGTCCGTGCGAATCTCCGGGTCAGGCTTGCAAGCCTGACCCGGAGATTCCGCGCAGAAGAAACAGCGCGGCGGTCGCGATGCAAACCTGATGTTCCGGCTTGCCCGTGTAAAATATGCGTCGGACGGAAGCGCTACACCTTGAATTTCCCGACCATTGTCTGCAGTTCCGTCGCCAGACGGGCAAGGTCGGATGACGACCGGGCAATCTGCTCGCCGCCCGATGATACCTCTTTGGATCCCTCCGCGATGTTCTGGATGTCGGAGCTGATGGTCTCGGAGACCGACGACATCTCCTCGGTCGCCGAAGCTATCTGCTGGACCATGGACTGAAGCGAACTGACGGACCGGACAATATTGCCGAGCGAATCGCCCGCCTTTCTGCTGAAATCCACACCGCTTTCCACGCGGGCAGTGGCAGAGTTCATCGATGCCACCGCATTGCCGACTTCTCCCTGGATAGCCCGGATCATGGTGCTTATCTGCGCGGTCGCCTGCGACGTGCGCTCCGCCAGTTTCCGCACCTCGTCAGCCACCACGGCGAACCCCCTGCCCTGTTCCCCCGCCCGCGCTGCTTCGATGGCGGCGTTCAGTGCCAGCAGGTTGGTCTGGTCGGCAATGTCGTTGATGACGTCGACAATATTGCCTATCTCCTTTGAGCTGCTGCCGAGGCGCTGCATTACCTCTGAAGACTCGGCAACTGTGGAAGCAATAGCCTGCACTTCCTGCACTGACCGTTGAACGACAGATTCTCCGTCCTGCGCCTGGCGGAACGTCTCGCCCGAAATCTCCGCGATAGTGGAAGTGTTTTTCGCCACGTCGATGACCGTCTGGGACATCTCCTCGGTCGCGGTCGCAATCTGGCTTGATCGCGACGACTGATCGTCCATGTTGCGGGATATCTCTTCGGCGCCGGCGCTTAACTGCCCGCTGCCAGACGCCAGGTTGTCCGCGGCAATCTTGATTTTCCCGACAAGCTCGCGCAGGCTCTTCACCATCACATCCATGGCCGTCATCAGCCTGCCGACCTCGTCGTTCCGCCTGACCGTGACCGACGCGGTGAGATCGCCCGCGGCGAGGCGCTCAGCGGCCGACACTCCTTCGGCAAGCGGACCGGTGACGCTGCGGGTAATCAGGAGCGATGCGGCTATGGCAAGAACTATCGTGACGCCGAGGATGGCAAACGTGATTATCTGCCCGCGCTTCACCGCTTCGAGCGCTTCGTTGCCCGAACGCAGCGCGTTCTCGTTTTCCTGCTTGATATAGGCATTGAGCGCCGCAAAGTAGGCTCCCTGCGTGGTCCTGAGCGTCGTGATGATGAAAGAAGACGCTTCTTTCTTTTTGTCATCCCTTATGAGCGCCATGACCTTGTCGAGATCGCTCCGGTACGCGGCGCGCTTTGTCTTGATGTCGGCGATGAGACCCCTCTCCTTGTCGGTCTTTGCGCGTTTCTCAAGCTTATCGAGAGTCTCGACAACCACGCGGGTCGCTTCCGTGACGCGCTCAAGCTCTTTCAGCGACTCCTTCTTGTCTTCAACCATTATGGCGTTTCTGATTACTCTCGCGATGACGTTCACCTGATCGGCCACCCTGCCCGCCATCTCCACATTCGGAATGTCCAGATTGATGATATCTTCGACCTCGTGGCCGATTCCGCGCAACAAATAGACCGAGGAAAGCGAAATAATCAGGCACAAAAAAAGCACCGCTCCGAACCCGGCCAGCATTCTCGTCTTGATCGAAAGATTCTTCAGCATGCGTTTTTTCTCCTTTTTTGTTTTATCGGCAATCGATAGCGAAAGCCGCTGTAGACGTAACGCGGTCTCCTGCTTTAGCCTGAATAAAAGCCCCCGGTGAAAGTCTCCCGAAATGGCTAGGTGATTAATTTATAAATAGGGAACCTCCATTATTATATAGATATTTAGAGAAAATTATAAGCATTTTTCGTGTCACTGGAGGATTTCCAGAAAAACCCCATTTCCTGCCCGGTGCTCGCAACCTGATGTCTAACCGGAGAAGGCCGGAAATTAAGCGCTACTGAACATCAGCCTGATTCTTCTTGACGAATACCCCTGAATTCGCTCTATACTTTGCTGATTTGCTTTTTTCGACAAGTCATACTTAATTTTACGGGAGGCGCTATGCCAAGACGCGAAGACATCAGGAAAGTTTTAATCATCGGTTCGGGCCCTATTGTTATCGGACAGGCGTGCGAGTTCGACTATTCGGGAACGCAGGCGTGCAAGGCGCTGAGGAGTCTCGGCTGTAAGGTCGTTCTGGTGAACTCCAATCCGGCAACGATCATGACCGACCCCAGCATGGCCGATGCTACATATATCGAGCCGCTGACCGTTGCCGCAATCGAAAAGATTATCGAAAAAGAGCGCCCTGACTCGGTGCTGCCGAATCTTGGCGGGCAGACCGGCCTGAACCTTACAGCAGAGCTGCACCGCCGCGGCATCCTCGGGAAGCACGGCGTGAAAATAATCGGGGTGCAGGCCGACGCAATCGAGCGCGGCGAGGACCGCATCGCATTCAAGCAGGAGATGGATCGCCTCGGCGTTCCGATGCCGAAGAGCGAGCCGGCATACAGTGTGGAGGATGCGGAAGCGATAGTCGGCCGGCTCGGCTTTCCGGTTGTCATCCGTCCCGCATACACAATGGGCGGCACCGGCGGCGGGCTGGTATACAATCTTGAGGAGCTCGGCACGGTCGCGGGCCGGGGTCTGTCGGCGAGCCCTGTCGGGCAGATTCTGGTCGAGCAGTCGGTGCTCGGCTGGGAAGAGCTGGAACTCGAAATTGTCCGCGATGCGAAAAACCAGAAAATAACCGTCTGCTTTATCGAAAACGTGGACGCCATGGGCGTGCATACCGGCGATTCGTTCTGCACGGCTCCGATGCTCACCATAGCTCCAGCCCTGCAGGAGAAGCTGCGGCAGTACTCTTACGCTATTGTTGACGCCATCCAGGTCATCGGCGGCACCAATGTCCAGTTCGCGCACAATCCGGCGACCGGCGATGTGGTGGTCATCGAGATTAATCCCCGCACATCCCGCTCGTCGGCGCTCGCGTCCAAGGCGACCGGCTTTCCGATCGCCCGCATATCCGCACTGCTCGCCGCCGGGCTGACGCTTGATGAAATTCCGTACTGGAGAGGCGGGACGCTCGAAAAATATACGCCGCATGGCGACTATGTCGTGGTGAAGTTCGCGCGCTGGGCATTCGAGAAGTTTGTCGGTGTTGAAGACCGTCTCGGCACGCAGATGCGCGCGGTCGGCGAGGTGATGAGCGTCGGGAAGAATTACAAGGAAGCGCTTCAGAAAGCGATACGGTCGCTTGAAATAGGGCGCTCCGGCCTCGGGTTTGCAAAGGACTTCAACAAACGGACGCTCCCTGAGCTGATGGAGATGCTTGCCGAGGCGACGAGCGAGCGGCAGTTCATCATGTACGAAGCCCTGCGCAAGGGTGCCGATATCGGTGAACTCCACAGAAAAACCCATATCAAGGCGTGGTTCATCCAGCAGATGAAGGAACTGGTCGAGCTGGAAGAGACGGTCCTGCGCTTCAAGGGAAAACATCTTCCGGACGAGCTGCTCGTGCAGGCGAAGAAAGACGGCTTCGCGGACCGCTACCTGAGTCAGCTGCTTGATCTGCCCGAGGCTGAGATTCGCGGGCGGCGCAAGTCGCTCGGCCTTCATCAGGCATGGAATACCGTGCCGGTGAGCGGCGTCGAACATGCTGCGTATTATTATTCGACCTACAACGCGCCTGATGAGGTGCCGGTCAGCGGCCGCAGGAAGATTATGGTCATCGGCGGCGGCCCCAACCGCATCGGCCAGGGCATTGAGTTTGACTATTGCTGTGTTCACGCCGTGTTTGCCCTGAAAGATCTCGGCTATGAAACCATCATGGTCAACTGCAATCCGGAGACGGTCTCGACCGATTACGACACCTCCGACCGGCTCT
>JBBIQQ010000102.1:0-7785 GCA_037442225.1 Nitrospirota bacterium
AAGTGCCGGTCGGCAGCACGGGCGATGTCTATGCCCGGTATCGCTGCCGCATGGAGGAATTCCGTCAGTCTGTCCGCATCATCCGGCAATGCCTTGCGGCGCTGCCGGAAGGCGAAATTCTTGCCCCTGACGCGCCGGAACTGGACATGCCGCTTTCCGGCAGGCGGGAACTTGTTCCGGAGATGTCGCTCGGCAACGCCTCTATCGCCTTCGGCGATGTTGTTCCGGTAGCGCCGAAGGGGGAAATCTATTCCGCGGTTGAAGCGCCGAAGGGCGAGCTCGGGTTTTACCTTATGAGCAATGGAACCGGCAATCCGTTTCGCATGCGTGTCCGCGCGCCGTCCTATGTGCATGCCGGGGCGCTTGCAAAGCTCTGCGAGGGAAGATTCATCGCGGATGTCATCGCTATTATCGGCTCTGTTGATATCGTTATGGGAGAGTGCGACCGATGAAGCAGCGGCTCCCTGATTTCATCAAAAAAGTGCTCTTTATCGAGATACTGCAAGGGCTTGCGCTGACATTCCGGACAATGCTGAAGCCGCCGGTGACCCGGCAGTATCCGAAAGAGCGCCGCGAGCCGAAACCCGGATTCAGGGGGCAGCATGCCTTTGTGCGGGATGCCGCGACAAAGCGCGAAAAGTGCGTGGCCTGCCTGAAATGCGCGATAGTCTGTCCTTCCCGGTGCATATCCATCCGATATTCAGCTGACGAGCATGGGGTGCGGCATCTGACCAAATATGAAATCGACGCGCTCCGCTGCATTTTCTGCGGCTATTGCCAGTCGATCTGTCCGGTCTGCGCTCTTGTGCTGACGGAGACATATGAATATGCCTCATTCAGTCGCGAAGGATTTGTTTATGACCGCGAGCGGCTTTTGCAGAACTGGGACGCTTTTGCGGCAAAGCTGAAGCGTGACTCCTATTTCAACATGTTCTGGCGGCCTGCAGGCAGCGATATGCGCCGCCTGTCCGCAGGAAAACGCGCACAACAGGCGATCCCGACAAAGGCACAGAATTCAGAAGAAAAGAGCCCGCGGTCGCGGAAGATGGAAAATGCGGCAGGGCGGAAGAGCGGAGGGCAAGAAGAAGACAAGAAGCAGGGAGATGGACGATGACGCCGGGGAGCTACATTCCATCCGAATATCTGCCGGTCTTCATCACGCTTGTCATCGGCACCTTGTTTGCGGTTGGCTCTCTGGCGATCGGTGAAGTTCTCCGTCCGCGCAGGCCGTATGCCGAAAAGCTTGCGATCTATGAATCAGGCAATGTCCCGATCGGTGAGCCGCGCACGCGGTTCACGGTGCGCTTTTATGTGATAGGAATGCTGTTCGTGGTGTTCGATGTTGAAGCGGTCTTTCTCTATCCGTGGGCGGTTGCATTCGGGAATATCGGCCTGCTCGGATTCTGGAGCATGATTTTCTTTCTCGCGATTATTCTGGTCGGGTATCTCTACGACTGGAAAAAGGGAGCGCTCGAATGATCGGCATGGACATCCGGAAAATTGCCGAACGCATTGAGAATGCATTTCCGTCCGCCATTCATGGGGTTGTCGATTTTCATGGCCAGGCAACGGTCGTTGTCGATAAAGGCTCTATCCTCGGAATGCTCCGCTTTCTGAAAGACGAACCGGACCTGGCATTTTCGCACCTCGCGGATCTCTGCGGAATTGATCAGGGCGCAACACATCAGCCGCGGTTCGGTATCGTGTACAACCTATACTCAATTCAGCATCGCCACCGCATCAGGCTGAAAGCCGGAATACCGGCTGATGACTGCAGCATCGGGAGCGCCGGAGCGCTCTGGAACTGTGCCGCGTGGCATGAGCGTGAATGTTATGACATGTTCGGCATCGTGTTCCACAATCATCCCGACCTGCGCAGGATTCTGCTGCCGGAGGACTGGCAGGGGCACCCGCTCCGCAAGGATTATCCGCTGGAAGGGCCTGCCGAGAAATGGCCGGGATACACCGAGGTGCTGCGCAGGGCTGAAGCGCTTCGAAAGCACGAATTGAGGAAACGGTAACGGTGGAACTGCTCGTAACCATAGGAAAAACAGTCCTTTTTGTCGCGGTGGTGCTTGGCGTTACCCTGCTGCATGTAGCCTACGCCACTTATTTCGAGCGGAAAGTCATCGGCCGCATGCAGAACAGAATCGGGCCGGTTGAGGTTGGATTCCGTGGCTTGCTCCAGCCGTTTGCTGACATGCTCAAGCTGCTGTTCAAGGAAGACATCATTCCAAACAACGCGGACCGTCCGCTCTTTTTCCTCGCGCCGGTCATCGTTGTCGCCTCAGTCATAACATCGCTTTCGGTAATCCCGTTTTTCCGGAACGGCTCAATCGCGAATCTCAATGTCGGCGTGCTCCTCATTTTCGCGATGGCATCGCTCGCGGTATACGGCATCATCATTGCAGGATGGTCATCAAATTCAAAGTATTCGTTCTTCGGCGCCATCCGTTCCGCAGCGCAGGTCATCAGCTATGAAATCGCCATGTGCATCAGCCTTGCGGGAGTTTTTCTCATGGCCGGCTCCCTGAACCTGAACGACATTGTTCTGGCGCAGCGCGATCAGCCGCTCGGCATGTTTGTGTTTGCGCAGATCGTCGGGTTTGTTGTCTTCGTCATCGCTGCATTCGCCGAGACCAACCGCACGCCGTTCGACCTGCCGGAAGCGGAAGCAGAGCTTGTCGCCGGATACCTGACCGAGTACAGCGGGTTCCGGTACTCGCTCTTCTTCCTCGCTGAATATATCAGCATGTATGTCATGTCGGCGCTCATAGCGCTTTGCTATCTTGGCGGCTGGACTCTTCCGGGCTTCCTCACGCGGGCGCTGCCCTTTCTGGAATTTGTTCCCGGAGTCGTCTGGTTCATGCTCAAGGTGTATGCTTTCATGTTTTTTTACTTCTGGGTTCGCGCGACCGTGCCGCGCTATCGCTTCGATCAGTTGATGGCAATCGGGTGGAAGATACTGATCCCGGTTTCGGTTCTGAACATCGTCGTGACTGCATTTATAAAACGGTGGTTCATGTGATGAAGAAAGGAATTGCCTGATGCTGCCGGAATTGTTTTTCGGATATTTTGCGTGCGCGATTCTCGGACTCGCGCTGCTGACGGTGACGCGAAAGAATCTTGTGCACAGCGTTCTCTGGATGCTTTTGCTGTTTCTCCACATCGCCTGCCTCTATCTGTTCCTGAATGCCGAGTTTCTGGCGGTCATCCAGATTATCGTCTACGCGGGAGCGATACTGGTGCTGTTTCTCTTTCTCGTCATGCTGCTCAATCTGAGGGAAGAGCATGAGGCGCGGAGATTTGTGAAGGCCTGGCAGGGAAGGCTTGCGGTCTGTCTTGTGCTGCTGACCGCCGCGGTCGTGTCTGTCTATAAGGTTGAGGTGGAACCTTTCGGCGGATATACTATCGCGTTCATCAGCGAAGTCGGCCATGCCAAAGTGCTCGGCACCGTCCTGTTCAACCGGTATGTGCTGCCGTTTCTGATGACCGCTCTGGTGCTTTTTGTGCCGATGGTTGCCGCTATCGTGCTGGCGATGAAAGAGAGGAAGCGCTGATATGGTTCCGCTTTCATGGTATCTCATGCTCGGCGCCGGACTGTTTATCATCGGCATGTTCGCCTTTCTGGTGCGTCGTAACGTCATTATGATGCTGATCTCGCTGGAACTGATGCTTAACGCCGTGAATATCGTCCTGATTGCGGCGAGCCACTATATGCAGGACATCCGCGGCCAGATTCTCGCCTTCTTCGTGATGGCAGGGGCTGCCGCAGGGGTGGCTATTGGCCTGGCGCTGCTGATAGCGGCTTTCCGGAACAAGGAAAGCGCCAATATGGATGAGTTTGATCTGCTGAAAGGATAGAGTGCACGATCTCGTATCGATAACGCCGCTGCTGACGATTCTCGTCTCGCTCATTGCGACCGGACTGATTATCCGGACCGGCGAGCGCAATCCGAACCTGCGCGAGTTCTGGTCGGTCGGCGCAGGCCTGCTGAAGCTTTGCCTTGTGCTCTCCATGCTTCCGGCGATTCTTGACGGCAAAACATTGCGGTTTACGCTCTTCACACTCATGCCGGGCGTATCGATTGCATTCAAGGCGGATGCGTTCAGCATGCTTTTCGCGATGGGCGCTTCATTTCTCTGGATCGTCACGACGTTCTATTCAATCGGCTACATGCGCTCGCTGAACGAGCACGCACAGACCCGATATTTCGCCTGCTTTGCGGTATCGCTCGCGACCACCATGGGCGTAGCTTTTTCAGCCAACCTCTTTACGATGTTTCTTTTTTATGAAGGCCTGACAATCATCACTTATCCGCTCGTCTATCACAAGGAGACCGCGGAAGCGAAGGACGGAGCGCGCAAGTATGTCATTTACCTGCTCGGTGCCGCCAAGGTGTTTCTCATTGCCGCAATCGTGTTGACCTACAACCTTGCGGGAACGCTAGATTTTCAGAAGGGCGGCATCTTCTCCCCCGATGTGGTTGCCGCGCATCCGGTGCTGCTGAGCGCAATATTCATGATGTATCTGTACGGCTTCGCCAAATGCGCGATAATGCCGGTGCATGGCTGGCTGCCCGCCGCGATGGTGGCGCCCACCCCGGTCAGTGCGCTTCTGCATGCTGTGGCGGTTGTCAAAACCGGCGTTTTCACAGTTTTAAGTGTAACGTTCTTCATTTTTGGCGCGGATGCGCTTAAGATACTCGGTGTAAACACCATTGCAATTGCCCTCGCCTGCTTTACCCTTTTGATGGCTTCAGTCATTGCGCTGAGCAGGGAAAATCTGAAGGCGCGGCTTGCGTTTTCGACAGTCAGCCAGCTCTCCTATATTATTCTCGGCGCTGCTCTGCTGACTCCGTCGGCGATCGTCGGCGGTATCTCGCATATCACGATGCATGCCTTAGGCAAGATTACGCTCTTTTTTTGCGCCGGCTCCATTTATGCCTGCGCGCACAAAACCGAGATCAGTCAATTGAGCGGCCTCGCGAAAAAACTGCCGTGGACAATGACCGCTTTTGCCATAGGCGCGTTTAATATGATCGGCGTGCCGCTGGTAGGCGGATTCGTGTCGAAATGGAACCTGATGGCCGGCGCGCTGGAAGCCGGGAGCACGACGGTTCTCGCGGTGCTGCTTGCCAGTTCCCTGCTGAATGCAGCCTACTTCATGCCGATTGTCTTTAAGGCGTTCTTCGAAAAAGAAGATGCGGCTTATGACGATCACCATGGCGGCCATCATCATGAAGAGATACGGGAGAATCCATTCATGGCGATTCCTCTCTGTGCTACGGCTGCAGTGACCTTTGTGCTCGGCGTCTATCCTGATTTGATCCTGAACCTCGCGAGGGAGGCGCTCAAGTGAACGGCTTGCGCAGGCTACTCGAAGATCCGCAACGCATAAAGCTGCTGAAACGCGTCTTTGTCGCGGGGGTTCTTCTTGTGGCGCTTCTTGAGGTGCTGGTGGTCAATGTGCTGCATCTCGGCCACGGCTATTTCTGGTTTGACGGACTTCCGGCCTTCGGTTCTATATTCGGCTTCATTTCGAGCGTGATTATAGTAATCGCGGCCAAATACATTCTCTATCCGCTGATTTCCCGGAAGGAGGAGCATTATGATTGAGTGGCTCCACCCCGGACTGCTTCTGATTGGCGGCGCTGCTCTTGTTCCGTTTCTGAAGGGCAGGGCGCTGCAAGCCTATCTGCCGCTGCTTGCCGCGTTGGCGTTGCTGGACTGCATCCTGATGACGCCCGGAACGTATGCCAATATTCAGTTCCTCGGTTACGGGCTGACCTTCGGCCGGGTTGATCGGCTGAGCCTCGTTTTTGCCTATGTATTCACGCTTGCCGGGGTCATAGGGTTCATCTACGCGCTCCATGTAAAAGACAGGCTCCAGCACATCGCGGCGCTCATTTATCTGGGAAGCGCCCTCGGCGTGACGTTTGCGGGCGACTATTTCGTGCTCTTCATTTTCTGGGAACTGATGGCGTTTTCGTCGGTATTCCTCGTCTGGGCCAACCGCACGCCGGAATCGGTCTCGGCCGGATTCCGCTATCTGCTCGTGCATATTTTCGGCGGCTTGTGCCTGCTCGGCGGCATTATGCTGCATATCGGACAGACCGGCTCCATCTCTTTTGACACGATGCAGGCATTTGCCGGAGGATCGGCTTTTACGCTCATTCTGATCGGCGTTATCCTGAATGCGGCTGTTCCTCCGCTCAATGCGTGGCTGCCTGACGCGTATCCGGCTGCCACAGTGACCGGAGCGGTTTTCATGTCCGCCTATACCACGAAGTCCGCCGTCTATGTGCTCATCAGGGGATTCGCGGGAACTGAAGCGCTGATGTGGCTCGGGGCAATCATGGCGGTCTACGGAGTTGTTTACGCGACCATGGAGAACAACGGCAGGCGGCTGCTCGCCTATCACATTGTCAGCCAGGTCGGCTTCATGGTCTGCGGCATCGGCATCGGCACTGAGATGGCGGTTAACGGCGCGGCTGCGCATGCTTTTGCGCATATCATCTACAAGGGGCTGCTCTTTATGGGCGCCGGCGCTGTTCTTTATATGACCGGGACGGTCAAGCTGAGTGAGCTTGGCGGCCTGTATAAAACTATGCCGCTTACCATGATTTTCTTCCTGATCGGAGGACTGTCGATTGCGGGCGCTCCTTTGATGAGCGGATTTGTCAGTAAATCAATGACCATCTCAGGCGCGGGTGAGCAGCACAACGAGTTCGCCTTCCTGATGCTCACGCTCGCATCATCCGGCACGTTCCTCAGCATAGTGCTGAAGATGACGTATTACATGTTTTTCGGCAGGGACGCGGGGCTGCAGGTGACGGAGCCGCCGAAAAACATGCTTGCGGCGATGGGGATAGCGTCGTTCATCAGTATCTTTATCGGAATCTTTCCGCAAAGCCTCTACGCGCTGCTGCCGTACCCGGCCGATTACGCCCCGTTTACGGCGCAGCATGTGCTGAATTCGCTCGGGCTCTTTTTCTTCACCACTCTCGGCTTTATCCTTTTCATGAAGAAGCTGGCGCCGAAGCCGGGGATGAATCTTGACACCGACTGGTTCTATCGCAAGGCGGCAAAGGCGTTTATGGCGGTGGCGAGGAAGCCGGTCGCCAATTTTGAGTACAAGGTCGTCGGCGAGGCATACGACTATCTAATCCGGAGCTCGATTCTTCTTATGTCGCGCGTGGTCAACCATTTTGAGACAGAGGCCGTTCATCCATCGGTTCAGGCGGTCGCCGCCGGTACGGGCCGTATTGGCGCCATGCTGCAACGATTGCAGACCGGCAGGGTGCATGATTACGCCTTTGTCATGGCAATCGGCATGGTCGCTCTGGCGCTGTTTTATCTCATCTGGTGGGGGAAATGATGTTTGATCCCTTCTATAATGCAGCCGGAATGCCGCTTCTTTCTCTCCTGATGCTCATCCCTGCAGTCGGAGCGTTGCTGCTGCTCATCCCGATGAGTTCGCGGGCCGCGCGTTTGCTGGCGCTCGGTACGACGCTCCTGACTGCCCTCTTTTCCCTGCCGATTGCGTATCTGTTCAACAAGGCGGCATCGCAGATGCAGTTTGTGGAGCGCATTCCGTGGGTCGCCGCATGGAATCTGGAATACAGTGTCGGCATCGACGGCATCAGCCTGCCGCTCGTGCTGCTGACTGTACTGATCAGCCCGGTCTGTGTTCTTGCTTCATGGGAAAGCATAACAAGCCGCGTGCGCGGATATTATGCCTGCCTGCTGTTCATGGAGAGCATCATTCTCGGCGTCTTTGTC
>JBBIQQ010000103.1:0-7717 GCA_037442225.1 Nitrospirota bacterium
TATGCCGACGTCCGCCTCGCGCGCCTCGCCCGGGCCGTTGACCACGCACCCCATAACGGCTACCGTGATCGGCTTGTCGACAGAGCGGAGAACCTGCGCCACTTCTTCGGCAACGGGCCGCAGGTCAACCTGGCAGCGGCCGCAGGTCGGACAGGAGATTATCTCGGCGCCCCGCCTGCGCAAGCCCACGGCGCGGAGAATCTCGTAAGCAGTCAGCACCTCTTCTTCCGGCGGCGCGGTCAATGAGACGCGCATTGTGTCGCCGATGCCTTCGGCGAGGAGTATTCCCAGCCCGACCGCGCTCTTCACCGCGCCTGGAAAGGTCGGTCCGGTTTCAGTAATGCCGATGTGAAGCGGGTAGTCATGGCGGCCGGCAAAAAGGCGGTAGGCATTGACCGTCATCATGACGTTGGATGCCTTGAGCGACACCTTGATGTCACGGAAGCCGAGGTCTTCAAGAATCCGGATGTGTCCCTCGGCGCTTTCTACAATAGCTTCCTGATTCGGATGGCCGTATTTTTCGAGCAGGTGCTTCTCGAGCGATCCTGCGTTGACGCCGATGCGGATTGGGATGCCGCGCTCTTTTGCCGCCGCGACAACTTCCCTTACCTTCCACTCAGCGCCGATGTTGCCGGGATTGAGGCGCAGGCCGTCGACTCCCTGCCGGATAGCCTCAAGGGCCAGCCGGTAGTCGAAGTGGATGTCGGCAATCATCGGAATCGTCGTCCCGAGGCGAATCGGGCCGAGCGCCTTTGCCGCGTCTTCATCCGGAACCGCGAGGCGGACGATTTCGCAGCCAGCCGATTCGAGCGTTCTGATCTGCGCTATTGTGGCGGAAACATCCCGCGTATCGGTCTTGGTCATCGACTGCACCGAAACCGGCGCTCCCCCGCCTACCTGAACGCCTCCGACCAAAATCTGCCGTGTCTCTCTGCGGGCCGTCATTTGTTCTTTCCGCTTTCCTTGCCGCCGACTTGGGGTTCTTCCGCCGCGGTGGCAATCTCAGGCAGCTCCTGCTCTACCAGTTTGCCGGCGCGGACGCGGGCAACCGCCGTGTTATGTTCAGCGAGCGTTCTGGAAAAATAGTGGGAGCGGTCATTTTTCGCGACAAAATATATGTATGGAGCCTTTGCGGGGTAGAGAGCAGCCCTGATTGATTTTATGCCAGGCGAGGCGATCGGGCCGGGCGGTAGTCCCCGGATGACATAAGTGTTGTATTCGGTGTCGCGGCGCAGGTCATTGCGGGTAATGCGCTCGCGCGAGCTCTTGACCCCATAAATCGAGGTCGGGTCTGCCTGAAGCGGCATGCCCTTTTGAAGCCGGTTGTGATAGACCGCCGAGATGACCGCCCGCTCGCTGTCTACAACTGCTTCTTTTTCAATAATTGAAGCAAGCGTGAGCACCTCATTTTCCGACCAGCCCATCTGCTTTGCCCGTTTTTCGAGTTCTCCGGTATACTCTTCGCGCAGCTTCTGCACCATAACTCTCAACACAACGGCAGGTTTCGTTCCCTTGGAGAAGCGGTAGGTCTGCGGATAGAGGTAGCCTTCGATGCTGCGGGAGTCGATTTTGAGCTCATCCAGAAAAGTCTTGCCGTACACAAGATCACGGAAGGTTTCGGGAGACATCAGTTTTGCATCCGCCAGTTTCCTGCTGATTTCGAGCAGGCTGTCGCCTTCGACCACCGTTATCTCATATTCGAGAACCTTGCCGAGCCGCAGCTGCATCAGAACATCGTAGGGCGCAACTTTGCCGCTGAATACATAGAAGCCGGCGCGGATACGTTTGTCGATGCCGGTGACACGGCCGATTCCGACGAACAGGGTTTCATTCCTGATGAGACCGTTTTTTGAAAGGATCGAAACCGCCTCCCGGAACGTGGCGCCGTCGGGGACCTGCACTTCCACCTCCGCTGAGTCGTTCCTGGTCGGCACGAGAAGCTGATAGCCGAACAGAGCGGCGGAAAGTGCCGCGCTGAAAATAGTGAGATATATCAGTTTTCTGAGCATTTATTTAGGATAGCAAAGTGCCGGTTAAAAAGTAACCGAAACAGGAGAAAAAACGGGGCGGCCGATTCGACCGCCCCGCTGATTATCCTTGACTCTCAACCCAAAGTCCAAAAAGGCGGACTTCCGGGGTGCAGGCTTTTATTTTAGTACATTCCGCCCATATCGCCCATGCCGCCGCCCGGCATTGGAGGCATCTTCTTGTCTTCTTCCGGGATCTCGGTGATCATCACCTCGGTGGTCAGGAGCAGACCAGCGACCGAAGCGGCGTTCTGGAGCGCGGTTCTGGCTACCTTGGTCGGGTCGATGATGCCGGTGTCGAGCATGTCGACATATTTCTCGGTGTACGCGTCATAGCCGAAGTTCGGATCCTTGGAGGCCTTCACCTTCTCGACAACGATTGCCGGCTCGACGCCCGCGTTGTTGACGATTTGCTTGATAGGCTCTTCAAGCGACTTCTTGATGATGTTGACGCCGATCTGCTGGTCGTGATCGAGCTTCAGATCGCTGAGGCTCTTGATGCAGCGGATAAACGCCACGCCGCCGCCCGGCACAATGCCTTCCTCAACCGCGGCGCGGGTCGCGTGGAGCGCGTCCTCAACACGGGCCTTCTTCTCCTTCATCTCTGACTCGGTCGCCGCGCCGACGTTGATAACGGCAACGCCGCCGACGAGCTTGGCAAGACGCTCTTGGAGCTTCTCACGGTCGTAGTCGGAGGAGGTTTCTTCAACCTGAGCTTTAATTTGCTTGACGCGGCCCTGGATATTCGCTTCGTCGCCAGCGCCCTCGACAATGGTGGTGTTGTCCTTGTCGACGGTAATCTTGCGCGCGCGGCCGAGGTCGGTGATCTTGACGCCTTCGAGTTTCAGGCCGAGATCCTCGGAGATGACGGTGCCGCCGGTCAGCACGGCGATGTCTTCGAGCATCGCCTTTCTTCTGTCGCCAAAGCCCGGGGCCTTCACGGCGCAGACTTGGATGGTGCCGCGGAGCTTGTTCACGACGAGCGTCGCGAGCGCCTCTCCCTCGATGTCTTCAGCAATAATCACGAGCGGCTTGCCCTGACGCGCGGTCTGTTCGAGAATCGGGAGCAAGTCCTTCATGGTGCTGATCTTCTTGTCGTGGATGAGCACGAAGGCATCCTGCAGGCTGCACTCCATGCGCTCCGGATCGGTTACAAAATACGGGGAGACATAACCACGGTCAAACTGCATGCCCTCTACGACATCAAGGGTGGTAGCCATGCTTTTTGCCTCTTCAACGGTGATGACGCCGTCCTTGCCGACCTTATCCATAGCATCAGCAATAAGCTCGCCGATCGTAGGGTCGTTGTTTGCGGAGATGGTGCCGACCTGTGCGATTTCCTTTTTGTCGGCAACGGGCTTGGACATCTTCTTCAGCTCGTTGATAATGTTTTCGACCGCCTTGTCGATGCCGCGCTTGATGTCAATGCTGTTGGCGCCGGCAGTGACGTACTTCATGCCTTCCTTGTAAATTGCATAGGCGAGCACCGTTGCCGTCGTGGTGCCGTCGCCGGCAACATCGGAGGTCTTGGATGCGACTTCGCGGACGAGCTGCGCGCCCATGTTCTCATACGGATCCTTGATCTCAATCTCTTTGGCGACGGTAACGCCGTCTTTGGTTATCGTCGGCGCGCCGAATTTGCGGTCAATAACGACGTTGCGGCCGCGGGGGCCGAGGGTTGCCTTTACTGCGTTGGTCAGAACAGTCACGCCGCGCATAATCGACTGGCGGGCCGCCTCATCAAAAAGAAGCTGCTTTGCTGCCATAGTTCAGTATCCTCCCTTTCCTTACTCGATGATTCCGAGAATGTCTTCTTCTTTTACGATCAGGTACTCGATATCGTCGATCTTGATCTTCGATCCCGAGTACTTGTCAAACAGAACCGTCTGGCCTGTCTTCAACTCCTTTGTTTCAGAGCCGACTGCCTCAACCGTGCCCTTCTGGGGCTTTTCCTTCGCGTTGTCCGGGATATAGATGCCCCCGGCGGTCTTCTCGAGTCCTTCGTCGGAGTACTTCACGACGACTCTGTCCTTCAACGGCTTAATCTTCATGCTTCAACCTCCTTAAAATGATTGTGAGTTTTTGTTAGCACTCAACCTTGATGAGTGCTACTATATCACAGAAGTCGTGGCGTATGTCAAGGGGGTAGTGTTAACTCATTGAAATTACAAAACCTCTGAGGCTGAGCCAAAAATCATTTGAGCGGGGCGGACGTTGTTCTCCAATCAGTTCTGCAAGTATGCTTCAAGCCAAAAGGTTTGATAGCCGGAGACAGGGCACGCAATAGAAAAAAGGACCGCCACAAAACGTCCGCCGCGGTTCTTGTTCAAAAATTACCGCCTGAACCGCTTTGGCAGCCAGAGCCTGACTGTCAACAGTCCGAACAAAAACCCGCCGATATGGGCAAACCATGCGACCCCGCCGCCATGCTGACCGGCGGCGGTGCTC
This sequence comes from Nitrospirota bacterium, assembly GCA_037442225.1. Classification (GTDB taxonomy): domain Bacteria; phylum Nitrospirota; class Thermodesulfovibrionia; order Thermodesulfovibrionales; family Dissulfurispiraceae; genus JAAYUK01. The sequence continues at coordinate 4,476 of JBBIQQ010000103.1, forward strand.
GCAATGCCGTTCATGAACTGCACAACGGCCCACAGGCCGATAACATAAAACGCCGGTATCTGGATGACCCAAAAAAGTCCGAAAAAGACAATCGTAGCAACCCGCGCTCCCGGAAAGAGCAAAAGATACGCCCCGAGCACCCCCGCGACAGCCCCGCTTGCGCCGACGAGCGGCACGAGCGAAGTCGGATCTGTCATGGCATGCCCATACACGGCAAGCACGCCGGACACCAGATAAAAGAGGAGAAACCGGCCATGCCCGAGCGCGTCTTCAATGTTATCGCCGAATATCCAGAGGAAGAGCATGTTGCCCATGAGATGAAACAGGCCGCCGTGCATGAACATGGAGGTAAACACCGAGGCAAACGGGCTGATAGGCTGAATCTCATTGAACGTGGTCAAGGCATACGGAATGGCGCCGTAGCGGGAAACAATGGCCAGCTCACTCAGGGGAGAAAGCATCTGCCAGACAAAAACGCCTATGTTCGCAAGGATGATGGTTATGGTTACCCACGGGAAGGAATAGGTCGGGTTGTCGTCTTTATAAGGGAAGAGCATCTTGAGGTATTCTTGGTTTTATTTGTAAAAATCGAGGACTCGCCTGACAGTCAGCCTCTCATTGAGCTTGACGTTGCGCCGCCTGTTTTTGAGCGGGCAGGATACGGAAAAACGCAACTGCAACAGTTCAAGTTCTGTCACGCTCAGATCCCGGTAGTTCTTCCCCACCTCCGAAAGCTTCCCCTGCCGGTAAGCCTTCAGCCAGTTCTGAAGGGGGTTCTCTGAGACGTTCAGCCGCCGACTCACCTCTCGCTGTGGCAGTTTGCCTTCTACTATCAGCTTCACTGCTTCCATCCTGAATTCCTTCGTGTACCGCCCTCGCAGGATTCGCTCCATGCTCCACCTCCATCTCGTATTGTACCGGAGACTTTGGGGTCTATTCTTTTCAGTTTACGTCAAAGCGAGGTGAGAATGCGATGCTGAGCCGGAGCCGCGAAGCGGCGATCGGCTTGAGCGACTGGTTACGCAATAATTTCATTCAACCCTTCAATTGCCTGATTCAACTCTTCCAGAGATGCTTTAGCAATAACTTTACCAATTCTCTCTGCAGACAGAGTTCGGATTTGACTGATTTTAAGCCATGATTTCTTAGGCAAAGTTGGTGACTTCAATTCAAGAGTTAATGGAAAGCCAGCCTTTTGCGGCTGGCTTGTGATGGCAACGGCTATGACCGTGCCTGATTTCTCATTAAAAATGTCGTGGCTCAAAATGAGGACAGGGCGCAAACCCGCCTGTTCATGACCCCGCACAGAATTTAAATCTGCCCATCTTATCTCGCCCCTTAATATTCTGGCCATTGGCTCACATTCTCAGCTAATCCTTCTTCGGCCATAGCTTTTTCAAATTTCTGGTCGAGTTTTGAGCATTCCATTGATAAGCGGCTGCGTTTCATGCGGGCGAGTTTTTCGCGCACAGCATCGCGGATGGCTTGGCTGCGGTTTTGAAAATAATTCTCTTCGACCAATCTATCCAATTCGCCAATATATTCGGCATCTAATGTAATCGCTATTTTTGCTTTTCCCATGATCGACCTCCTTTGAAGGTATTCCGTTATATCATACCTGGCGAAAAGCAATCAAATCATTTCAAGCGCAATGCGATGCGTAAGCGCGTCGGGAATCCTTCCGAAAATAAAGAAAGATTCCGGGCAAGCCGGAATGACACATGAAGGGCTGACGATGCATGTTTTGATTTTGAGATAGGTTCTAGTATTATGATTCCAACGTTCATCTGCTCTCTCTTTTCTCTATGACATCAATAACACGTCAGCGCAATAAGAAAAGATCATCCGGTTCTTTTCTCCCGTCTCCGTATATTTAATGATGTTTGAAGGTTTGACCCCGCACTTCTCTTCCAAGATCCAATTGCCTTTCGTTCAACTCAATACAATTTCACTACCTGTTCAAGCACCGGCATCTCCGCAGAACGCACCTGCGGCGGTACGGAAGGCGTCCATGCCTTGCCCTCACCGAACAGTTCATTGATAGTAATGGAGCCCAGCAAATCGTACGAGGCAAATGAAAACGGCAGCCCCTCCGAACGGAGACCGTCTGGGCCGTTAGAGATATGAAAATGCAGATGAGGAGCAGTTGAATTCCCGCTGTTGCCCAATTTCCCGAGTACTTGTCCCCGGGTTACGTTCTCACCGATTGAAACCGTAACTGTTCCCGGGATCAGATGCGCGTAGGCGGCATAGCGACCCCTGCCGATATCGAGGATCACGCTATTTCCAAAGAGGTTCTGAAGAGTGGTTGCTGCATAGTTGTCCGGGGGGATGCCTTCGGGAATGCCGTCACGGGCTTCTATCACGGTACCGTCGGCCACGGCGAGAAGATCAGCGCCGTAACAGTAATAATCGGTGCAGCGCGTGCCGTCGCCGGTGAAGAGCCGGCCGTCAGGGCCAAGCAGCATCCAGTCCGTCGCAAAACGCTGTGCGATGGTACACTTGAAAGAGACGTCGATGATCATGGAGCGGTGATGGCGGTCGATGTTGGACGGTCCATTGCAGGCCCACCATCGGTCACCTTTGACAGGTGGGGAAATAAGCGTAGTCCCCGCAGCCACTGTGATATTCCCTCCTTCGGCAATGGACCCGTTGGAAAAATAAACACGGTGTGAAAACTGTGATGGGACAGGCGCGGATAAATTAAGAGCAGGCCAGGCCAGCAGGATATTATAATCACGCCCTGTGAAGATAGCCTCTTCGGCCGAAAAAGGATCGACTTTCTTGATCAGGCATTCGGAGAGTTCCGCCCCCTGATACGTCTTGACAACCGATCCATCCGCCAGTATATCGACTTTGGATATGGAAAGGCCGAGCGAAAGCGCCTTGCCGACATACAGCTCGTATCCGTAGACGGCCTGTCCCATCTGCGCCACCCGCGTAGGGCCGAATGGAACCCGGAGTGGAATGCCTTCTGCTGCGGAAGAGGTGCTGCTGTAGCCGGAGAGGGGATATGCGAGCCCCGCCAACCCGGTGGCAGCCGATATCTTCAAAACATCTCTGCGGGTAAATCCTTTCATGGTAGCCTCCCTATCAGTGTTAACGTTTAGCTTGAGGGGCGCGGAGGCAGCAAGCTTCGCTTGCTGGCGGAGCGTCCCTCTCGAAGCGATTGTTCGGCATTCATCTTGCCTTCACGCAGGCGAAAACCGTGTACTCATCCTCCCCCAGTCTGTAAGGTTCCT
>JBBIQQ010000104.1:0-7699 GCA_037442225.1 Nitrospirota bacterium
AGAGGAAGGAAAGCGCCGGCGGCTGTATGTTGTCTTCCGGCAATGAGCAAAATACCATCCCGCATGCTGCTTATGGCCGTAGTTAGAAATTAGACAGCAGGTTGGATTGTTACAGGGATCTGCGTCAAGTCTATGACACCAATCAGGACATAGAGACCGGAAGCACGACGGACAGTAATGCCTGTCAGTTCATATTCCCGGTTCTTGGGAGATGTAGTGTTGCGGTCTTAAATCTGCACTATCGAGATCTCCGCTCCATAGAGAGGGGGCTTCTGCGATAATCCACCGATGAGATATGACCGCTCTGTTGCGAAATCCTTGCGTATTCCGGACGACGGGTAATGAAATTCAGCGCGACAGCCGCAATCAGCAGAGCGCCCGAACCATAGAAGGCAAGATCATATGAGCCGGTCGTATCTTTTACAAGTCCGGCCGCGAGCGGGGTAAAGAAACCGAATCCCCAGCCCAGAAAGAGAAGACCGTAATTGATGCCGAGGTTTTTTTTGCCGTAGAAGTCGGCAGCGTTCGCTGGCATCAGCGCAAGGCCGCCGCCATATTGCCAGAAAGCGACGCCGACCGCGAGGAAGAGCAGCGCGACATTGCCCGTACTGATAATCCACGGAGTCGCAAACAGGAAGACCGCAGAAACCAGACAGTTGACCGAATAGGCATTTCTCCGGCCGATTATGTCCGAATAAAGGCCGGTCCCGACACGGCCGATTGCATTTACCAATCCGCCGAAGGCGGCAAGAATCCACGCGTTCTGTGTAAAGAACTCGACGGAAGATGCCGTTGTCTTCAGAATGGGCGATGCGTTTGCGATCACCAGCAGGCCGGACTGCGCCGTACCCATAAACATGAAAACAAGCGCGTAATACTGCCAGGTTTTGAGCATTTCATCCGGCTTCCAGTCCGCAGCCGGAGCTGCCAGCTTTTTGTTTGCAGGCGCCGCCGGCGCAACATAGCCGGCCGGAGGAAGCGAAAGAAACTGCGCCGCGACAAAGATAACCGCTGTAAAAGCGATGCCGAATGCGAGGAAACTTCCGGTAATGCCGTAGTTTGTGATGAGATAATTGCCGAGCGGTGAGATGTACATGGCCGCGCCGCCAAATCCGCCGACCGTAATGCCGGCAACAAGGCCATATTTTGCCGGGCCGAACCATCTGAGCGCGGCCGGGGTCGGCGCCGCATATGCAATGCCCATACCGATACCGCCGAGCACGCCAAAGCCAAGCAGCAGGCCGATATAGCTCTTCATCAGACCGGCAATAATGCAGCCGGCTCCGAGAAATGCTCCGCCGATCATTGCGCTGACTTTCGGGCCGTACTTATCAAGAATCCTGCCGCCGGGGATCATGAAGACTGCAAAAATCAGACCGCACATCGAGTAGGCGACAGTGCCCTGAAAATCGGTCAGATACGGCCATCCGGCGTTTATTCCGGTCATGACTTCTCCAGCATTCGCCTTGGTGCTGTTAACCAAAACACCTTTCCAGACGCTCCATGCGTACAATATGCCAAGACACATGTTGACCGCAAATCCCGCCCCGGTAACAACCCAAGCCCTAGCAGGCGCTTTCCGCTCCGCTTCTGACATCCCCTGCCTCCCTCAACTCTCTGTCATTTTCAAAATATCCACGCCGCATTGTTCTTACGCGAATTCGCTATAATGCCACGTTTTTTAGAAAAAAACAACGCTTACACATTGATAATTAAGGATATTTATAGGCGCTATAAGTTTGAGCCCCGATCAGTTTATAATTATTGGAGTGGACACGCTCAAAATAATCGGTGAATTCTGCGATTCGGAGTCAAGGGCATATCATTATCTTGTTCACCATGGAAAGGTTGTCGCGCAGAAGGCGTTGCGCATCGCGCGCAGACTGCGGGACAGCTCTCTTGACCTAGGTTTTATCGAGGAAGCATCAATGCTGCACGACATCGGAATTATCCGCACCCACGCGCCGAGATTTGGGTGCTTCGGCTTCGACCCTTACATAACTCATGGACGGCATGGCCGCGAAATACTTGAGAGCGCCGGACTACATCGCCACGCGCTGGTATGTGAACGCCATGTCGGCATGGGACTGACGGTTGAAGATATCCTCGCAAACCGTTTTCCGCTTCCTTTGCGCGACATGACGCCCCAGTCCATGGAGGAACAGATTGTCTGTTTCGCCGACAAATTTTTTTCGAAGGACGCACACAGCCTTGAACACGAAAAGCCATTGCAGCACGTCCGGGAACTCGTGCTCAGCTATGGCGAACAGAAACAGCGGCTTTTCGACGAATGGTGCATTCTCTTCGCGGAGGTACGTCTTTGATTTGCAAGTCCTTTCATATATAATTCAACCGTAATGCGGCATGCCGGAAAGGATCGAATGATGGACATTGCCTGGAGCAATATTTTCTCAAGAAAGAGCTGCGACCGGAATAGCGTCAAGGATGTTCTGAAGAAAGTTCCGATCTTTCGTGACCTGAGCGATCGAGAACTGCGCAAGGTCGAGCGGCTCATTTACCACCGGTCATTTGCGGACGGCGAGACTATCTTCCGGGCCGGCGAGCCGGGTCTCGGCATGTATATTGTGGAGTCCGGCCAGGTGCAGATTTATTTGCTCGCACATGACGAGCCGCTTGCCATACTGACCGATGGCGAGTTCTTTGGCGAACTCTCGCTTCTGGATGAATCGCCGCGATCTGCATCAGCCGCAGCGCAGGGAGAGACACATCTGCTCTGTTTTTTTCATCCCGAATTGATGGATCTGCTGAATGTTGATCCGCGGCTTGGCGTAAAAATTCTGATCGGCCTCTCCCGCACTATCGGAGAAAGACTGAAAAAAGCAACTGAATACATCGAGGTCATGAAAAGCGGAAATCCGACGAGCAAGGTGGATGCCTGTGCGGACAAAGACCGCTGAATCGCCGATCTGGGTTAAATGGCTCGGCGTCGCGATTCTGCTGGCCGCCGCGGTCGCTGTGCTTTATTCTCTCAGCGGACTCGTAAAAATCCTGATCATCTCCGCGCTTTTAGCGTATATTATAGATCCGCTTGCGACATTTCTCGAATCCCGCGGACTGAAGCGTTCTGGAGCAACCGCCATTGTTTTTCTGATGATTGTCGGGATTATGGCGCTGTCGTTTCTGGTGCTTGCCCCTATGCTCGTCAACCAGATTATTTCAATACAGCAGTCGCTGAAAAGCGGTCATGCGGATACCATGGTGAAACAGATTGAGCAGATGGCAGCGCCCCATTTTTCCTCGTTCGGGGTCAAGGAAGTGAATATTGCGGATCGTCTGGAGGCTTATGCAGCTTCAACCGCTGAGTGGTTTTTCGACCATATTCTCGATATGGTATCCCTGCTCACGAATATTATCATCATTCCATTCATCGTATTCTTCCTTCTGAAAGATGGCCGTCAGATCAAGAAACAGTTTGTCAGCCTCATGCCCAACCGGTATTTTGAACTTTCTCTCAACCTGCTGCACAAGATGGATATACAACTCGGCAACTATCTGCGCGGGCAGTTTCTGGACGCGGCTGTTGTCGGCATCCTCTCGACGCTGGCGCTCTGGGCTCTCAATGTAAAATATGCCTTTCTGTTCGGCGCCTTTGCTGGAGTGGCGAACCTTATTCCCTATCTCGGTCCGGTCCTCGGCGCCACGCTGGCCATACTCGTAACCGTGATCGATACCGGACAGATATCGACTGCGGCGTCGATCCTGATCGCGTTTATTGTGGTCAAGCTCATTGATGATGCTATTATTCAACCGATGATCGTTGCCAGGAGCGTTGACATGCACCCGCTGGTTGTTTTGCTTGCGGTTATTATCGGCGGAAAATTTTTCGGCATCCTCGGCATGCTGCTCTCGGTTCCCGCAACCGGGTTTCTGAAGGTCTCGCTGCAGGAAGGAATCGCGAGTTACCGGCGCTACCGGTAAAGACATGATTTATCAATCACTGTTGACGGCAGAACGCGCAGTCCGTATAGTATGACTATTGTGCGGCGTGTTTCGTGTCATCCCTTGGGTCTTGCTCAATCGCCTTCCATCCTGCGTCACCGCGCACAGTGCTTGAAAATACTTTCGCGGGAACCCCGGCAGTGAAAGAGAAAAACATTCCTCTGTTTGAGAAAGGATATTCAACATATGCCCATCAGAAAAGCTCGCATTGCTGATATCAGAGCTATTCAGGCGCTCGTTAATGAGTTCGCCAAACAAGAGCAAATGCTGCCCCGTTCGCTCAACGAATTGTATGAAAGTGTCAGAGACTTTATTGTTTACGAAGAAAAGGGTGCGATTGTCGGGGTATGCGCCCTGCGGATCATGTGGGATGATCTCGGGGAGATACGGTCTCTTGCCATCCGTCAGCACTATCAGAACAGGGGCATTGGGAAGCGACTCGTAAAGCGTTGTCTGAAAGAGGCAAGAGAGATTGGGCTCAGGCGGGTTTTTGCCCTGACGTACCACCCGCTTTTTTTTAAAAAAATCGGGTTCCGGGATATTGATAAAGCGAAACTTCCCCAGAAAATCTGGAGCGACTGCATCAAATGTCACAAGTTTCCGGAATGTGATGAACACGGCGTAATTCTCTCGCTTTAAGGCAGAACTGTGATGTCAGCTCCTGCCCTCAGGCTCTCGATATGCTGTTGCAGAAGCCGGTTGGCTTCCTGCTCCGTCAGATATTTTTCAATCTCGTCACGCACCAGCCGGTAATCGTTTCCGCCGAGTTTGTCCCTGTTGTCCTGGTAATACCCTCGAATCGCATCCTCCCGCACTACAATGAAAGCCCGGATCTTCAAATCAATGTATGTTGCGATGAGTTCATCGGGACTGCTTCCTTCAACGCGCATATGACGCGCTTTTTCGAGCAGCAGTTGCGCATTGATCATCGACTGGAGCACTTCGTGTTCGGTCATGGAAGGCAGGGTGTTTTTCATGGCGGCATGCCTTTCACGCAGTTCGGAAAGGGTGATGGCGGTGTTATTGACGGAAGCAACGATCCGGTCGATAACTTCGCTGCCCGCATGCGCTGCGGATACGGCCGTTACGCCAAAGGCAAGCGCTGCAATCACACGGAGAACTGTCTTAAAACGCATGGCCAATGCTGAAATGCAAGGCTCCATGACTCTCGCCCTCCTCACGGTTCAGTTTCCTGCCATAGTCAACCCGGACAGGTCCTATCGGGGTGTTGTACCGAAGCCCCAGACCGGCCGAATATTTCAGATCGGTGACGGAAAACTCGTTTGTCCTGCTCCAGACGTTGCCCCAGTCCAGAAACGTGACCAGCCCCAGTTCTTTCCAGATATTTGTCCTGAATTCGAAATTCCCCATAAAAAAGGTATTCCCGCCGATTGGGTTCCTGCCGGCGTCTCTCGGTCCGAGCATATCCTGCCGATACCCACGCACCGTTGTCCTGCCGCCGAGGAAAAAACGTTCAACAATCGGAAGATCCTTTGTCCCGTGAAAGCCTTCTGCCGACCCTCCCCGAAGCGATATGGCAACAACAACGCGCTTGCTCAGGCTGACATAAAAGTTCGCAAAAAGATTCAGCTTGTTGAAACTGGTTTCGGAGAATAAGAAAGGCGCTGCTATCTTGTAGGTGGCTCCGAGCAGATAGCCGCTTTTCGGATCGATAACGTTGTCGCGCCTGTCATAGGTCACGCTCGCGCGCAGGCTGCTTATGATAAGTGTCCCGGCATCTTCCTTCGATAAAACAATGCCCGGCTGCACATCGGATGTAAGCACATGCGACAGTTCATACCCAATCTCGCCCTTCAGTGCGTTTGAAAAGCGCTTCTCAAATCCGCCGCTTATTCCGTAGCGATCTGAGCGGTAAAGCGTGGCATGATCCGCTGCATTGAGTTCTCTCTTTATCTCTCCGAGAAGAAGAGCCTTAAACGCGAGATCCCGCTCGCCAAAGACCCATGGATAATAGTAAGAGAGCGTTGCGCGTTTCAGCAAAGAACTGACATCAACACGGAATGCCGCCTGGTTGTTCATGCCGCCGATATTCCGGTAGCTGACGTCGAAAAAACCTCTGAACCTCTCGTATTCAGCATATCCCAGGCCAAACTCCAGGGCTCCTGCTGGACTCTCTCGCACGCGATAGATAACATCCCGCACATCGCCATCCTGAACCTCTGTTTCAACGTCGATGGACGAGAAAAGACCTGTCCTGCTGAGCGCCATCCGCTCATCAAGCAGTTTTTTGGGATCCATCGGCTCTCCCTCCACGTGCAGGAACTCCCGCTTCAACACAACTTCTTTTGTCTTTTCATTGCCCACAATAATACTCTTGCCGAAACGGTTCAACATGCCTTCCCTCACTACAAATGTCACGGAAGCTGCATTTTCAGCAAGCTCGCGGGTTGCCGTCACTTCGACATTGGTGTATCCGCGGCGCTGATACCACTCCGCCATCTGGATCTTCGCATACGCGAGGGCGGCATCGCTGTATGCGTCGCCGGGCTTCATCGAAATCGCTTGCAAAATTTCCGGCTCCCATCGGCTGTCAACGCCGCTCAAGACGACGCTTTTGACGTGCGTGACAGCGCCTTCCTCAATACTGAACAGCAGCGCAACGCCGCCTTCTTCATGGGAAACGACCGGCGGCTGAACCCGTGCGGAGAGGTAGCCGGCATTGCGATAATATCTCTCCAGCGATTCCCGATTCGGTTCAAGCATGTCTGGGTTGAAGGGCTCTTTCACTGCGTAGGAGAGCTGATCACGAAGCTTCTTGTCGGGCAACGCGTTTCCGTCAAAACGAACTGATTTTACGACAAGCCGTTCGCCTTCCGATATGAAAAAGGTCAATGCGATATGATCATCTAACCGCTCAACAAGCGGCACTATGTGAACGCCGGCATACCCGGCTTCCCGGTAGCGTGCGTGCATCCTCGAGATGGACTCTTCAATCAGGTTGTCATCAAACCCGTTCACGACAAAGAAACCGGTTTCTCCCCTGAGCGCCGAATCCCCGAGTCCGCTGTTGCCGCGGAAAGCAAGCTGCAGTCTCCGGCCTGGCAGAATATCAATACTGAGAACTCCGTCATCAAATCTCGCCGCAACCTCCGACTGAACGAAGCCCTGCTTCCCAAGGCGCGCCCTGGTTTTGGCAAGTGTTTGTTCAAGAACTGCGGCGTCATAGACATCCCCAGCTGACAACCCGGAAAACGACGGGAGATAGTTTTCCGGATCATTCAGCACAACATTCCTTATGACCTCGGGCTTCCATTCTGCAACATTGATGAACAGCGCAATTCGTCCCGACTGTTCGACCTGACGATAGCTTGTTTGTGCGCCCCCGTATCCCCGTTTGCGCAATTCGTTCACAAGAGAACGGTTTGCCGCTTCCACCTGCGCTGCGCGAAACAAATCACCTCTCCGGATACCCAGCCATTGTGTCAACTCAGAATCAGAAAAGTGCTTGTGCCCGGAAAACTGAATACTCTCTATTTTTTTTCTCTCCAGCACGACGACTTTCAGCGAGAGGGGTGTGTCCGTTATCCGTTCGATGCGAATGTCCTCAAACAGACCCTTCATAAAGGCGCGCTTGATGCCGGAGCGGAGTTTTAGAGCGTCAAAAGCCTTGTCTTGAGCTATATCGAGGAGAAAAAGCAGTTCATTCTCCTGCATCGCACTCAACCCTTCAACTGCAATGGAATGAATAATCAGCCGTTCTGCCGCGCCGCAGGGAGCA
>JBBIQQ010000105.1:0-7691 GCA_037442225.1 Nitrospirota bacterium
AAAGACGCGGAGTGGATGACGAAGAAACTTATGCGCTCAGGCAGCAACGAGATCGTGACCCCGTTGTACACAACGGAAGACGTGCGGGCATCACTCCGCCAGTTTGAACGCAGGCAGTACCGCAAACAGGAATCGCTCACGCAGGGCCTTCGCTACCGCTTCTATGATGCCGGCCATATCCTCGGCTCCGGAAGCTTGGAAATGATTTATCAGGAAGCTTCAGGTGAAAAGAAGATCATTTTTTCAGGCGACATCGGCAAGCGCGGCAACCCGATTGTGGCTGACCCCCAGCATGCTGAGCGCTCCGACTATGTCGTTATGGAAGCAACGTATGGCAACCGGCTCCATAAACCGCTCCCTGAAAGCCTCGACGAACTTGTGGAAGCCGTTTCTAGCACATTTCGCCGGGGCGGCAACGTGCTGATTCCGGCGTTCGCCGTCGGCAGAACGCAGGACATCCTCTACCTTCTCAATAAACTGGTACAGGAAGGCCGCCTGAAGCCGGTCGATGTATATGTAGACAGCCCATTGGCAGAAGAAGCTACCAATGTGTATCTCGACCATCCCGAGCTTTTCGATGAAGATGCAGCGGCGGTGCTTCGCAAAGGGATCGGGGTATCTCTCAAGCTCCACTTCACAAGAAACGTCGAAGAATCAATGGCGATAAACCGGATACGTTCCGGCGCAGTCATTATGGCGGGCAGCGGCATGTGCGATGGCGGCAGAATCCGGCACCACTTCAAGCACAATCTCTGGCGCCCTGAATGCTCAATCGTCTTTGTCGGATTTCAAGCAGAGGGAACACTCGGCCGGGACATCGTAAACCGGAAGAAGCGTGTCAACATTCTCGGAGAAGATGTCGCTGTGCGGGCTCGGATCCATACCATCGGCGGGTTCTCGGCGCATGCTGACCAGAAGGAGCTTCTCAGCTGGCTCCAGAGCTTTGCGAACAAACCGGAGGTCTTTGTTGTTCATGCCGAAGAAAGCGTCGCGCTGGAGTTTGCTGAAATTGTACGGTCGAAACTCGGCAATCCGGTGCATGTTCCGGAGAAGGGGGAAGTTTTTGAGATTTGAGGACAATCTTTATTACCCAGAATTGTCATTAGAAAAACTCTCATGGCCGCCGTTAGAACTTCTTTGCTCATGACTATTCTGAGTTTATTATAATCTTCCGTTTCCTTTCTGCGGGAAGCTCACACACGACAATGCCTCATGGACGGCAGGTGAGAAAAGGTAGAATAGAACATGCCTGAATATGAAGGAACCATTATCCGCCCCCCAAGCGAAGCTGACAGCCTTATCCTCCAATTCACCATCGGGTGTTCGCACAATCAATGCATATTCTGCCCCGCATACAAGCAGAAGAAATTCCGCATAAGGGGCGTTGAGGAAATGGAACAGGATATCCTAAACTGCATTCCGGCTTTCAGCGACACGCGGCGGATATTCCTGGCTGACGGAGACGCGCTTGCAGCCCCGCAACAGGAATTGCTTGCACTATTTGAACGTATCCGGCATCATTTCCCCCGACTCCAGCGGATCGGCATGTACGCAAATACTCGGAACATTCTCAACAAGAGCCTGAATGAACTGTCGATCCTCCGCAAAAAGGGTCTCGGCATTCTCTACCTCGGGATCGAATCAGGAGATGACTCGCTGCTCGCCTGGATGCGGAAAGGCGTGACCTCCAAAGATATGATAGAAGCGGCTCGCCGCGTTAAACTGTCGGGCATCAAATTGTCCGTAACAGTATTGCTCGGCATCGGCGGCAGCGCCGGAAGTTTCACCCATGCGCATGCGACGGGGAAGCTGCTTACAGAGATAAAGCCTGATCATGCCTGCGCGCTCACGACCATGGTGGTGGGCGGCACCCCGCTTTACCGGCTCCGGGAATCTGGCAATTTCACGATGCCGGACCCGTATGCTATCCTGAATGAACTTGCCGAAATGATCGAGCATACCGATATGCGCGGGCTTTTTTTCGCAAATCATGCATCGAACTACCTGCCGTTGCAGATCAGAATGCCGTTGCAACGGGATGAAACCGTAAATATGATTCGTAAGTTTGTGCGGAGAAGGGATGCTTCTTTTTTAAAGCCGGAACATTTGCGGAGACTGTAATTGAAATGCTCCAGTTTTTCATGTCGGACGGGGCTGGTACGGCTCCTCGTTTCAAGTCGATGTGACCAAACACCGCTCTCAAATTCTTCAGCAGGCAATATCGCTACGCTCACAATCATTACTACTGCTAAACCCAAACCCTGGATGTGTTTTCTTTTATGCCTCTGCTATCTGAATAATCTCGGCCTTCAACTCCGCTAAATCCGCAACCGCAACGCTCGGCTTACCATAGAGCCAGCCGCATACTTCTCCGGGATTGACGACAAGCGTGCCGCCGACCTGCCTGATAACCGGCTCGTGAGTGTGTCCATAAATGACAATATCGAAGTGTCCGCTTGCCGCAAGTGAATCAGCGACATGGTGTTCATGCATCATTACGATACTCCGACCGGCAAGGCTAAAGACATAAGGCTGCGGATAGACAACTTCGCCATACATTTGCTTAATCAGGACACGGTCGCCATCGTTATTGCCGAAGATTGCTGTGAATCCTCCCTGAAAATTCTTTAGTGCGCGATAGGTAAATGGGGATGTAAAGTCTCCGGCGTGAAGAATGTGCTGAACCCCTCGGGACTCAAACAGCACAAGTGCCTTTTTGATATTGTCAAGGTGATCATGAGTATCAGACATAATACCAATCAGCATAAAAACCTCCGTCTCAGGTCAAAAGGAAAAAACTGAAAAAACAGTCTTCATTTGGTTGAGATTCCGTTCCTTTCGTCGTCTTACTCCTGAATGCTGAGTTCAGCATTGCACTTTCTGCCGCTCACCTTACACTTCCGCTTTGCCCAAAGGCATATACGCCTTCGCGTTTAGCGTCAGCGGTGCCCGTTCGCCGGCAAGATAATGATGATATCCCGCAGCCGCAATCATAGCCGCATTATCAGCGCAGAGACGTATGGAAGGCATGTACAATACGGCATCTTGTTCTGATGTCATCTGCTGCATGCGCGCCCGAAGCGCGCTGTTAGCCGCCACGCCGCCTGAGAGAACGACTCTTGGGATGCGCTTCTGCTCAATAGCCCACTGCACTTTCCTGACCAGCACATCAACAACGGCAGCCTGAAATGACGCAGCGATATCGCGCACAAAAGCTTCGCTCATATCTCCTTGGTCTTTTTGCTTCGTCCTGTGAATCTGGTTGCGCACTGCGGTTTTCACGCCGCTGAAGCTGAAATCGAACGAGTCCGGTAAATAGGCGCGCGGGAAATCAAATGCCTCCGGACTGCCTTCACGGGCAAGTCGATCAATAATCGGGCCGCCCGGATAGCTTTTTCCGAGCAGTTTTGAAACCTTGTCATATGCTTCGCCTGCCGCATCATCGCGCGTTCTGCCGAGTTCAAAATATACACCGAATGACTCAACTCGATAGAGACTGGTATGACCGCCAGATACAATCAGGGAAAGAAACGGAAAATCCGGTGTACGCTCCTCCAGAAATGCGGCGAAAATATGCCCTTCAAGATGATTCACTGCAACGAGCGGAATCGCACAGGCAAAGCTGACGGCTTTGGCGAAGCCGCAGCCGATAAGCAGCGAACCGATTAGTCCGGGCCCGTGACAGACCGCGATAGCCGTCAGTTCATCCAGCCCGATTTTCGCTGCGGAAAGTGCTTCCTGAACCACCGGCCAGATCATCTCGCTGTGTCGGCGCGAGGCAAGCTCGGGAACAATGCCGCCATATTTCTGGTGGATTTCCGTCTGAGAAGAAACGATATTCGAGACGATCTCCCCGCCGTTGCGGACTACCGCGGCAGAGGTGTCGTCACACGATGTGTCAATTCCAAGAATAAACATATATTCAGAAGAGTCGGAACTCAGTGGTCAGACGGCAAAAGTGCCGAGAGAAAGTCATATCTGCCCTATTCGTTTATTCTGCATTCGCTTTCTCCTGAGTTCCGATTCCTTTTCTACAGGCCGCCGTATGAATGCAGGCCGCTGAGCAGGAGATTCACGCCAAGATAGGTGAATATCGTTGAGATGAATCCTATGACCGCGACAGCCGCTATTTTGTCGCCGCGCCATCCGCGCATATGGCGGGCATGCAGGAAAAAAGCGTACACAAACCAGGTGATAAGCGACCAAGTCTCTTTCGGATCCCAGCTCCAGTAACGGCCCCATGCCTGATCCGCCCATATGGCGCCGAATATAAGACCTCCGAGGGTGAAAACGGGAAATCCGATGGCGATGCATTTGTACGTCAGTTCATCAAGCGTGTCGGCGTCGAGCGAAAATGCGCTGATGGCACGTTTCACCACATAACCAAACCGCCAGACCAAGAAGACAAACGCAGCGAGTGCAGCATAGCTCAAGGCAACAATCACACCGGAGGCATTTCTGAATGATGCTTTGAACAAATAGTTCTTGATAAACGATTCCGCACCCCTGCCGATAATCTTGAACGATATGAAATCGAACGCCATCGCAATCAGAATCGCGGAAAAAAGCCCGAATGATATCGTCCAGAAAAGATATGGCCAGGACGCACGCTGCTTTTCGTCGGCAGAGAGCGCCAGATACATAATTGCCGTTGCAAATGAAATTGCAAAGCCGGCATACGCCAGAAAGCTCATCGTGACATGAGCGAGCAGCCAGTTGCTCTGAAGCGCCGGGATGAGCGGGTGAATATCCTTGGAAATGCCGGAGACATCGATAAATGCCATGATCATGCCGGCAATCGGGGTAATGAACGCGCCGAAAGAGCGGTTTTTATATTTCCACTCGATTATCAGATAGCCGAGTATGATACACCAGACGAAAAAAATGAGAGACTCATACAGGTTCGTCAGAGGGACTGCCCGCATAAACCCCATGCCGCCGATATCCGCAAACTCTTTCCAGCGGAGGGAAAAGGCAAGCGTGTGAGAAACAAAACCGAAAACGGTAATAATGGTGGCTATCAGGCCTATCGTTTGCGTGCGGAACACAAGGTAGGCTATATAGCAAATCATCGCCAGAATATAGGCAATGCTTGAGAGACCGAAGAAAAGAGAGCTGTCCATACCAGTCGTCCTCCGATAAACGGCTAAGCGGAATCTTTCGCAGACAGTGCCTGCGCCAGCCGCTCGATTTTTCCTTCAAATGCGATTCGGTTCTTGCTCGAAGAACCCGTTATGATCAAGCGCGCGTTACCGCGCTCTCCACGCAGAATTATCCAGATGCGGGCATGGGACATAAAAAAAGCAATATAAAGACCAAGCGCCATAATAAAGCAGCCGGCATACACAATTCCCACACCCGGATCCTTCCGAACCTGCAGGCCAGTATACTGCGCGCCCCAGAGGTCCTGGAATTCAACCGTACCATCTGGCAAGACCCAGGTTTCAGGCACTCTTTTCAGAATCCACTGTCTGTATTTCAGCTTGCCCTGCTCGCTGAACTCAACAAAGACGGCAGGGTTATTCATGCTTTCTGCATACGTAAACAGCCTGTTGGACTCGTCAACGGCGATAGCCGGGCTGAAATCAGCGACTGTTCCCATAACAGACGTGCCTGGAATAGTGAACGATTCGCCGAACTTCAGAGACGATGCTTCATTTTTTCCGTTCTTGCCGGTCATCAAAAACTTGAACAATGAATCGCGATTAGGCGCGAAGCCGTAACTCGACTGATAAAACGTAACGCCTTTATATCGGAGCGGGCGATTAACCTCGATCTCATGAGTCTCCTTGCCGTTAATCAATACAGGCTGGCCGTTTTCGAGTACGGTCAGTCGGCTTTTAAAGCTTTTCGGCGTATCTGATTTGTTATAAAAATCAACATTGAAGTCGTCGCAACGCAGTTCAAATCCGAGTGGAATTTCCTTGCCCTCTCCGAAATAGGCAACCGCTGATGTCGTTCCTTCAAGAAGGTTCAGATGCGCATTGAACCCGTATTTCATGCCAACGATTGCACCTACAAAAATAATGATGATGCTGAGGTGTGTCATGTACACACCGAGTCGGCTGTAACGCCCTTGTTCCGCAAAAAACTGCACAACCCCGTCGGACTCTGCCCGCACAGCACGAAACCCTTCCTTGCGAAGGGCTGACTCGACAGCGGCAATCGTCTCATCCCCGTTGCCCTTCACCATAATTTCGCGCCGAAACGGCATTGTAGCAATCCTGTCTTGGGACAGCGCCTGTATCGGTTGGCGAACCAGCTTCCAGACATTGGGAAGACGCTCGAGAGAACAGACGATGATGTTCGCCGCAAAAAGATAAAGGAGCCCGATAAACCACCATGCGTGATACATGTCCGTAAAGCCAAGACCGTCCAGAAGAGCGAATGCCTTTGGCGCGGCAGAAGTGCCTACAAACTTTGCCACAACCTTCAGGTTCTTTTCCGGATCACCCTTCTGTTCAAGAAGCGTACCGACGATCGAGGTGAGCGATATCAGCGCAAAAACGATGACCGCCAGCTTGATGGAAGCGAGGCCGCTCCATATGCGATCAACAATTGATAATTTCTGAGATGAGTTTTCCGCCACATCTGTCTCCTTCAGCATGAGATCCCCGCGTGCAGAGCGGACTCTGCAAAGAAAAAACGGGGAATAGGGTATGGTAGCACGACTCGTGCGCTACGTAGGCATAGATCTAATATTAACAGAAGCACTCTGAATCTGCAATGCAAGGAAGGGTGCTAAGCTGCGCACACAACGCGGTTGCGGCCGGATTCCTTCGCCTGGTACAGGCAGAAATCGGCGCGGCCCAGAATGTTGTCGGCCGTCACTTCAGGCTCGCCATGAAATGTTGCAACACCGGAGCTAATCGTAACGGAAAAAGGCAGCTGCTTTTCAGAGTAAAACTTATTCTCGGCAACTGCCTGCCGGAAAGATTCCGCAACACCAGATGCGACTTCAGCCGGGGTGTTCGGCATCAGAATAATGAACTCCTCACCGCCAAAGCGGGCTATAAGATCGCCGGGGCGAATCCGTGAAGCGATCAGTGCGCTCACTTGCTGCAAAACGTGGTCACCTGTATAGTGACCGTAGATATCATTAACCTTCTTGAAAAAATCGATATCCACCATCACAACGGAGATGGACTCACCATGCCGTTGCGCCCAAGACGACTCTTCCTGAAAGCGCTCCATGAAGAATTTTCTGTTGTACACACCTGTAAGGTAATCACGCACCAGCAGTTTTTCAATCTCCCGTGCCTTATCAAGCACATATTGGATGTTTCGAAGGCGGGCGCTCACCTCTTCCGGAAACCACGGGAGAGAGATGTAATCATACATACCGCCTTCATAGCCTCTCTTTAAATGATCGAGCGCATTGCGGGGAGCAAGATACAAGACCGGGATGTCCCGGATTGATGGGGCAGATTTTATCTTCTGGAGAAGGTGACAGCAACTCGGCTGCTGCAGACGCGTACAAAGAACGATTACATCGGGGGTTTCGCGATATATTTCATCGACAACAGCGGCAGCTTCGTGGACATGGACACAGACATGCCCGATGCTCTCCAGATATTGGATAAGCGACCTGTCAGTCCTGCTGTTCTGCTGCGTGATGAGAATTTTCACGAAGCCAGTCCTCTTTCTCTGCTCGGTAAGGCAATAAACGCATGATTATAATATGAAACATC
>JBBIQQ010000106.1:0-7622 GCA_037442225.1 Nitrospirota bacterium
CCGGTATTCCGTACTTGAGGCCAACCTCATCACAGACTTCCACAAGGTTTCCGGCCAGTCGGGTTAGTTTTGCCCCGACGCTGGCTATGAAACGGTCTGCATCATGGCTGGCACAATCAAAAAGGCTGATGCCCAGAGTCACCGTGCGGACATCCAGGTTTTCATTCTTGAGCATTTCAAGGGTTGCGAGCACTTCACGTTCTGTCAGCATTGGTTACACCCGATGAATCTGTTCGAAGATTTCCCGATGCTGGAGGCTGATGTCCAGACCGAGTTCGCAGGCCCTGCTATACAGGGCTGCCCTGAAAAACTGAAGATCCAGCGACCGCGGGATATCAATTTCATAAATCATGACGTTATGATTCGGATTCTTCACTCCTCTGAAAACAGCTTTCAGATTGGTGATATTTACCTCATGCCGCGCAAGAATTTCGGTGATGCCGGAGACTAGGCCGGGCCTGTCGGGGCCGATTGTCGTGATGACGAACGATTCGCCCGACGGTCGCTGGACTGCGGAGTCCTGCATCGTGCTCAGATGTGCAGCGAGTCCCTTGGGTTCGACGCCCGCCCTAAGTGCTGCAAGGACGGTTTCTTCAGATTGGGTGTCAGCAATCGTTCCGATAAAAATGCCGACAAAAGCTCCCTGAAGAATTGTCTGGCTTACATCTTCAAGATTGCACCCATGCTCAAAGAGCGTTCGAGAAACGATTGCAATAATGCCCGGCCGGTCCGGACCCTGTATGAATACGGCAATTTTTTTCATGCCAGATGTCTCCATCAGTATTTTGTATTTGCTATGCGAAATGGCGCCTTATAAAATTATATTATTGACTATGCCACTTTATTGAATCAAATATAGTTATGGGCAATGACTGGGAGAAAGATTAATGGAGATCGTGATGAAGAAGCTGGTTGTCAATGCTGAACTCTGTATTGGGTGCGGTTCATGCGATTGTCGGTCTGCGGCGGACCTCTGTCCGGTCAAGGCAATTTCGTTCCGTGACGAATAGAACATAAAAAAGAGGCGGCAGGGAGCCGCCTCTTGACAAAGCACAGGTGCTATGCCAGTTTTTTTGCAGTTTCAAGCGCAGCGTCATAGTTGGGGTGCTCGGTGATTTCCTTCACATACTCAGCATAGGCAACCAGATCGTCTTTGCCGATGACGAATATGGCACGCGAGAGTAGGCGCAGTTCCCTGATGACAACGCCGTATGCATTCCCGAATGATAAATCCTTGTGGTCCGAGAGTGTCTTGACTTTGTCGATGCCGGAGGCTGAGCAAAACCTGGCGATGGCAAACGGCAGATCAACACTGATGTTCATCACAACAATATTGTCTGCCAGCTTTGACGCTTCTGAATTAAAGCGTTTCGCCTGAATGTCGCAGACCGGCGTATCGAGCGACGGCGTTACACTGATCAGCTTCACTTTCCCGGCAAAATCTTTCAGGCTGACCGGCGCGAGTCCAGCGTCGCACACAGTAAAGTCAGGCGCTTTTTGTCCTGGTTTGATTTCTGGGCCGAGAAGGGTGAGCGGACTTCCCTGAAAAGCAATCACTCCTGTACGTTCCATGAATCCTCCTTAATTAGGTGTTATTACATCCTGACATTCAAATACATCGTCTGCGCTCCGCAGATTCGCAGCTCATCAGAACCATCGCACTTTTCGGAAAACGGCGACCATGAGCAAAATGCAGATTAATGAAAACGTGACGATCAGATAAAACATCGTATGCGGTCCGAGAAAGGTTAACCCATCCTCTGCGCCGGGGAGTTTTACATTCATTCCGTAGAAGGTGCCGACAACGGTTGCCGGGATGGAGAAAGTGAACACGATGGTCAGAACTGAAAGAATTTTGTTGGTGCGGTCTGAGCTGATGATAAAATCCGTATCTTTATATATTTCGACAACTTCCCTGCACGCATCGATGACTTCCCATACCTTGTCTATCGTATCGGCAAGATCCCCGAAATATGCCTCCATGCTTTCGCTGCTCGAAAATCTCTGAACCTTCCGCTCCAGTTCATGCAGTACTCTTTTCAGCGGAAAGATGATTCGCCGGAGATTAGCAACGTCATGACGAAGCTCTGTCACTTCACGGACGGCGCCGACTGTTTCATCGAAAACCTTGAGTTCCAATGCTTCGATGTTTGACATAACTTTCCCGGCCATCAGCAGCAGATTGTCGGCAAGCGCCAGTATAAGGCGATAAAGCAGATAGGTCGGCGTATTTCCCATATATTCGCTCCGACGCGATTCTTCATTGCAGGCTTCAAAAATGCGGCCTATCGGCTTTAAATCTCCGGTGTGCACAGTCACAAGAAAATCCTGCCCGAGAAATATGGCAATCTGCATCGGCACCGAAAATTTTCTGTCTTTCAGATAACGCGGGATATGCAGGACGATGAAGAAATAGTCTTTGTATTCATTTATCTTCGGAAGCTGTGATTTCGATAAGCAGTCATCGAGCGCGAGTCGATGGAAAGGATGCACGGCTTCAAGCTGATTTATGGTGTCAGCGGACGGTGAGTCAATATTGATCCAGCGAAAGCGTTCCCCCTGAATTTCTTTCCATTCCATAAGTCGCCCCTCCATCTGATTGCCAGCTTAGTAAACAGTATAAACCACATCCGGCAAAGCTGTCAGCGGTTCAGTTTTGACGTAACCTGAAAAGAATAGACCCCAAAGTCTCCGGTACAATACGAGATGGAAGTGGAGCATGGAGCGAATCCTGCGAGGGCGGTACACGAAGGAATTCAGGATGGAAGCAGTGAAGCTGATAGTAGAAGGCAAACTGCCACAGCGAGAGGTGAGTCGGCGGCTGAACGTCTCAGAGAACCCCCTTCAGAACTGGCTGAAGGCTTACCGGCAGGGGAAGCTTTCGGAGGTAGGGAAGAACTACCGGGATCTGAGCGTGACATCTTAAAAAAGCGGTAGCGTACTTTGCCAAGGAGTCGCAGGAAAGTACGCGATGATCAGGGGATTGCGACTTCACTATCCGGTGCCGGTGCTTTGTGAAGCATTGGACATATCGGAAGCAGCAACAGGCGCGGCTGGAGGTGGAAATCCAGGCATCGCCCAAACGGAGCCGACAGACGTACGGGGTTAGTCGTATGCGCGATGACTTGAAAGATCATGGTACCGATATCAGTCTCTATCTGACCGGAAAGATACGCAAGAAGCTCGGCATACGCTGCAAGCAGGTAAAGAAGTTCAAGGTGACGACCGACTCAAAGCACAGTCATCCAGTGGCCGAGAACCTTCTGAATCAGGAGTTTCAGGCAAGCGCACCGAATCATGTGTGGGTAACGGACATAACCCGTATCCCGACCGACGAGGGATGCCCCTACCTGACCTTGCCAAGCAATACGTGCCGAGCAGCGCTCTCATCAATGACTATCGACAGGCAAAAACGAGGCCGATTCTGCAGCACCGAAAACTACGATAATTGCCTCTTGTTTCTTTCCCGCCTGATCCGAAAAAAGAAAGATAGTTCCAGCGCATGAGCGCCGGCAAATGTAACGGTTGCGTCACTTACCTGTAATGTTGGGGTAATATCCGTCTGATAGAATAGAACAATAAATCGACCTTATAAGGCATGCAACTTTTGCATGTAGCATAAAGCACAAGAGGAAAGCAAAGGAGGAAGCAATGTTTAGGAAGTTTATTGCAGCAAGCATCGCGACAGCGATTGCAGTGGTACTGGCGGCTGTGCCGGCAATGGGAACTGGCAAAATCGTTAAAATTGACGGCTCGAGCACCGTATATCCTATTACGGAAGCGGTAGCCGAGGAATTCCAAAAGGCAAAGAAGGGTGCCATAAAGGTAACGGTCGGCAATTCTGGCACCGGCGGCGGTTTCAAGAAGTTCTGCCGTGGGGAGACGGACATATCCAATGCATCGCGGCCGATTCTGAAGAAGGAAATTGAGGAATGTTCCAAGGCCGGTATTGAATACATTGAATTGCCGATTGCCTACGATGCCATATCTGTTGTCCTCAACCCTAAGAACAACTGGGTAAAGTCGTTGACGATCGTTGATCTTAAGAAGATGTGGGAACCAGCTGCCAAGGGGCAGGTGATGAGCTGGAAGGATGTTCGTCCGGAATGGCCTGACGTAAAGCTGAAGCTCTTCGGGCCGGGCGCTGACTCCGGCACGTTCGATTATTTCACTGAAGCGGTGAACGGAAAAGCCAAGTCTTCGCGCGGCGACTTTACCGCAAGTGAAGACGACAACGTACTCGTCAACGGTGTTGCCGGCGAAAAAGGAGGCCTCGGCTATTTCGGACTCGCTTATTATGAGATGAACAAAAAGAAGCTGAAACTGGCTGCCATAGATAGCGGCAAAGGCCCGGTTGCCCCGTCGGCGCAGACTGTTATGGACGGAACCTACTCGCCGCTTTCACGCCCCGTCTTTATATATGTAAGCAAGAAGGCAGCGGAAAGCAAGCCCGAGGTAAAGGAGTTTGTGGAGTTTTATCTAAAAAACTGCGGAAAACTTGTAAAGCAGGTCAAATATGTTGAACTTCCTGCAAACGCATATAAGTTTGCGGAGGAGCGTTTTGCGAAGAAAAAAACAGGTTCCATATTCGGCGGCGAAGACAAGATCGGCATGAAGGTCGAAGATCTGCTCAAACTGGAAAGCAAGAAGTAGATTCTGCAGTTCAGTGCGTGAGTGCGCGGGAGACAACGTGGTTGTCTCCCGCGGCTTGCTTTTGTTGATAGAACAGTTACTGTGCCGTAATATTTTTGTAACATTGAAGTTGGTAAAGTAGAAAAGAAAAGAATATACTATTAGAGAGGGTATGGCACGAACAGCACAGAAAATAAGAGAGCGCATTGTTGAGTTGCTGTTGTTTCTGAGCGCTCTCGCCTCAGTGCTTATTACGCTGAGCATTGTGGGCATTCTTATATATGAATCGTATGGTTTTTTTCGGGAGATTCCCCTTCTCGATTTTCTGACCGGAACCGAATGGACGCCGCTCTTTGCAGAGCCAAAATTCGGAATTCTGCCGCTCGTGGCCGGTACGCTCCTCACAACAGGCATTGCGCTTTCAGTCGCGCTTCCGCTCGGTTTGATCGTTGCCATCTATTTGAGTGAATATGCTCCGCACCGTGTGCGTGAAACGGTCAAGCCGATTCTGGAGTTGCTGGCTGCAGTGCCGACGGTTGTATACGGATATTTCGCACTCCTTTTCCTAACACCGCTGTTGCAGGAAGTATACCCCGATCTTTCGGGCTTCAATGCCCTGAGTCCCGGAATAATTATCGGCATCATGATTATTCCCTATGTCAGTTCGGTGAGCGAAGACGCCATGAAAGCCGTCCCGATGCATATTCGCGAGGGATCGTTTGCGATGGGTGGAACCAAATTGCAGACCGCGTTCAAGGTGGTTATTCCCGCTTCATTTTCCGGAATTGCCGCGGCATTCATCATGGGAATATCCCGGGCTATCGGCGAGACCATGGTGGTTGCTGTCGCCGCCGGCATGATGCCGAACCTTACCGCCAATCCGACCGAATCGGTTCAGACGCTTACCGCCTATATTGTACAGGTGAGTCATGGAGACCTGCCGCACGGCACCCTTGAATATTCGACCATCTTTGCGGCAGGATTGACACTGTTTTTCATGACCCTTTTCTTCAATATTGTCGGCTTCTGGCTGCGGAAAAGAATAAGAGAGGCATATTAGCGATGAATGGTGATTTGAAAAAACGCATCCGCTTCATGAAAAAATTGAATTTCGGATTCGCCATCCTCGGACTGATATCCACGTTTATCGGTCTTCTCCTTCTCGGGACTCTTCTGGTGGACCTTTTCATGACCGGGCGAGAGCGCCTGACCTACTCATTTCTGACTTCTTATCCTTCCCGTTTTGCCGAAGAGGCCGGAATCCTGTCGGCGTTGGTCGGATCGTTCTTGGTTTTGTTCGTGACCGCTGTTGCTGCGATTCCGCTCGGCATTGCCGCCGGTATTTATCTTGAAGAATATGCCCCCAAAAACTGGTTTACCGATATTATTGAGATCAATATCGCAAATCTGGCCGGTGTGCCGTCCATTGTTTACGGACTGCTCGCTCTCGGACTCTTTGTGTATACTCTAAAGCTCGGACAGAGCGTTCTCACCGGAGGACTGACGCTCGCATTGCTTATTCTTCCTATGATCATCATGGCCACGCGGGAGGCAATCCGCGCCATTCCGAATGCAATCCGTGAGGCGTCATACGCCGTCGGTGCGTCGAAATGGCAGACGGTAAAGTACCATATCCTGCCGTATTCCACCGGCGGCATCCTGACCGGAATCATCATCGGCCTGTCACGCGCCATTGGAGAAACCGCACCGCTTATTACGATCGGTTCGCTGACTTTCATTGCTTTTTTGCCGGATTTCCCGATATCCTCTGAGTTTCCCTTTATCTCGTTTAGTTGGCTGAGCGCTCCGTTTACGGTTCTGCCGATACAGATGTTCAACTGGGTTTCCCGACCGCAGCCGGAATTCCAGATTAATGCGGCCGCTGCGGGCATCATTCTCATGCTTATGACCCTTCTGATGAACGGACTGGCAATATATATCCGATACTACTTCAGGAAGAAAATCAAATGGTAAATGTAAAGCAACCACTGACACCCAAGGCAGAGTCAAAGAACCTGAATTTCTATTATTCAAGTGTGCACGCGCTCAAAAATATCAACCTCCCGATTATGCGGCGCCAAGTTTCCGCACTTATCGGACCGTCCGGCTGCGGCAAGACAACGTTTCTCCGCTGTTTTAACCGTATGCATGATCTTTATCCCGGCAATCGTTATGAAGGAGATATCCTGCTGTATCCGGAGGGCAGGAATATCGTCTCGCCGGATGTGGACCCAATTGAAATACGCATGTCAATCAGCATGGTATTCCAGAAGGCAAATCCCTTTCCGAAGTCGATTTATGAAAATGTCGCCTATGGATTGCGGATTCGCGGCATTTCGAAAAAATCTTTGCTGGACGAGCGGGTCGAAAATTCACTGCGCGGAGCAGCACTTTGGGATGAGGCAAAGGACCGCCTGCAAAAATCAGCTCTCGATCTGTCGGGAGGTCAGCAGCAGCGACTTTGCATCGCCCGTGCGTTGGCAACAGATCCGCGCATTCTGCTTTTTGACGAGCCGACGTCTGCTCTCGATCCTATTGCGACATCAAAGATTGAAGAGCTGATTATTGAGCTGAAAAAAGAGGTCACGATTCTTATTGTTACTCACAATATGCAGCAGGCGGCCCGTGTTTCGGATTTCACCGCGTTTATGTATCTCGGTGAGATTGTGGAGTATGACAGGACAGACAAAATGTTCACCTCGCCGTCTCAGAAGCTTACAGAAGAGTATATTACCGGGAGGTTCGGATGATGATACGTCCATTTGATGAAGAGCTTCAGGCGCTGAACGAAAAGGTGCTGCGCATGGGCGCGCTGGTCGAGGCATCCATTCGTGATTCGGTTCGAGCCCTGGTCGATCGGGACGACATGGCAGCGCGTGCGGTGATTCAGAACGACCATCAGGTTAACGGGCTTGATGTAGAAATCGACGAGGACTCCATTCGCCTGATTGCGCTGCGTCAGCCAAAGGGCGGCGATCTGCGTCTTATTA
>JBBIQQ010000107.1:0-7592 GCA_037442225.1 Nitrospirota bacterium
CCCACCGGTTAATGTAGCGAAGCCAGTTGTCCGGGGTTTCGAGCTGATAGCCATCCTTGATTTTCTGTGCAAAGATGCCGAACTCATACCGTATGCCGTATCCGTATGCAGGATACCGAAGTGTCGCAAGGGAATCAAGATAACAGGCGGCAAGCCGCCCCAACCCCCCGTTGCCAAGCCCTGCATCGGACTCAAGCTCCATAAGGTCTTCATATGAAAGACCGAAGATATCAAGCGCCTGAGCGTACTGCCCCATAAGGCCGAGATTGTTCACATAACTGTTCAGCAGCCGGCCAAGCAGAAACTCAAGCGACAGGTAATAAACGCGCTTCGCATTCACCTGATAATACTTTTGCTGCGTCTTGATCCAGCGCTCAGCAAGCTTATCGCGGACTGAAAGAACAACAGCATCAAATTTGTCACGCTGGGTCGCTGAAAAAGCATCCTTTGCCAATGAATAGGTGAGGTGTTCGAGCAATGATTCCTGAAAAATCTTACCTGTCCGTGACATGGCAACCTCCATGTATTTTTTGTTGGTAAATCAGTACTTTACAATACCATTTTTCGGACAGCATTGCAAAAAGCTCCCGCATGGAATGGACCGATCTCGGCTGGCGCTCTGCCATGGAATCTTTTTTCTCAGGACCCGGTTGAGCTGCGCCGCTCAGTTCCTGCTGAACCACGCAGAATTTCATGAGCTGCTTCAGGCGCACCGGTCGTTTATTCTCGCCTTCATGCTCCTCGCCGTATTTGCCGTCCATGTACATTTCTTCACGGACACCCCCGCATGCAACCTTTTCCCTGACTGCTCTGGTAAACTCAATCAATGATTGCAAAACTTCTCGTCATCGGGCTGGGCGGATTTCTGGGATCAATCGCACGCTATCTTGCCGCGCACTGGGTCGGCCAGCACTGGGGCAGGAACTTCCCCCTCGGCACCTTTCTCGTGAACGTCAGCGGCTGCTTTCTTATCGGCCTGCTCATGCAGCTTTTTACCGAACGCTTCATGGTATCCCCGCAGTGGCGGCTTTTTTTCATCGTCGGCTTTCTTGGCGCATACACAACGTTTTCGACCTTCGAATTCGAAACCGGAGAGCTGGTGAAAGATGGGGAGATGCTGGCAGCTCTTCTGAATATTGCATTGAGCGTTGTTGTCGGTTTTATTGCACTCAAGATGGGCGAAGCGCTCGGAAAATCCCTGTAGGAGGAATTCATATGCTTATGTCTGGTCCTGCAAAACGCCTCTCCATTTACGTGGATGAAGCCGACAGGGTAAAAGGCAAGCCTGCATACAAGGCTGTTCTGGATTTTCTCTATAAGAACGGTATCTCGGGAGCCAGCGTGTTTCGCGGCGTTGCCGGATACGGGGGCGACGGCGTTGTTCACCGCGCCGGGATTCTGGAGCTCTCCGGCGATATGCCGTTAAAAATTGAGGTCATCGAGTCTGCGGAAAAACTGGAACCCGTCATGCCGGAACTGTTGCAAATGGTCGGCAAAGGACTCATCGAACTGAGCGACACGACTGTTCTGAAGGCGACAGGGAAAGATTAGTCGTTCAATATTTCATGGATAGTTCGGGCAATGTCCTGTATGCTAAATGGCTTCTGGATAAAATGCAGTCCGGCGTCCAGCACTCCCCCATGAACGATGGCATTCTCCGTATAGCCTGACATATACAGTACCTTCAAGGCGGGCAGCAGCGTGCGAAGCCTTTCGCTCAAAAGCCTGCCATTCATTCCTGGCATGACTATATCTGTCAGGAGTAGCGCATAGCGTTCGTTGCTCTTCTGCACCAGATCTAAAGCGTCAGCCGGCGTTGCTACATCAGTCACCTCATAGCCCAACTCTTCTAACATAGCCTTGGTTGCATGGCGAACCATAGCATTATCTTCAACCAGAAGAATTTTCTCCGCCCCTTGCAATAAAACGGACGGTTCAGCGTCGGCCGACATCGGCTCATGCTGCTCTGCGTGCGGAAAATACAGCGCAAATGTCGTGCCTTGCCCGACCTCGCTGTAGACGTTCACGAATCCGCTGTTCTGCTTCATGACTCCATATACCATGGCGAGCCCGAGCCCGGTTCCCTTGCCTGCCTCTTTGGTGGTAAAAAACGGCTCGAAAATATTATCCAGCGTTTCCCTGTCCATACCATGCCCTTCATCGCTCACCGACAACCTCATATAGCAGCCGGGTTTGAAGCCGGCATATTTCCGGCTGTACGCCTCATCGAACTCGACACTGGCGGTTTCGATAGTGAGCTTCCCGCCGTCAGGCATCGCATCGCGAGCATTCAACGCCAGATTGATGAGCACCTGATCTATCTGGGCGGGGTCGAACAGAATTTTTGCGCGTTCATCGCCCGGGAAGAAACGCACCTCAATGTCTTCACCTATCAGCCGTATAATCGTTTTTTCGGTCTCCGCGACAACATCATTGAGCGAGACGAGTTTCGGCGCAATAATCTGTTTGCGCGAAAAAGCGAGAAGCTGCTGCGCAACATCCCTCGACCTGACAGCAGCCCGCTCTATCTGAGAAAGATGGTGACGAAGCGGATCGTCCTCCGCCAGCTTCATTTTCATGAGATCAACGGCAATGAACATAACAGAAAGCATATTATTAAAGTCATGCGCCATGCCGCCCGCCAGCCGACCGACCGACTCCATTTTCTGCGCCTGCAGCAATTGAACAGCGAGGGTTTCTTTTTCTTTTTCGGCTTTCCTGCGCTCGCTTATGTCGATGCCGATGCCGGTAAAGTAGGACCTGCCCGCAATAGTTACCGGAACCGCCGTGAAATACATGGGGTTTTTTGTTCCATCTTTTAGTTGCAAATTCGCCTCAGCATCAGCGAATCCCTCCCGAAAGGCCTTCTGCACTCTTTCTGTTATCAGTGCTATGGTTTCATCATCCCCCCTGAACCAGTCAAGCAAGCGCATGCGGGATAGTTCTTCCGTTGAGTATCCGGTCATCTCTTCATGTTTCTTGTTCCACCTGACGATAACACCTTGATCGTCATATACATAGAGCATGCCGGGGATACTGTCAAAAAC
Organism: Nitrospirota bacterium; assembly: GCA_037442225.1. Lineage (GTDB taxonomy): Bacteria > Nitrospirota > Thermodesulfovibrionia > Thermodesulfovibrionales > Dissulfurispiraceae > JAAYUK01. Next base: position 3,048 of record JBBIQQ010000107.1, read on the forward strand.
CGCATCGATAAAAGCCTTCTCCCGCCGCAGATCCAGCTCAGCCTGCTTGCGCAGCGTGATGTCGGCATGCGTGCCGATAACACGCAACGGCTTCCCCTGCTCGTCCCAAGCGACTATTTTGCCGCGATCCAGAATCCATTTGTACGTGCCGTCTTTGCACAAAAGCCGGTGCTCGCTCGCATAGGCCGGCATTTTCCCGCTGAAGTGCTTCTCGATTTCAGCATAAGCATAGTCTCTGTCATCAGGATGAATACGCTTGTCCCACTCATCAAGCCCGTCGCCGACTTCGTGTTCTTCATAGCCGAGCATTGCTTTCCATTGGCGAGAGAAAAAAACTTTGTTTGTGCTGACGTTCCAATCCCAGATTCCGTCGCCGGCCCCCTCGAGCGCGAATTGCCAGCGATGCTCACTTTCCTGCAAGGCGGCTGTCCGCTCGGCAATTTTCTGCTCAAACGCCTGGCTGAGCAATCTGAGAGCTTCCTCCTGCATCCTGTTTTCGAGTACAAGCGCTGCGAGATTGATGGTATTTTGAATATATGGCTGATACAACGAAAAAGCATCGGGGTCGGCTATCTTCAGCAGAATCCCTCCAAAGCTTCGGCACGAGCCTTCAAGCGCGATTCTGCTCCAGCCGGAAGATGCGCAGGCACACGGCAATACACAGCCGGAAGCAGATGCGCGCTGCGCAAACGACTGACGGCATGCATCCGGCGGAAATTCTGGATCTGTCCCTTGATGAGACGGCACGAGGGAAGCCGAGTAACAACAGACAGCGTCAGCAACTCCCGGAACTTTTCTGATACCTGCAATCAGGAGTTCAGCCAGGCTGACCGGCTCCAACTGAGTACGCAAAGCGCTCTGCAAATGCAGAATGTGTCCCAATATGCGGGAATCAGGCTTCTGCACGCGCATTATCCCGTCCGGTCAACGGATCTTCGGAAAATCCCAGGTCAATCAGCCCTTGATTGTTCATGCTCGCCCCCATTCAGAAACCACTAAACAAAGATACTACACTCGCATTTCCGCAAATCCATTAACCGGCGCACTCTCTCCATTCGGGGAAGTATGCTCGACGAGCGGTATCTGTGACCGAAGGCTCCTCTGGTTCAATTATGGCAGGCATTCATGCCCCTGTCAAACGAATTCCCGAAAAAACACACGGTCAATGGACGCTCATCCTGACTGAAAAAATACGGCGGATACCTGCATAATCCTTATGGAACTGCACTGTGTCAAAGCCCTGTTCATTGGCAATGCGCGCCACTGCTTCCGCCTGATCGTGTCCCAGCTCCATAATGAGCAATCCGCCCGGTTCAAGAAATGCCGGCACTTCTGCCAGGATACGCCGGTAGAAATCAAACCCGTCCACACCTCCGTCAAGCGCGGTGAGTGGTTCATGCTCCCGGATATCGCGCTGAAGATGCTCGATATCAGACGTTTTAATATAGGGAGGATTAGCCGTGATACACCGAAATTTTCGGCCCTCAAACGGGACAAACAGGTCACCTTCCACAAACATAACATTCTCAATCGAATTTGCCGCGGCACTTTTCAGCGCATAAGCAAGCGCGTCGGCTGAGATATCAACACCGCAAACGTCTGCATCTGGAAATGACCGTGCGAGCGAAAGTGCGATACAGCCGCTGCCGGTACAGAGGTCGAGCATCGAAAACCGGGTTGATGATTCTGGCTTCTGATCTCTGTCACATCCCCCGCTTCCGATCTTCCCCGCTTCCGAACTCCCTGCCGCCTGAGCACTGAGCCTCCTGATCGCCTCCTCAACCAGCATTTCAGTTTCTGGCCGCGGAATAAGTACGCCCGGTCCGACGAATATGCGAAGCCCCAGGAACTCAAGATGTCCGATTATGTAATGTAAAGGCTCGCCCTTGACGCGGCGCGCTGCATACTTTTTAATGATCGGAATAGTTTCAGAAGGGATTGTGCAAGCTGACGCATAAAGCTGAGAACGAGAGATGCCGGAAACAACGGTGAGTATCAGCTCGGCTTCTTTTGCGGAATCAGGAATGCCGTGCTTGCGAAGCCGTTCCGCGATGCTCTGCAGCAGAGCAGTTGCAATCACAGTTCTTTCAGTCGTTCAGTCTGGTAGTGCGTGCTCAGGGCATCGATCATTTCATCGAGGCTGCCTTCGAGTACCTGTTCGAGCTTGTGCAGGGTAAGGCCGATGCGGTGATCAGTAACGCGGTTTTGCGGATAATTGTATGTGCGGATACGTCCGCTTCGATCGCCGGAACCAACCTGGGTCTTGCGGTCGGCAGCGCGCTCCTTTTCAATCCTGCCCAGCTCAATCTCATAGAGGCGCGCGCGCAACACCTTCATCGCCTTCTCGCGGTTCTTAAGCTGTGAGCGTTCGTCCTGACACGAAACAACGGTATTTGTCGGGATATGCGTGATACGCACTGCCGAATAGGTAGTGTTAACGCTCTGCCCGCCCGCGCCGGATGAGCAGAAGGTGTCGATGCGGAGATCTTTCTCTTCAATCTTGAGGTCGACCTCCTCTGCCTCAGGCAACACAGCTACAGTCGCCGCCGAGGTATGAATGCGTCCTGACGCCTCTGTTGCCGGAACGCGCTGCACGCGATGCGTGCCGCTTTCGTATTTGAGCCTGCTGTAAGCTCCTTTGCCGGTAATGCTTGCCACGACCTCCTTCAGCCCTCCAATACCGGTCGGACTGGAATCAATCACTTCAATCTTCCAGCGCCGCGCTTCCGCGTATTTCGAATACATGCGGAAAAGCGCCGCACCGAAAAGCGCCGCCTCATCACCGCCGGTTCCGGCGCGGATTTCGATGATAACATTGCGGTCATCGCGCGGGTCCTTTGGCAGCAGGATAATTTTAAGTTCATCTTCCGCAGCCGGCTTCTGCTTTCGGACATCATCTTTGAGCCGGGCAAGTGCATTATCTGTGGCGCGTGCGTGCAGGTGGCGGCGCAAGCAGGCGAGGAGTTGGGGTTGTCGTTCATTGGACGCGGCTTTGAGGTCTCCGTCGCCGCTCTTCAGAATCGCTTCTGCCGCATCAATATCTTCAACAATCTTCTTGTACTCCTGGATCTTCTCGTAGAGGGACTGGAGGTCCGACTGCTCTTTTGAGTACTTCTGGTACTCCTGCGCGTTTGCCAACACTTCCGGCTGCGCAAGCAGCAGGTTTATTTCGTGATATTTGGCTTCAATGGAGGCGAGCTTCTCTAACATTGTCTGCAGCTCTCCTGTGCAGGGTTCTCAAGTTTCAGGACTTCCTTCAGCGCCGCGATTGCGGTCTCTATCTGTGCGTCATCCGGCTCATGCGCCGTCAGCCTCTGCAGAAGCATGCCGGGGAATACCAGAACGCCCATAACCGGGTGATCTTTCAGCCGGGCGGAAAAGCGCAGCGCCTCAAATGAAACTCCTGCAACCAGAGGAACAAGAACCAGCCGTGCGAGAAGCTTCTCGACGAATGACCATTCCTGCGGGATAAACATGAACGTGATGATAGAGATGATCATGACTATCAGGAGAAAGCTGGTTCCACAGCGCGGATGAAACGGCTTGTATTTTCTGGCATTCTCAACCGTCAATTCTTCGTTGGCTTCAAACGCATAAATGACTTTGTGTTCTGCGCCATGGTACTGGTAAATGCGCTTCATTTCACCCCAGAGGCCGATAGCGGCAATGTAGAGAAAAAATATGAAGACCCGAGTCACCCCGTCAATCAGATTAAAGAGAAACGAACTCTTCTCTACCCCCTCGTAAACGCCGCCAAGCCCTGTCGCTATCAAAAGCGGAAGAAATTTGAAGAGGGCAATTGCGAGCACCAGCGCCATGCCGATTGACAGCGCGATGCTCCATGGGGAGAGCGGCTTTTCGCCCTCTTCCTGAAATGCGACATTTCCGGAAAATTCGATCGCCTTGATGCCGACAACAAGAGCCTGAAACAGTGCCACAGAGCCGCGGATAATTGGCAGTCTGAAAAAAGGAGGGTTCTTTTTCGTACGGACCGTTTTGAAGTTGATCACGCCCTGAGGATCGCGCACAGCTACGCTCCACCCCTCCGGTGACTTCATCATAACACCTTCAATTACCGCCTGGCCGCCTATGGTCTTGGTATGCATGGTTTTCCCCGCAATAAAATAGGGCTAGAAAAAGCCTGTGCTTCTCCTAACCCCTTGAGAGCTGAGCAAACTACTTTTTTTCGTATTTTCTCTTAAACTTCTCGACGCGACCCTCCGCATCCATAATCTTCTGCTTGCCGGTATAGAACGGGTGGCATTTGGAGCAGATGTCGACGTGAATCTTTTGACGCGTTGACTGGGTCATGAAGGACTCGCCACATGCACAGGCAACCTTGACCTCTTTATAGTCCGGATGAATCTTTTCTTTCATAGTGAGCCTCCTGCAATATGCTTAGCTGTTTATATTACAAAAAAATTGGTGCGCTTGGCAAGCAGGGAAAGGACTTGAAAAACTCTTCTCCAACCATTCAGAAAAGAAAAAGCTGTTAGAGTCCAAGGGAGTGGTGTAAGAGTCGAGGGGGCTTGAAAAAGAGGAGCC
>JBBIQQ010000108.1:0-939 GCA_037442225.1 Nitrospirota bacterium
GGAGGCGATGCGGCGGCGTGAAATGCCGAACACATTGAAAAAGTCGTTCCAGAAGCTCTGCGCCTCGGCGCGTTCGACCCGCTCGCCTTCCCACTCTCGGGCGAAGTTGAGGGCGCGGTCCTTGATCTCGTTCAGGGAAAGGGGCATGCCGTTTATTACTCCTTCACGCTACGCACTGAGAAACAGCATACCATGTAGAACATATAGTGGCAATGAGCAGACGGGAAGGGCAGCGTGATACAGAGAAACTTCATATTGTCGCCGCCCTATAGGGATGACCAGCCATTTTTTGATGGCCGGCGTGAAGCGCTGTGCCAAACGGGACAGCAATAAGGCAGTATTGTCCGGAATGGCGCAGGATTGCAAGGAAAGTTGTTTGATTCGTGATGAAAAAATGTTTAAAAACAGCATATATGTTTTTGTCTGGTTGTTGTCTTAATGGCGGCACTATTTTTGCTTATTGTGGTGAAAAGTCAACAGGGAGCGTATGAAAAAGATAGTGGCCGCGCATGACGGTTCCGATGCTTCAGACCGGGCTCTAAGTAAGGCGGTGATGATAGCCGGCCAATTCGGGGCATCTCTTCAGGCTGTTTCCGTGGTGCCGGATCTTCATTTCACCGAAACACCCTGGAAGCGTGAAGCAATGCATTCTCTCTGCAAAGCGGAGACGGAGGGCGTAATAGAGTTGATTCGCGAGTATCTTGCTGACCTGAATGCAGAGGCTGAAACCTTGATACTGCTGGGCATCAGTCCGGCAGATGCAATCATTGAATACGTCAAATCATGCGGCGCCGACCTTGTCGTGGTCGGCGCTACCGGCAAGCAGGCTTCTCCAAAAGGATATATCGGCAGCGTCTCTTTGAGGCTGGCTGCCAATGCACCGTGCTCGGTGCTTATTGTGCGATAACATTTAAAAAGAGCAAGGAGGATGTGAAAATG
>JBBIQQ010000108.1:953-4922 GCA_037442225.1 Nitrospirota bacterium
GTGTTTTGTGGCGTTGCTGCTGTTGGCGTTTCTTTTGGTGCCGGTCGCCTCGTTTGCGGCGGATCTGAAATTCGGGCTCCTGCCGCGCCTGAGCGAAAAAGAGATGCTGGAAGGGTTTGCGCCGCTCGCGCAGTACCTCGAAAAAGAGCTTGGCGTCAAGGTGAAGGTTGAGGTTCCGAAGGATTTCGACACATGGAACAAAGAAGCGAAGGCCGGCAAATACGATATTGCGTATACGAATCCCTACCAGTATGTATTGGTGAAGAAGGCGGTCAAGGACGCCACTGCCCTTGCAATCGCCTCAGAGCCGGAAATCGGAAAAGAGCTGTTCGGAACCATTATCGTTAAAAAGGAGAGCCCAGTAAAAAGCATCGCGGAGTTGAAGGGCAAGACGGTTGCCGCAACGGACGCTGGGTCTGCAGGAGCCTATCTGGTGCAGATGCTGATGATTAAGAATGCAGGACTCAAGAAAGAAGACGTAAAGCTGATTTTCGAGAAAAAGCGCGACCCTGTCGCGGATGCAGTCCTCGCCGGCAAGGCAGACGCGGGTTTTGTAAGAGATGATGATGTCGAGAAGCTGAAAGCCGGAGCTGCAAAGTTCCGGAAGCTCGCGGTCAGCGATCCTATCCCGAACTGGGTTATCATGACCGGAAAAAAGATGGATCCGGCAACCGCTGCCAAGCTGAAGACGGCCCTGCTGAAACTGAAGCCAGGGGATCTTCAGTCAATCAAGATCCTTGGCGCAGCGAAAATAGACGGTTTTGCCGCCACGGCTGAAAAAGACTTCAAAGTCATGGTTGACGCTGCAATGGCAGCAGGCGCTTACTAACAGAAGCCGGGAATGCCGGCCTTTCGGAGAAACCGCCTTGCATGGCGGCGTCTCCGAAAGCGCCGGTCCAACCACCGCGAGGAGGAAAAGGAATGAACAAGTACTGGGTTTCGCTGGTCATAGCATTGACCGCGACCATTTTTATGCTTTATCAGGACGGCGCATTTGCACAGAAAGGAAGCCCGGCCCCTGCCCAGCAGGTGGAGAAAAAAGCTGCCGAATCAGGAGCTGCATCAGCCGAGGAAGGCATTACCGCGCAGATAGACAAAAAGGATCTCGATAACGGCGGCGTCCTGACGGTTACCGGCAAGGCTCCGGAGGGCAAGCCCGTATATATCGAGGTTTGGGCGGAACAGACCGTCCGGGCGTCGCGTTTTGATGCAGACCCTGACCGGGATACCGGCGTGAGACCATATATTTTCTATATGACAGAGGGGATGCCGGCGTACTACAAGCTTTTTATGCCGAAGGAGTTCAAAGAGGTTCTTGACAAGGAGAAAAAAGAGGGCCGCAAGTGGAGTGTTTCGAAGGTGCTTGCCGACACCGGTGCCGGTTCCGTCTACAGCGCACCTGCAAAGATAGACATTGACAGGTATCAGGCAACACTGATGGGAAGCATTATCGGCTCCCGCGGCGACCTTCTGCCGAAAATGGAGGCGGGCGAAAACAGGCGTCGTTCGATGCAGCTCGTGAAGGCACGCTTCCGCGATCTCGACAAGGTCTTCAGCCCCGACGTCGAGGTCGCTCCCGACGGTTCATTCAAAGCTGTTATCAAGGTGCGCGAAGGCTTGGCACCCGGCAAATACACGCTGGTCGCGGGGGTCGACAGAAAAATCAAGAGCCAGCCGATGACATTCGAGAACAAGATAACATTTCCCAACGTATACATGAACAACGCCGGAACGAATCTGAATATTTTTTATCCTTTTTTCCTCACATTCTGTGTTGCAACCTTCGGCGTTCTGATGGGCGCCGGCGGCGGATTTATCCTGAATCCCCTGCTGGTTTCGATCTGGCCGCTTCCGCACACGGTTGTTGCCGGCACCGTTATGCCGACGGTTCTCTTCTCGCAGGGCAGCGGCATCTACAACTATTCCAGAATCAAGTTCATCAACTGGAAACTTGGCGTTACAATTGGATGCGCAATGATTGCGGGCGGATTCATCGGACCGAAACTGACAGAGCTTGTTACGCTTGACCAGTATAAATTCGTCTTCGGCTGGATTCTGATCGTTCTCGCTGCTCTGATGGCGTGGCAGACGACGCCGGGCTATCTTGCGAAGAACAAAAGAGAGCAGGCGATCCTGAAGGAATTCCAGAAGCGCGCGAAAGAAGCCGCTGAAGCGAAGAAAGCGTAAGGAGGATAAAGCAATGACAGTCACCTTCTGGGGACAGGAATTCAAGGTAAATATTTTTGTCGGCTGTATTGGCGGGTTTCTCATCGCCATCGTTTCATCCATGTTCGGGTTCGGCGGAGGCCCGTTCATGACCCCGCTGATGGCGGTGGGTCTCGGATTGCCGATGTATCTGGTCGTCGGCAGCTCGCTGCTCGCAATTTTTTTCAACACGCTGATCGGTTCGATGCGCCATTATCAGTTCGGCAACTTCGACCTCATCTTTTTCTTTGCGATGTTCCCCGCCGCAATTCTTGCGGGATTCGTCGCGCCGCAGATCGCAAAGAGAATCAGTCCGCTGTGGGTGAAGCGGGTGGCGGTTGTCGGCCTGCTCATTCTGGCTTCCCAGCTGCTCGGACTCATTTAGATGCCGTGATTTCAACGCGGGCGGAGGAGGGGATGCTCCCTTCTCCGCTTCATCCTTTATTTGTGATACGCTTGTGATATTCAGGCAAAGAACCGCTGGAGCGGTGCAGCGCGGTTTCAGGAGGAGACAATGGCAGAAACAGCATCTGTAATGAGCTTGTGCGGCATGTGCGCCGTGCGTTGCCCAATCAGGGTCGAGGTTGAAAACGGACGCGTCATCTGGATTGAGGGCAGCCCTTATGTGCCGGGCATTGAAGGGGCGCTCTGCGCTAAAGGATCTGCAGGGCTCGCATTTGAGTATGACGCCGAACGTCCGCAGTATCCGATGATTCGGGATGGAGCGAGAGGTTCAGGGCAATGGAGAAGGGCATCCTGGGACGAGGCCCTCGATTTTATCACCGAGAAGCTCAGGGCGGTGAAGGAGAGGCACGGGGCAAAAGCGATTGCGCTTGCCGACCGCAGCGGACCGTTTACCGACCTCACCAAGAGTTTCGTGAAGGCGCTCGGCTCGCCGAACTACTTTGATCACGATGACTCCTGCGCCAAGAATGTCAACATGGCGTGTCAGTCGATCTTCGGCTACGGCCGGGGAGAAATCGGCTACGATTTTTCCAGCACAAAGCACATCGTTCTTCTCGGCAGGAATATTTTCGAGTCGCTGCAGGTAAAGGAAGTCAACATGGTGCTCGACGGCATGGAGAAGGGCGCCAAGATGACTTATGTTGACATCCGCGCGACGGTCACAGCGTCCAAAGCGGATAAGTTCCTTATAATTCGTCCCGGAACAGACTACGCTTTTCTGCTTGCGCTCATTCATGTAATCCTGAAGCATCGCCTTTATAGCGTCGAATTTGTGAATCAGTACTGCACCGGCCTGACCGAGCTGGAACAGTTTGTACAGCCGTACACGCCAGAGTGGGCGGAGCAGGAGACCGGCATATCCGCATTTGAGATTGTGAGTCTTGCACACGAGGCGAGCGCGGCAAAGCCCCGGGTTATTTTCCATGGCGGTTGGATGCTCTCACGCTATATCGACTCTTTTTATTGCAGCCGGGCGCTCTATATCCTGAACGCCCTAATGGGGAGTGTCGAGAGCAAGGGCGGTCTTATTATCGCCAAAGGGCCGAAGGACGCCGGCGCGAAGGGCCTGAACCTGCTCGGGAAAAACATGCCGGAAGTCTCCGACAAAATCGTTGACGCCGCGATGACGGACAAGCCGATCGGCACCGGCCATATGGTGAACCTGTTCAAGGCAATCCGCACCGGTGAACCGTATCCGATTAAAGCTTTTTTCGCCTATCGATTTGATCCGATTGCCGCGTTCCCGGATCCCGACGCGCAGAAAAAGGTGTTCGACAATCTCGATCTTCTGGTCGCCAT
>JBBIQQ010000108.1:4932-7388 GCA_037442225.1 Nitrospirota bacterium
ACTACAGCGATACGGCCTGGCACGCCGATGTCATCCTGCCGGAGGCAACCTATCTGGAGCGCTCCAATATTCTTATCACGCAGAAAGGGCCGAAGCCGGGCTTCGCCATGCGGCGTCAGGCGATGCAGCCCCGGTACGACAGCAAGCCCGCGTGGGAGATATTCACTCTGCTTGCAGCGCGGATGGGGGCGGGCGGCCTTATGCCGTGGAAGAACATCGAAGAAATCTGGCAGTACCAGCTTGAAGGAACCGGCGTGGCGATAGAAGACTTTGGCGCAAAAGGCTCGGTCAGTTTCGCGAAGGATCCTATTCTCATGCAGCGCGATGACATCAAATTCATCACGGCCTCCGGGAAGATAGAGCTTGTATCAGAAAAAATGGCCAAGGCGGGATTCCCTTCGTTTGCAGCGTATGTCAGCCCGAAGAAGCCGGAAGAAGGTTCGTTCCGGCTGACCTTCGGCCGCACGGCGGTTCATGCTCATGCCCAGTCGCAGAACAACATCTACCTCAACGAAATCATCGGCGAGAACACCATCTGGATCAACGCGGCTGAAGCGGCAAAGCTCGGCATCAGAGACGGCGACCTTGTGGATGTCGGCGTCGAGGACTACACTGGAACCATCCGTGCGAAAGTGACGCCGTTTATTCATCCCGAAGCGGTCTTTATGCTTCACGGGTTCGGCAATGAGGTGCCGCTGAAAACGCGGTCGTTCAAAAAGGGACTGCGCGACAACCGGCTCCAGAAAGGGTTGCTCGAAACGGTCGATCCGGTCGGCGGCGGCGTGGCATATATGGAAGCGATGGTCAGCGTGAAGAAGGCGAAGGGAGGCAAGGCATGAGCAAGTACTATATCTATCAGGATCAGCGGCGCTGCATAGGCTGCTATGCCTGCGAAGTGCATTGCAAGACGAAGAATAATGTTCCGGTCGGCCCCCGCTTCTGCCGCATCATCCGGGTCGGGCCGAAGCTTGCCGCGGGCGTGCCCCGCATGCAGTTTGTTTTTCTGCCGTGTTTTCATTGCGAAAAACCGTGGTGTGTTTCAGCCTGTCCGACGGGCGCCATGCAGAAGCGTGCACAGGACGGCATTGTGTCGGTCGATGCTTCGCTCTGCGTTGGCTGCAAGTCATGCATCACCGCCTGCCCGTGGGGTGTGCCCCAATGGAATCCGGAGGCAGGAAAGGTCATCAAGTGTGACTACTGCAAGGACCGTGTGGACAAGGGGCTGAAGCCAGCCTGTGTAACAAAGTGCACGGCGCATGCGCTCAAATGGGTATCGCCGGAAGAAGCGTCGCGGCTGAAGCGGGAGAAGTATGCGCAGGAGATTGCGGAGAATCTTCCGTATTAGCATATGAAAAAAAACGAAAACGGGCTGGTCGAGGTGGAGGAAGGCGTCAGGATAGTTCCGGGCGCCAGCACCATCATCACCTCAATTGACAAGATAGTCAACTGGGGCAGGGCGTCTTCGCTCTGGCCCATGACCTTCGGACTCGCCTGCTGCGCCATCGAGATGATGGTGGCTGGCGCGGCGCATCTTGATCTTGACCGCTTCGGCATAATATTCCGCGCTTCGCCCCGGCAGTCCGACTGCATGATCGTCGCGGGAACGGTGACTATGAAGATGGCGCCGGTCGTCCGCACGATTTACGACCAGATGCCGGAACCTCGGTATGTGATAGCCCTGGGAAGCTGCGCCTGCAGCGGCGGCATATTCAAAACTTACAGCACGGTGCAGGGCGTGGATGCTTTTTTGCCGGTTGATATTTATATTCCCGGCTGCCCGCCTCGCCCCGAAGCGCTCATTGACGGGCTGCTGAAGCTGCAGCAGCTCATTAGAAAAGAGGAGTTTGCATGGAGCCGGTGGGCGTAAGCGGAACGGCGTCGCGAAAAGAGCTGACGCTCAACATGGGGCCGCAGCATCCGGCGACTCACGGCGTTCTGCGGCTGACGCTCGATCTCGACGGAGAAGTGGTGCTCCGATGCACCCCGCATATCGGCTATCTGCACCGCGGGGTCGAGAAGCTCGCGGAGCACCGGACCTACCAGGGCGTGATGACGCTGACCGACAGGCTGGATTATGTGTCGAGTGCCGGCAACAATGTCGGCTATTGTCTCGCGGTTGAGCGGCTCTTCGGGATCGAGGCGCCGGACCGCGCCAAATATCTTCGCACCATCGTCTTTGAGATGTCGCGGATCAGCAGCCACCTGCTCTGGCTCGGGACGCACGCGCTCGATATCGGCGCGATGACCGTTTTCCTCTACTGTTTCCGCGAGCGCGAATGGCTGCTCGATATCTTTGAGACGATCTGCGGAGCGCGGCTGACGGTCAGTTATCCGCGAATCGGCGGGGTGATGCAGGACCTGGAGCCGGAAGTGCTTGAAAGCATAGACGCCTTTGCCCGCATCTTTCCTGAGAAGGTTCTTGAATACGAAACCCTTATCGACAAAAACCGCATCTG
>JBBIQQ010000109.1:0-7165 GCA_037442225.1 Nitrospirota bacterium
TCCTTGTCGCCGGTCAAGATATAAACGTCTGCGTTCTGCTCAGCGCACTGTCGGGCCAGCGTGGCGATTATGTCATCCGCCTCATGCCCCGGCAGCTCGAATGTCGGAATGCGCAGCGCCGCGACGACCTCCCTGATGCGCGGGATCTGGAGAATCAGATCGCCCGGCGTTTCGGGCCGATGCGCCTTGTACTGTTCATACATCTGGTGGCGGCTGGTCGGTTCCTTTGAGTCAAAGGCGATTGCCACGGCATCGGGCTTCTTTTCTTTCAGGATTTTCATGAGCATGGTTGTGAAGCCGTAAATGGCGTTTGTCGGGAAGCCCTTTGAATTCGTCAGGGTCTTAATGGCGTGGAATGCGCGGTAAAAAAAGGAGTTGCCGTCAATGAGGTAAACGTTCATGGGGAATTATACCCCAAAAGGCCAGGACTGCATGCTGAGAGGCCGGCGAAAATCGGCCGCCGCGTTCAAAATGACAGCTCCGGCCCATGCCCCGCCTTGTGCGCTTTTTTGTGCAGGCTACGACAATTCCGGGTCAATGCAGTTCCACCTTTTCAGGAGCGTTTTTCGGGCGCTTCATGAGCAGAATGAGCGGCAGCGTGCAGGCAAGGATGAGCGAGGTGATAAGAAAGGCATCGTTGAACGCCAGCATGCCGGCTTGACGAAGCAGTTCGTTATAGATAGTGGACAGCGCGCCGGCCGGCGCCTGGGCATCACTCATTCCGAGATGCTGAAGAGTCTGCGTTCTCTGCTGAACGGCCATCTGATATGCCGGATCGAACGGCGTGAGGTTTTCGACAAGGCGGTTCTGGTGGAACTGTTCCCGCCGGGCCAGCATCGTGGTGACGAAGGCGACTCCGAAACTGCCGCCCAGGTTGCGGAGCAGATTATAGATCGATGACGCATTTGCCATCTCCTGCTTCGGAACCTCCGACATTGTAGTTGTCGTGAGCGGAATAAAGAAGAAACCCATGCCGATGCCGAGCACGATGCGCGGCCATATGACCGTCGCAAAATCAGCGGTAAGGGTAAAGCCCGACATCAGATACATCGCATAGGCGTTGACGGTCATGCCGAAAAAGAGCAACGCCTTGGGATTTACTTTTGTTACCAGTCTGCCGGCAATCGGCAGGGCAATCAGGGTCGCAATGCCGCCCGGTCCGAGCACAAAGCCCGCCAGATAAGCGGTGTAGCCCATGAGCGTCTGCAGATATATCGGCAACAGGACAATGCTTGCAAAGAGCCCGAAGAAGCCGATGAACATGATCGCATTGCCGACGCGGAATGTTCTGTTTTTAAAGATGCGCAGGTCAACTATCGGCTGCTTTGCAAAGAAGATCTCTACGATGACGAAGAGCGTCAGGCATATGATGGCTGTTGCCGCCAGCCAGACGATTGAGGTTGACTCAAACCAGTTCTCCATCTGGCCTTTGTCGAGCACTATCTGTAGCGCTCCCAGACCGACTGCAAGAAGACCGAGGCCCCAGTAGTCGATCCGCATTTTTTCACCTTTCATATAGGGCGGATCGACAATAAAGACTCGTGCAAGAATTATTGATATGATGCCTATCGGAACATTGATGAAGAAGATCCAGTGCCATGACCAGTTGTCAGTAATCCACCCCCCGAGCAGCGGCCCCGCAATCGGACCGAACATGATGCCGACGCCGAATACCGCCATGGCGATGCCATGCTGTCGGGGAGGAAATGTTTCGAGCAGAATCGATTGCGATATCGGCTGCAGAGCGCCGCCGCCGATGCCCTGCAGAACGCGGAAAAAAATGAGGCTTTCAAGGCTCCACGCTGAGCCGCAGAGAAAGGAACTGGCGGTAAACAACAGAACGGAAAACATCAGATACCGCTTCCGGCCGAACATCCGGCTGAGCCAGCCGGACATCGGTATGATAATCGCATTTGAGACAAGGTATGAGGTAATTGTCCATGTCGATTCATCGCGTCCTGCGGAGAGGCTGCCGCGGATGTGGTCGAGGGCGACATTGACGACTGACGTGTCGATAATCTCGATAAGCGTCGGCAGCATGACCGTCAGCGCGATAATCCATTTGTTCATGAATTCTGCCCGGCGCGGAAGCAACGGCAACTCATGGCAAACCGGCAGGGTCTTTTGTTCAGGTCTTCCGCGCCTCCGGTCTTCAGCACGTTTTTATTTTATCCTGACGGTCGGAACAACCGACATTCCGACACGCAGCACGTGGTCAGGATCGCTGTTTCTGTCGATAATAATCTTGACCGGTACGCGCTGAACGATTTTTACATAATTGCCGGTTGCGTTCTGCGGGGGAAAGAGGGAGAAGACAGCTCCTGTTCCGGCCATGATGCTGTCGATTCTGCCTGTGAACTTTTTCCCCGGATAGCTGTCGACCTCGAATTCAACCTTCTGTCCGGCGCGGATTTTTTCGAGCTGGGTCTCCTTGAAATTCGCAACCACCCATACGGAATCGAGCGGCACCACCGCCATGAGCGCCTGGCCGGGCTGCACCTGATTGCCAATCTCCGCGCTCTTTTTTGCGACCATGCCGTCGGCCGGCGCAAACAGCTTTGCATAGGAAATATCGAGTTCCGCTTTCTTCAGCTTCGCTTCTTTTTCCCGGATGGCGGCTGTCTGCGCGCCAAGAAACGACTCGGCCTGACGGAGTTCTTCCCGGGCAGCCTGCACCTGGTGCAGGGTTACATCATAAGCGGTTCTCGTTTTTTCGTGCCGTTCTCTGGAGATTGCATCCTCTCTGAACAGTTTTTCCGCTCGTTGGATATCCAGCTCGGCCTGCCGAAGATTGGCCTCCTGCAAAGCCAGATTCGCCCGTTTTGCGCTGATTTTCGCTGACTGTTCGGCCAGTTTCCCCTGTTCGGTCATGACAGCCGCCTGCTGTTCGCTCGTTTTTGCGGCGTAATCCGCTTCATCCAGCTCGACGAGAAGGTCGCCTTTTTTTACCGCCTGATTGTCCGTCACACGCACGGCTCTGATTGTTCCGCCGATTTTCGGGGCAATCACATGGATATTCCCTTCCACAAAAGCGTCGTCAGTCGAGACATGCGCTGCCTTGTAGTCGAGATAGAAAAACAACGCAGCGGCGTTGATCAAAAGGAAAACACCCAGTGCGCCAGTGGTGACTTTTTTTCTGTTTCCGATTGCGGCGGCAAGCATTTCTTTCATGATCCAACTCCTCTATTTGTAAACAGCGGCAAGATCATCGCCGATGGCATGCAGCAGTCCCGCATGGGAGCGGCGCATATCATACAGTGCGCGGAAATAATTCGTCTCCGCAGAGGTGCGGAGGGTAATGGCATCGAGCACGTCGGTGGCTGTGCCGACCCCTTCTTTATAACGGACCCTGACAATCCGTAGATTTTCCTCCGCCTGTTCAACCGAGTCTTTTGTTGCCGCAACGCGCTCGCGCGCATTGAGTTCATTCCGGTACCACTGTTCAACTTCAAGCCTGATGTCATCAAGCAGCTTGCGTTTCTTTTCGATGAGCTGCCCGCGGCGGTGCTGAATCCTTGACGTCTCTGCCTTCGTGAGTCCGCCGCTGAAAATATTCATATTCAAACCGAGCATCAGCGACCAGTTGTCCTGATGCATCTGATAGCGGTTTTCTCCATAGGCATAGCCGCCTGAGGCGATGAGCTTCGGAAAATATTCCGCCTTCTTTGCGCGTTCCTGCAGCTCCATGGCGGTGATTTCATGGGAGAATGCCGCGACCTCGTTGCGCCGCTCAGCGGCCATGTCCCATGCCTGCTGCAAAGAGAAGGATGCCGTCAACTCATAGGCGACTTCGACCGCCTTCAGGTTTGCTCCGGGCGGGCGCGCCAGGATGGTGTTCAGAGAAGACACGGCGAGGGAACGATGATTATGCAGGGCGATGAGCCGCTGCCGGCTGTCTGAAAGCCTTACCTTTGCCTGCAAAAGATCGTTTTTGGTGATGGCGCCCGCTTCGTATAAAGCATGGGCAACCTGCATGTGGCTGCTCAGCGACTCGACTTCTTTCCCTGCGACAGCCTCCATCTTTTCGATTTCAAGCAGAGTGAAGTAAGCGGTGATAAAGTCGAGCGCGACGGCATTTCTGACGCGCCGGGAGTCGAGCTTCGCGCTCTCAAGCGATGTCTTTGCCGCCTGATACAGCGACGAACGGGCTCCGAAGTCAAACAGTGTCTGCGTAGCGGTTACTCCGTATGAAAAAGACGAGCGGTTTGCCGTAAAAAAAGAGCTTTGGGCGGCAAACGCCCCCGGCTGATAGGCGATCCACGTCTGTCCGGCTGTTGCATTGACAGTGGGCAGGAACCGTGAAAACGCGGCAGACACATCGGCCGCCGCGATTTCAGGGTTATAAGAGAATATCTTCACCAGGCGGCTTTCCGTGGTAGCTTCTTTCAGCCCGCCCGCAAGGGTGATTTCCTTCGGGCTGCTTTCGCTCGCGTGGCACAGGGGCAGGAGGCATCCAAGCATCAATGCAGCGTTGCTGATTGCCATCCCGAGGAGTCTTATCATGCGGCGTTTCACTGATACCTCCGCTGCTGCTCCCGTAACGGCGCCTGCGGGACAAGATCGATAATCGTAACTTCCGGCGGCGCAAGAAACCGTATCGGCGGACCCCACGTGCCCGCTCCCCTGTTGACGTAGAGAAAAGAGCCATCCACAACAGACAGCTTCCCCGCGTGCTGCGGATAGTAAAACCATGTCAGGAGGCTGAACGGGAAAATCTGTCCTTTGTGGGTATGCCCCGAAAGTTGGAGATCGAACAATCCGTGCGAGTCAGGGTCAACCGTGGGGCGGTGTTTCAGAAAGAGAATGAATTTGTCCTGGGGCAGCGAGCGCAAAAATCTCCTTTCGTCGGTTTCGTGCGCCCCCGTGAAGAAGCGTGCTGCCGGGTCATCGACTCCGGCGACTATCAGCCTGTCGCCGGCTGCCGCCGAATCAGCTCTCAGGACACGAAAACCGGCTTTTTTCATAAAATCCATTGAAGACTTTTCACTCCAGATGAATTCGTGGTTGCCGAGCACCGCAAATTTTCCGAGGCGGGGATTGATTTGGCGCAGGGGCTTTTCCAGCCCGTCCAGATGCCCGTCGTCGGCATCCAGAAGGTCGCCGGTTGAGACGAGCATGTCCGGCTTTTCTTTCCTGATCGCATCGGCAATGCGTCCGAGATGATCTTCACGGATGATGAGCCCGAGATGAACATCGGAAATCTGAGCGATCCTGACACGTTCCGTCAGCTTGTGCGTAGGTATCTCCATATGTTCGACCTGTATGTCACGCGCTTCGTGGTATCCGTAAACGCAGATTGACACAGCAGCGAGGGCTGGAACCACAAAAGCGGACCGGGCAGCTTTGGTTTTTTTCCCCCTGCTTTTGGATTTGCGCAGTTTCTCCATGAGCCAGACGCCTGCACGCAGGCTGTCCATGAGGAGCGCCGTCGAGCAGAACAGGAAGATGAACGCCAGCCAGAAATAGGCCGCGTAACTGAGCGGATATGCCCACGGGAGGATCAGTTCCCGGGCAGCCATGCGCGCGGCGGCCGGCGAGAGAACAAGCAGAGCAAGATTCAGCCCTATGAGAATCGAGACTGTGCGCCCCGGTCTGAAGGCGCGGCGCATCTTGAGGAAAAAATAGAAATGCATGGCCGCGTAGAGGGAGAAAAAAATTACGAAAAACCATCTCATGTGGTGCTGTTCCTCCTACTCGGGTGTCTGACGCACGACTGCACAATGGTTATTCATATCGCAGCGCGTCAATCGGATTCAGCAGAGATGCTTTATACGCCGGATAAAAGCCGAAGAAAATGCCGACCAGTCCGGAAAAACTGAATGAGAGCAGGACCGAAAGCATGGATATGATTGTGGGTTTTCCTGAAATGATCGTGTAGAGTTGCGCGCACGCAATGCCGACAATGATGCCCAGGATGCCGCCGATAAGCGAAAGGGTGAGCGCCTCAGTCATGAATTGAGCGCGTATATCCATGGTATTGGCTCCAACCGCCATCCTTATGCCGATTTCCCGCGTCCGCTCCGTGACGGAAACCAGCATGATGTTCATAATACCGATGCCGCCGACCAGCAGGGAGATTGAAGCAATCGAGCCGAGCAGAATCGTCATGAGCCTCTGCTGCTCTTCCGCAGCTTCCATGATTTGGGTGAGGTTGCGCACGGTGAAATCATTTTCCTGCCGGGCTCCAAGGCGGTGGCGCTGACGGAGCAGTGAGGCAATCTGTTCCTCCGCTGCCGATAGATCTCCGGTGCTTGCCGCCTTGACCATAATGCTTCTTATGCTGCCGGGAAACGCGGTGCCGAAGAGTTTTTTCTGCGCGGTTGTGACCGGTACATATATCACATCGTCCTGATCCTGACCGGAAGGGCTCTGCCCCTTGCCGGCAAGCACACCGCTGACCACAAACGGAACATTCTTAATCCTGACCATCTGTCCAACCGGATCGCTGTCTCCGAATAAATAATCGGCGACGGTCTGTCCGAGCAGTGCAACCTTGGCGGAGTTCTTCACGTCCTGTTCTGTGAAAGCCTTGCCTGATGCCAGCGGCCATTCCCTGACGTCAAGTATGCTCGGACTTGTTCCGGTGACGGTTGTCGCCCAGTTCAGGTTGCCGGATACAACCTGAGCGCCCCCGCCATGCATGGGAGCTACCGCCTCAACGGCAGGACATTCCCGCTCGATTGCCTCCGCGTCAGACAGTGAAAGCGTCGGTTGCGAGCCGGTTGCCATTCGCACGCCTCCCGCCGACGTGAAGCCCGGCAGTATGATTATCAGATTGCTGCCGATGCTGGAGATCTGTTCAGCCAATTGCTGCCGCGTGCCCGTGCCGACCGCCAGCATGGTAATGACCGCGCCCACGCCGATGATGATGCCGAGCATCGTGAGTGAGGAACGGAGCTTGTTGACCCTGAGTGCCCGCAGAGAGACCCTTGCCGACGCGCCCAGATGAATCATGCCCGCACCTCCCTGCGTTCATCGCTGACAATGCGGCCGTCAAGAAAGCGGATGACCCGCCTGGCATACACGGCTATGTCAGGCTCGTGGGTGACGATAACAATCGTAATGCCTTCGTCCCGGTTGAGTGCGGCAAGAAGATCCATGATTTCGGCGCTCGTTCTGGAGTCGAGGTTGCCGGTCGGTTCGTCCGCAAGGATAAGCTGGGCCT
>JBBIQQ010000110.1:0-7156 GCA_037442225.1 Nitrospirota bacterium
AGTGTCTTATGAAAGCCGGATTTCTTGAGATTACCGAAGCTGCATCGTTTGCATTCCAGCTTATCGAGACACTCCGGTATGAGAACGGCTTCCGATTGATAGACCTGCATCTTGACCGCCTTGCCGCTTCGGCGGACTACTTTGGTTTCATCTTCTCAAGAGAAAAGGTGCGAGCCGGGCTTGACACGTTCATTGAACAGCTTGATGCTTCCGCCCCGCAGAGGGTGAGGCTGCTACTTGCGCGAGACGGCTCTGTGACCATCGAAGCAACGCAATTGGAGGATCCTCTCTTTCTGCCTGCGCGTGTCGGCATTTCGGACAAGCGCGTCGATTCCGACGATGTTTTCCTATATCATAAGACCACGCGGCGGGATTTTTACACAACCGAACTCAGACAGGCTCAAGAGCAGGGCTTGTTTGATATTCTCTTTCAGAATGAGCGCGGAGAAATAACCGAAGGCTGCATTGCCAACGTCCTTATCGAGAAGAACGGCATGCTCCTGACGCCTCCGGTGAATTCAGGCCTCCTTGCCGGTGTTTATCGCAGGCATGTGCTGGAAACACATCCGAATGCTCATGAAAATATCCTGACGATTGCCGATCTCCATTCTGCCGATGCCCTCTTTCTCTGCAATGCCGTGCGTGGCATGATGCCCGCCGTTCTGCTATAAATTTTCCGCATGCTTAATATATGGAAAATCGCATAGACCGGGTGTGCAGCGGTCTCAATGCATCCGTCAACTCAGACAGTGATTTTTATCAGCTCGCTGTTTTGAACCCGGATGTCGCGGAACGAAGGGCCTCTGATACTCTTGCCAGCTGATCAACTTCACGAGCGACATCGTCAGCATATCGTTCAAGATCGCGCGCGATGGAAGCAGTCTTCTCACTATTGTTCGCAATCTCCTCTGAAACGGAAGATTGCTCTTCCACCGCGGTTGCTATTCTGATTATCTGCTCGCGAACCTGCTGCACGGCATCAAATATGTCATTCAGCGAGCCGCCGACCTGCCGGATATAGTCGGTTGCCTCGGTAACCTGCTGCGACGATTCATTCATTGACTGCATGGTCTGCTCGGATTCCCGCTGCACACCCGAAATTTTTTCCGAAATTTCCGAAGTTGCCTTGATGGTGCGCTCGGCAAGTTTTCTCACTTCATCGGCAACGACCGCGAAACCCCGGCCCTGTTCCCCTGCGCGGGCCGCTTCAATCGCGGCATTCAGCGCAAGCAGATTCGTCTGGTCGGCGATGTCGTTGATGACCGTGACAATGTTGCCTATCTCGCCAACCCTGATGTTCAGTTTATCGACGGTGTTTGCCAGTCCGACCGTGGATGTATGAACACGTCCGACCGTCTCAACCGCGCCGTTGGCAACTTCTTTGCCTTTTGTCGCGGTACTGAGCGCCTGTTCCGCAGCACTCGAAGCGTCCGACGCATTTTTTGCAATATCAGTGATGGTTTGGCTCATTTCTTCTGCAGCGGTCGCGATCTGTGTAGCCTGGCCTGCCTGAATTCGCGCACCTTCGGTGCTTTGCGTTGCCCGTGACCGGAGCACGTCAACCGTTTTGAACACGTCGCCCGAAGACCGCAGCATGTCGTTAATCATTGCGTTCAGGGAAGAAACCATGGTATTCATTGTTCTGGAGAGAGTTCCGATCTCATCGGTGCTTTTCACAGGAACGGTAATACGCAGATCCCCTCCGGCTATTTTCTGCACATCGCCAGTCAGGACAACCAGCGGTTTTATCGTTACGCCGAGGACGAAAAAGAGTGCCAGGCTCATGACTACCGTGCCGAGCAGAGCCGCGACAAACATCGTGTTCCGGATTACCACGCTGTCTGCCAGGATCTCATCCGTATATCCTTCAGCCGCTATCACCCAGTTCCAGTCCTTGAAACTTGTGAAGTAGACAAGCTTGGTTCGGGCGCGCGTTTCACCCAGTTCCTTGTTCAGCGATTGGTAATTAAGGACGCCCTCTTTTTTGTCGGTGATCTCCTTGATGAATTCCCGCCCATCGGCGTCTTTCGCATCAAGAATATTCTTGCCTTCCGCTGCAGGATGCACCAGCAGCGTGCCGCGGGCCTTTGCATCGCTGCCGTCAAGAACATAAAAATATCCGGTTTCTCCGACCTTGAGGGCTTTTATGGTTGTCACCATGGTCTTCAGATCTTGCGTGATATCGAATCCTATGAAAAAGCTGCCGATGGTCTTTCCGTTCTTGTCCTTAATTGGCGTGTATTTTGTCATGTAATCCTTGCCGAACAATTTTGCCTTGCCCAGAAAAACCTCACCGCTCAGCAGTTTCCGATAGCCGGGGTGGTTTCTGTCCAGCAGAGTGCCGACCGCCCGTGAGCCGTCCTCTTTTTTGAGTGACGTCGTAATCCTGACGAAATCGTCACCTTTCCGGGCAAAGATGGTTGCGACAGAACCATTCGTCATTTTGGTAAAACGGTCGACCTGTTCAAAGTTCATGTTAAGGACTGCCGAGCCTGCCCGTACGGTCGGCGCGTCAATATTTCCGATTTTGAGCGTTTTCGACTCATCAAGGGTCACGTCTGAAGGGAAGAGGGAAATAAAGATTGAGGAGAATTTGTCCGCCGTGTTTTTCGCGCTGTCGTTAAAGACCGCAACCATGTCTTTCACAAGCCGGGTCTCCGTTGCGAGCGCTTTGACCGAAGAGCTTTCCGAAATGCTCTGCGCCTTGATATAAGTCGCAAAGGTGGAAAGCATGTATACGAGAAAAACGACGAGAGCGCTGATGAGCGCAATTTTTTTGCGGATGGACATGTTTTGCAAAAGCTCTGAAGAGAATATACTCATCTTGCCTCCATAAAATGTGATGTCTCTAATTCCATTCTATCATTGTTATCAGGGAATACAGGTAAATATAATTGTGAACTATCAGAGATGGCTCACCTGCGCCCTGATGAATTCCCGGTTCAATTTGGCGATGAACGACACTCTGATGCCCTTGGGGCAGGCGTCCTGGCATTCGTAATGATTACTGCAGTTGCCGAAGCCCTCATTCAGCATGGCCTCTGTCATGACGCATACGCGCCTGGCCGCTTCAGCCCTGCCCTGGGGCAGGCTCGTAAGCTGTGTGATCTTTGCAGAAGTGAAGAGCATTGCGGAGCCGTTGGGGCAGGCGGCAACGCAGGCTCCGCAGCCGATGCATTCCGCAGCATCCATTGCAATATCAGCGTCGGGTTTCGGGATCAAAATGGCATTGGCGTCCGGCACGCCGCCTGTGTGGCAGGATACATAGCCGCCCGCCTGTATGATGCGGTCGAGCGCGCTTCGATCAACTATCAAATCCCTGATGAGCGGAAACGCCTTCGCCCGCCACGGCTCGATATAAATGGAATCACCGTCTTTAAATTTTCTCATATGGAGCTGACAGACGGTGGTGCGCTTCTGCGGGCCGTGCGGAATGCCGTTAATTACCTGCGAACAGGCACCGCAGATGCCCTCCCGGCAGTCGTGATCAAACGCGATCGGTTCTTTGCCCTCTCTGATCAGTTCTTCATTGACTTCATCAAGCATCTCAAGAAACGACATGTCGGGGCTGATATTTTTTGCCCGCAACTGCTCAAGTTTTCCGGGAGCATCCGGGCCTTTCTGTCGCCAAACATAGAGGTTCAGGTTCATTATTTGTAACTCCTTATTCCGAGATGTACGTTTTCAAATGCCAGCGGCTCCTTGTGGAGCGTCGGCTCTTTGTCAACACCCTTGAATTCCCACGCTGCAACATAGCTGAAGTTTTCATCGTCGCGTTTTGCTTCGCCGTCCGGCATCTGGTACTCCACGCGGAAATGTCCCCCGCAGGACTCATTGCGGCACAGCGCGTCACGAGCGAGCAGTTCGCCGAATTCAAGGAAATCCGCGATTCGTCCCGCGCGTTCGAGCTCCTGGTTCAGCTCGGCTCCGCAGCCCGGGACTTTGACGCTTCTCCAGAATTCCTCACGAATGCCAGGGATGATTTCGAGCGCCTTCTTCAGACTCTGTTCACTCCTCTCCATGCCGACATACTCCCACATGACCCTGCCGAGTTCCCGGTGAAATTCCTTCGCCGTCTTTTTGCCATTGATTGAAATGAGCTTCTTCATCTGATTCCCGACATCCTGCCTCGATTTGTCGAACTCAGGGTGGTCTGTCGTCACTTTGCCAGGCTTAGTTTGCGATAGATAGTTAGCTATGGTGTATGGTATGACAAAGTAGCCGTCCGCAAGTCCCTGCATGAGCGCGCTGGCTCCCAGGCGGTTGGCTCCGTGATCAGAGAAGTTCGCCTCGCCGAGGACGAACAGTCCCTTGAGATTGCTTTCAAGATTATAGTCCACCCAGAGCCCGCCCATTGCATAATGAAGGGCTGGATAAATGCGCATCGGCTGTTTATAGGCGTTTTCATCAGTGATGCGCTCGTACATCTCGAACAGATTGCCGTACCGTTCACGGATTTTATCCTCTCCGAGGCGATTGATGGCATCGGCGAAGTCGAGATAGACGCCGAAGCCGCCTGGGCCGACGCCGCGACCTTCATCGCAGGCTTCCTTTGCCGCACGCGATGAAATATCGCGCGGCGCGAGGTTGCCGAAGCTCGGATACTTGCGCTCCAGATAGTAGTCACGCGCATTTTCCGGTATCTCGTGCGGCGGACGTTTGTCACCTTTTTGCAGCGGAACCCAAACCCTGCCGTCGTTTCTGAGCGACTCGGACATCAGCGTCAGTTTTGATTGGTGCTCGCCGGAGACCGGGATGCAGGTCGGATGTATCTGTGTGTAGCAGGGATTCGCAAAGAAGGCGCCCTTCTTGAATGCGCGGTAGTTTGCGGTTACGTTGCAGCCCTGCGCGTTAGTCGAGAGGTAATAGACGTTGACGTACCCGCCGGTGCAGAGACAGATCGCATCGGCGGCATGGGAGATGATTTGTCCGGTTACCAGGTTACGGACGGTTATGCCTTTTGCTTGTCCATCGACGACGACGAGATCAAGCATTTCAGTGCGGGTATGCATCCTGACCGTACCGGCATGTATCTGACGGGAAAGCGCCGAATATGCTCCGAGCAAAAGCTGTTGTCCAGTCTGTCCCCGCGCATAGAAGGTGCGCGATACCTGAGCACCGCCGAAGGAACGGTTGTCGAGGTATCCCGCATAATCTCGCGCGAAGGGAACGCCTTGGGCGACACACTGATCAATGATGTTGCTGCTGACCTGAGCGAGGCGGTAAACATTCGCCTCGCGGGCCCGGAAATCGCCGCCCTTGATTGTGTCGTAAAAGAGGCGGAAAATGCTGTCGCCGTCGTTCGGATAGTTTTTCGCAGCGTTGATGCCGCCCTGCGCCGCAATGCTGTGGGCGCGTCGTGAACTGTCCTGATAACAGAACGCATCGACGTTATAGCCGAGTTCGCCGAGGGTTGCGGCAGCAGATGCTCCAGCCAGGCCGGTGCCGACCACAATGATTCTGTATTTTCTCTTGTTCGCCGGATTGACCAGTTTCATATCCTGGCGGTGGTTGTCCCATTTTTCCGCGAGCGGACCGGACGGGCATTTTCCATCAAGTATCACGGTCGTTCCTCCTTATTTCACTATACCGGTCAGGATGGTTGCCGGTATAGACGCGTAAGCGATAAAAACAAACGCCGCAACACAGAGCGCGAGGCTCGACCAGAGCGGCAGGGTCTTGTCGTTCGAGAGTCCCATTGTCTGTAACCCGCTGTGCATGCCGTGCGAAACATGCAGGGCTATGGCAAACATCCAGACACCATAGAGAAGGGAAACCCAGGTCTTACTGAAGCTGGCAACGACCATCGTATAAACATCGGGGCGGCCCATCGCATCTTTCAGAATACGCGCGGCCGTATCTGGATGCAGTATTTGAACGGTAAAGTGCAGGATGTGATAGATGAGGAGCAGGGCGATGACGATTCCGGTCCAGATCATCGTGCGAGAGGCAAGCGATACTTTCCGGTATTCTCGACGGGCATAGTGTGTCGGCCGCGCAGCCTGATTTTCGAGCGTGACCCTGATGCCGAACCAGACATGAATGATCAACAGAAACAGCAGTACTCCCCGGAAAGCCCAGACGACCGGCGGCAGCGAGTGCAGTGTCTGGCCATAGACGTTTATTCCGCCCGGTCCGGCATAGAGGGACATGTTGCCGATCAGGTGGATGAACAGAAAGGCGATGAGGCCGAATCCTGTCAGCGCCATGAGCAGTTTCTTTGTAACGGGATTGTCGAAAAAACTGAGACACGAGCAGGTGCATTCATTCGATTCGGTTGACATATTCACGAGTTCTCCTCACGATGTTTATCAGCACAGTCGGCAATGACCGTGCCTGGTACGAATGCGGGTGCGGCGATGCGCGTTGAAACGGAGCACTGCTTGCGGAGCACGCAGCCTGCGCCGGTTCTGTAAAATCAAATACAATGCCGATTGCTTCATATCATAAAACGGGATGATTTCATACGGCTCAGTCATAAAAAAGTGTCTTTGCTGCGTTATAAAACGTGAAAATCTGCTGTCACGCGTTGAAAACGCACAGAAGCATCAGGCTTACATGGCGGTCATAACAGAACTCACATGGCATGACTTTCCTCATGCCGCTGCAGGCGCGCGGCACCCGTCTTGCGTGCGGCTGCGGCAACGGCATCGGAAACTGCCGTTACCACATTCTTGTCGAATATGCTCGGGATTATATAGTCCTCATTGAGCTCCTCTTTTTTCACCACTAAGGCAATTGCCTTCGCCGCCGCAAATTTAATTTCATCATTCACGCATTTCGCGCGCACCGACAGCAGTCCCTTGAATATCCCCGGAAAGCCAAGGCTGTTGTTTACCTGGTTCGGATAGTCGGAGCGGCCAGTTGCCAAAATGCGGGCATAGGGCAGCGCATCTTCCGGAGCAATTTCGGGATCGGGGTTCGCAAGGGCGAACACAATCGGATCCTTTGCCATGCGCTGGACATCCGCGCTGGATATGATGTTTGGACCCGAGACGCCGATAAATACATGGGCATCAGCAAGCGCTTCAGAGAGCGTTCCGCGAAAGCTCCGTGGATTGGTCTTTGCGGCAAGCGCGATCTTCGACGGGTTCATATTCTCTTTTCTCCCCCTGTATAATGTGCCTGAACGATCCGTGACGATAATGTCCTGAAT
>JBBIQQ010000111.1:0-6647 GCA_037442225.1 Nitrospirota bacterium
ACTGCAGGCGGCAGCGGCCTGAAAAATGTGCAGCCCCTGCTTGCCAACTATGCCCTTGGATCAATCGCTGTAGCGCATAACGGCAACCTGGTTGACTCCGACACTCTTCGCCTGAAGCTTGAACAGAAGGGAGCAATCTTCCAGTCGACATCAGACAGCGAGGTAATTCTTCATTATATAGCACGGGCAAAAGATCTCGATTCTCATGACAGAATCGCGGGCGCTCTCCGCAAGGTGGCAGGGGCGTTCAGCGTGCTTTTCATCAATGAATCCGAAATGATGGCGGTTCGTGATCCGTACGGCGTGCGTCCGCTGTCGCTCGGCAAGGTTGACGGCGCGTATGTTGTTGCGTCAGAAACCTGCGCGTTTGATATCATGGGCGCTTCCTATATCCGCGATATTGAACCGGGCGAGATGGTCATCATCAACTCCCGCGGCGTTGAGTCACGGCACATTCTTCAGTCCCATCGCAACGCTTTCTGCGTATTTGAATATATTTATTTTTCACGTCCCGACAGCTATATCTACAACCACAATTGCGTCAATACGGTCAGGAAGGGCTTTGGCCGCGAACTGGCCCGCAATACGGGGGTTGATGCTGACATCGTCATTCCGGTTCCCGACTCCGGCGTGCCGGCGGCAATCGGCTATGCGGAAGAGAGTGGCCTGCCGTTTGACTTCGGCCTGATCCGCAACCACTATGTCGGGCGCACCTTTATCGAGCCAAAACAGCACATCCGCCATTTCGGCGTGAAGATCAAGCTGAACCCTGTGAGGGATATCCTTCAGGGGAAGCGGGTGGTTGTCGTCGACGACTCGATAGTACGGGGAACGACCTCGAAGAAAATTGTGAAGATGATTCGCGAGGTCGGCGGGGCAAGAGAGGTTCATGTGCGGATCAGTTCGCCGCCGACCGTCGGCCCCTGTTTTTATGGCATCGACACTCCGACGCGGCAGGAACTGATCGCTTCGTCACACAAGACAGAGGAAATCCGAAAATATATCACGGCTGACAGCCTCGCCTATCTCTCGATTCCGAGCCTGAAGAATCTGCTGCCGAATCCCGACGATTTCTGCTTTGCCTGTTTCGACAATAACTACCCTATCAACTTCCCGGGAGAAGAAAAAGAGCAGATGGAGCTGTCGTTTGTGTAAGCTTTTGAGAAGCCAGCTCAAAGCAGGGGCCTCGGCGGCCGGGAGATTCGAATGGGCGGAACCCTGACAGTTCACGCCTGACTGATTCTCCGGTATAATTAAACTTGCTGTACCACCGCGAAACAAAACGGGAGGCTGCGCGCATGTTTACCTCGGTTATCCGATCTATCTACACCGCCAACCTTGCCCTCAAGCCACACGAGTCCGTTCTGGTGTTTACCGATAACATTGCGCCTGATGAGGAGATTCCGGACGCGGAGCGCTGCCGCCGCCTGCGGTTGCAGGATGTCGCGCTTCTGACCGCCGAAGTAGGCCGTGCTTTTGCAAAGAAGGTTCACTATCTCCAGTATCCCGCGACACGGGGGCACGGGGTAGAGCCTCCGGTCGAAATCTGGCAGGCAGCTTTCGGCAAAAGAGCAGTTGCCGCGCTCCAAAAAGCGCGTCTTCTTGAACCGGTCATTCTGAAAAAAGCCGACGAGGATATTCTTCTGGAAGTCTCTTCAATACTGGAAAAACATACTGAAACTGCCGTCAGCGCGGTTATCGCGCTTGCTAACTATTCAACCAGCCATACCCGGTTTCGCGAACTGCTGACCCGCGTTGGCGGCGCGCGGTATGCGAGTATGCCGCTGTTTGATGTTTCAATGTTTGACGGACCGATGAATGTAGACTGGAGGTCGCTTGCGAGAAGAACACGCGCAATTGCCAAGAAGGCGAGCGAGGCCGAAAAGGTTGAGATATCGACTCCCGACGGGTCGTACCTGAAGCTTTCGAAAAAAGGGCGCAAGGTCTTGGCCGATACAGGAATACTGACCCGTCCCGGCGCATTCAGCAATCTGCCCGCCGGCGAGGTTTTTTTCGCGCCGCTGGAGGGCAGCGCTGAAGGAAAGCTCATTCTCCGATGGGGACCCACTCTGGAGTTGAACAGCCCGGTCATCCTTACTGTTTCAGGCGGGAGCGTGGCGGAGGTCGCCGGCGATGACCCGTATGCCGTCGTTCTTAGAGGCAAACTGGCTGAACGGGAGGAGAACGGAAACATCGCCGAGCTTGGCATCGGCACAAATGAGCGGGCAAAAAGACCCGACAATATTCTGGAGGCTGAAAAAATTCTCGGCACCATCCACATTGCGCTTGGGGATAACAGCTCTTTCGGAGGAGTCGTCAATACGCCATTTCATCAGGACTTCGTCTTTTTTAAACCGACGGTTGTCCTGATAGCCCCGGACGGAACCAGAACCTTGCTGTTGGAAAATGGCAAAGTCTCCGCGGAAAACTGATATGGGAAGAGTCTCCCGCAGACATAAGAAAGATATTCTGATCGTCATCGGCATTCTGCTGATGTTTTGGGGATATTGGCAGCTCTTTGAAGCGCCGTCAGAACCTGACTACCTCAATATGCGGGTTGCTGCGCTCACGGCAGAGGGAGCAAGAGTCAGCGGTACCGCAATCGCGGTCTCCGGAGAAGCCATCACGCTGTCAATAAACGACAAACCGTTGACAGTTTTAAAAAAACAGATAGTAGAACTTAATGATGTTTCGCTTGATCGCCAGGAAGCCAACCGGGTGGTGCGCGCAGTTGTTGCGACAATCTTGGGAGGGCTTATCGTCTGGATTGCCGTTTTTGTGCTCTGACGCGGCATGATAATTTTTTGCGGAGGGATGGAATATATGGATTCTCTCGTTGTCTTTGTTACAGCCCCTGGCGAGGAAGATGCCGCCAAAATAGCCCGGGCGCTCGTGGAAGAACGTCTGGCCGGCTGCGTAAATATAGTGCGCGGGATTCGTTCAGTTTACCGTTGGCAGGAAAAGATAGAGGATGATGCCGAGGTGCTGATGATCTGCAAGACAAAAACAACCTTGTTTGCCGAGCTTTCAGAGCGGGTTAAGGAATTGCATCCGTATACGGTTCCTGAAGTTATCGCGTTGCCGGTTGTCGCGGGTTCAGAGGACTATCTTCAGTGGCTCGCCGACGTGACAAAGTGAAGGAGGAAGTCTTCACCCGACGTGTTTGCAAAGATGCCTGCGCATTCTATAAACCCGGCAAGAAAGAAGAGCGGTGCGGCGGCTATGCGTTTCTGATCCGTCATATTACTGCAGGGGAACTCCGGGGCGTCCGCGTGAGAAAGCTTGCCGAATCTGATTTTTCCGGCTATGCCCGCCTCAGACTCCCGGACATTGAAGCATTGCTCTGCGGTTCATGCGACTTCCGGATTGATGGGTGCGACTTTGCTGAAAATTGCTCCGGTCCGCCCTGCGGCGGCTACCTGATTACGCATCGATTCTGGACCAATCTGGAGAGCCAGGATTGATTTGAGAGACTTGCCTATCTTCCGACGATTTCGTTAATCGTCTTCTGCTTCTGACGCTCTGCCCCTCCGGTCTGCTGAGCGACACGGTTTGCGCTTTCATATGCAGCTACCGCCTGTCGGCGATTCACTGCTTCAGACCGCTGCGGAGCAGCGCCTCCGGGTTCCGCCGGCTGTTCGGTTCTCGCCTGTCTGCGACTCTGGAGGGTAACTCGATCCTGATTCGCCGCCTGATTGGTCTGTTGCGCCTGTTGAGTCCGTTTGCGCTGAGCAGCCTGCTCTTCCTGCTGAGATTGCTGAAAAGCCTGTATTGACGAAGCTGAACTGGTTGGGGTGACCGCCATGAAGCGCCTCCTTTACTGCATGTTGCCGATTGCTACATAAGCTCCGAAACAAAGGGCGCGCCTTCAGCACGCTTTGTTTATATGCTATCGTATTTATGCGGGAAATGCAAGCGAATACGCAGCCTTTCACTCCTCAGCCTCAATGTCTCTTGACACTCAGGGGTTTTTCTTCTCATAGTACAGAGCAGGTTGCTTTATGAGCGCCTCTGTCAGGCGCAAAGGAGATGCACATATGCCTCGATGTTCACATTTTTCGCCAGTAATACTGCTCTGTTTTTTCTGCGTGCTGCTCTCTGCATGCAAAACAACCGATTTTGCTGATGCACGGAGGCTCGCGCTGAAAAACAGCCTGGGACTCTCTTGCGAGAAACAGGAGAACTGCTGGGAGCAGATACTTGCTGGAAATCCGCCAAATCCGAAATTTTCCATAGCTGTTCCTCCAAGCATGGGCCTTGAATACGCGAAAATGGCGCGCGACCGTTTCGGCGACAAGGTGCAGATCACCCGATGGGACGGGTACTTTATCTCGCGGAGTGAAGCAATTAACCCGGCTTTTTCAGAAGCACTGAAGCGGGATCCGTTCATCCTCGAAATACGGCCTGCCGCGAATACTCTGGATCGGCTCAAGTCCTCGGATGAAAAGACGATACCGGTGCCCATTGAAGTGCGTGTGCGGACCTCTCTCACCGAACGGGCTTTTACCGCACAGACGACTATTAACAAAGATCTGTTGGATGAAGGCATGATCCGGGCTCATCGGCCGCTTGCGAACGAGATTTTTGACTGGATGGAAAGAGAGGTTCGCCAGCGTGAGAAAGCGAGAGCCCGATGATGCATAAGTTCGTTGCCGTTATTTTTACGGCGTCATGCCTGGTAGCGACGCTGCTTTGTCCGCCTGCGGCATATTCCGCCTCATGCGAAAGCGTCGCCCGTCAGATGAGCAAACAGCTTGCTTCTCAAATTGATGAGACCGAGCTTGCGGAAATCCTGAATAGCCTGAATACTTCCGGCCATCGGGATCTCCCGCCGAAGTTTATTGCCAAGAAACAGGCAAAGGATGCTGGATGGAAGCCGGGGAAGGACATCTGGTCGGTCAGAGAGCTCAGAGGCAAAAGCATCGGCGGAGACGTGTTCGGAAATTTTGAGAAAAAGCTGCCGAAGGGGAAGTGGCGTGAGGCCGACCTGAATTACAAGGGCGGCAAGCGCGGTGCCAAGCGTATCGTCTTTTCAAAAGAAGGCAAGCGAATGCTGACGGTAGATCATTACAGCACTTTTGTGGAGGTTCCCGCATGCCAGTGAAGAAGTATGTGATAGACGGCACGGTCATTCAGTCGGCAGAAGCATTTTACGATGAAATTGCAAAGGTGCTGCCGCTGCCGGACTACTTCGGCCGCAATCTTGATGCCTTGGCAGACGTGCTTACGACCGATATTGAAGGGCCGTTCGAAATTATCTGGGAGCAATCGCGGCGTTCAAAAAAAGCACTGAGAAGCGATTACACGAAAATTGTGGTCATGCTGAAGCGTGTCGCTGGAGAGCGCGATGATTTCAGAGTGACATTCAAAGAATAAGGCGAGCCCTGTGTATTCATCTTGGTCCTTTGCCTTCAACGCTATTTGATTCCCTTGAGAGAAGGTCCGAGTCCATGTCGTGAGAGCCTTAAATGCAAAACAAGAGAGAGACAGGAGCGGAAGTGCTGAATCAGAAGTCGTTGTTTCTACGCTCTTTTATTTTGTTTTTTCGCGTTTATTGTTTTTGAATCTGGCGGGAGAGCCGCCTTTCTGACCCGAATTGTGTTTGCGTGGGCTTCAAGCCCTTCACTTTCGGCAAGGCATTCAACGGCATCGGCGAGCAGACTGAAGCTCTTAGCGTCGAACTGCAGGACGCTTGAGCGCTTCATGAAGTCATATGCGCCTAGCGGGGATGAGAACCGGGCTGTCCCACCGGTCGGAAGCGTATGATTCGGTCCGGCAGAATAGTCGCCGAGCGGTTCGGGAGTCCATTGGCCGAGAAAAATCGCGCCGGCATTTTTCAACATATCGAGCAGCTCCTGCGGTTTTTTGGTCATCACCTCAAGATGTTCCGGCGCGATCGCATTTGAAATGGCAACTGCCGCAGCGATGTTTTCCGCAAGGATAATCGCACCGAAGGCTTTCAGGGACTTCTCGGCTATCGCCCGGCGCTTCAGTTTCTTGATCTGAATTTGCAGTTCCTGCGTGACCGCCTCGGCCATCTCGGGCGAATCGGTGACAAGTATGCTAGAGGCTAATTCGTCGTGCTCAGCCTGACTCAGCATATCGGCGGCAACAAACGCGGGATTGGCGGACTTGTCGGCAATAATAAGGATTTCGCTCGGTCCTGCGATCATGTCGATATCGACTTCGCCGAAGACCATTTTTTTTGCAAGAGCGACATAAATATTGCCGGGTCCTACTATTTTGTCGACGCGGCGAATGGTAGCCGTGCCATAGGCCATCGCGCCAACTGCCTGAGCGCCGCCGATACGATAGACTTCAGCAATGCCGAGCATGCGAATGGCAGCCATCACATAAGGATTCGCTTCACCGCCCGGTGTCGGAACGCAGAGCGCGAGCTCGCGCACCCCCGCAACCTGCGCCGGGATAACATTCATGAGAACCGTTGACGGATACGATGCCTTGCCGCCCGGCACATACACCCCTGCTCGGTCAAGAGGGCGAACTATCTGGCCCAAAAGAGCCCCGTCGACGTTGACGGCCCAGGACGATTCCTTCTGCTGTTCATGGAAATCCCAGATGCGCTGGGCGGAAAGCTCCAGTGCCTTTATAACCTTCTTGTCAGCCTTTATCGAGGCCTTCCTGAT
>JBBIQQ010000112.1:0-6645 GCA_037442225.1 Nitrospirota bacterium
CGCTGCCCGCTCAGCGGACGGACGGTGCAGTTAAGTCTTGTCCGGACGGATAGCACGAACCGGCTTGGTTCATGAAATGCTTTGAGCATGTTCTACCGTGCGGGATGATAATTCCGGGTTCAATCCTCAAACGTGACACGCATCAACTCTTCGACCGTCGTGACCCCCTGCATCACCTTCAGGATCGCACTCTGGCGCAATGACAGCATGCCGAGCCTCATCGCTTCGCGTTTCAAGTCCGGACCTGTGGCTCCCTGAAGGACAAGCTCTCTGAGCGCGTCCTTTACCGACATGACTTCATACAGGGCAATACGTCCTTTGTATCCTGTATTGTTGCAAAGCTGGCAGCCGGTGCCGGCCATGCATTTGAACTTTCCCCGGTACTTCTCGGGAAAGCCAAGCTTCAGAAGCGCGCTGTCGCTCACATTCTGCTCTGTCTTGCAGTTTACGCAGACCTTGCGGGCAAGTCGCTGGGCAATAATGCAGACCACGGAAGACGACACGAGAAATGGCTCGATGCCCATGTTAATCAGGCGGGTTACCGTACTCGGGGCGTCATTCGTATGCAGAGTGCTTAATACGAGATGTCCGGTGAGAGCAGCCTTGACCGAGATCTCCGCAGTTTCAAAGTCCCGGATTTCGCCGACCATGATTATATCTGGGTCCTGCCGGAGAAAGGATCGCAGGCAGGCGGCAAAGCTCAGACCGATATCTTCCTTGACCTGCCCCTGATTAATGCCGAAGAAGTTGTACTCTATCGGGTCCTCGGCCGTCATGATATTCACTCCGGGCTTGTTCAGAACCTGAAGCGCAGAATAGAGCGTGGTCGTCTTCCCGCTGCCGGTCGGTCCGGTGACAAGAAGCATGCCGTACGGCTTTTCGAGCGCCTCCATGAAATCCTGAAGAGCCTGCTCCTCAAACCCGAGCTTCGTAAGGTCGAGCTGAAGATTGCTCTTGTCGAGAATGCGGAGAACTACTTTTTCGCCGAACAGGCTCGGAAAAGTCGAAACGCGGAAATCAATCTGACGGCCGTCGCCGAATTTGAGCTTGATGCGGCCGTCCTGGGGAAGACGCCGCTCCGAAATATCGAGATGCGCGAGGATTTTGATTCTGGATGTGATGGCATTCTTGATCTTCACCGGCAGTTTGAGCACCGCCTGCAGAACACCGTCAACCCGGTACCGAACGCGGACCATGTCCTCCGCCGGCTCGACATGGATGTCGCTTGCCCCTGCCGTAATTGCATTCATGAGCATGCCGTTGACCAGTTTGACTATCGGGGCGTCAATCTCCTTCTGAACATCCTTGTCTTCCTTGTCTTCGATAATCGTTATTTCGTCGAGGGCACTGCCGATAACCTTGTTCAGGTCATCGACCTCCATGATATCCTTTGCCGCATCCTTGCCGGCTACCCCTCCTCCCGCACCCGCCTTTACCGTTTCCTGCTTCGGATAATAGCGATCTATGGCTTCCCTGATGGCTGATTCGGCAGCAACATGGACAGATACCTTCATGCCGGTGAGGAATTTCACGTCATCGATCGCAAAATTGTTGGAAGGGTCGGCAATCGCGATGCGGAGCGCCGACCCTTCCTTGTTAATCGGTATCATCTGATACTTTTTGGCGGTTTCATAGGGTATTATCTTCAAAAGAGCGGTATCTATTTTGTGCTGCGAGAGATGAATGGCGGGTGCGTTATACTGGCGGCTCAGGAATTCAAGTAGCTTGTCTTCCGGAATATAGCCGAGCTTCACCAGTGCGGATCCGAGACGCCTGCCCTGGAGCTTCTGAATCTGGAGCGCTTCGCCGAGCTGCTCTTCCGTAATAAGCCGGGCCTTGATCAGAAGCTGACCGAGCAAGGGTGCAACAATGTTCATAACTTGTACCTTACTTGAACAGGTGCTAAATGTCAAATATAAATATACTGATATATTTACTTTCTTGAATATTAACCCCACGGACGATTAAGCCGGGTCTGTCTTGACTTTCCTCCGGGGGAATGGGTAATCTATCCGTTCAGGACGGGCAGTTAGCTCAGTCGGTAGAGCAGTGGCCTGAAAAGCCACGTGTCCGCAGTTCGATTCTGCGACTGCCCACCATTTTCCCTCTTCATTCTTTATTTCTCATCGGATTTAGGATTTATCGCCTTTTTGCGCTATACTATCATAAAAAATATGGACAGGCCTTTTCCCTTCAGAAAGCTTATCGTTTCAGAGTTCGCGTTCGGCAGCAAAGCGCGGAAACTGATAACAAGATATTTGCGAAATTTCTCTTCACGGAAAGTCTCCTGGTGATCGATCCTGGTGTTGTTGAAGCTGGGTGGGCCGGTGAAGCTGCGGCTCTGTTGAGCATCGACGGCATCCCCGCTGGTCTTGGCGGCAGCGTAGTTCAAAGGGCGGCGATCCCTGCTTTGGCACGCTATGCGCTCAAAGACGCCTGCATGGCGACGAATCCAAGAACTCCGACGCTTCATGACATAGAAGAGCTTTATGCCGGACTCCTCTGAGCTGCAGGCCCAGCATGATGAATTGCGGCATCTGATTGTCGGTCTCAGCAAACACTCCGTCAGCAAGAGCTGCTATCCTGAACTCCAGCAACTAATTTTGGATCTTGAGCGGAGCCGCCTGCTCCTTGACCAGAGCAGCGACGCAGTCATGCTGTTCGCAGTTCCGTCGGGGCAGATTCTTGATTGCAATGAAACAGCCTGCCGCTTCCTCGGCAGGAGCCTGGACATCCTGCGCTCCCGGACTCTCTTCTCTCTGATCGACCCCGCCACTGAAGAGCAGGCGGCCCGCCTTTTTTCCGACGCCCAGATTGGTATACTCCGGAAAGAAACTTTTACCAGCACGTTTGCGACCGCCGCCGGAACTGTCTTTCCTGTGGAGATTTCTCTCAAGACAGTCAAAATTGACCGGTCCATTTTTGCAGTCGCAGATGTCCGGAACATTTCGGAGCGCCTTCACGCTGAAAATGTGCTCAAAGAGTCCGAAGCACGATATCGCGCTCTTTTTGAAGATTCCCGCGATGCCATTTATATGGCATTGCCGAATGGTGATTTTACCGATATCAACATGGCCGGCGTCGAAATGCTTGGCTACAGTACAAAAGAAGAGGTATTTCAGCTCAACGTAGAGCAGGATCTGTACGCAGATCCTCTCGTGAGGAGGCAGTTGCTTCAGCGACTGTCAGATGACGGCTGCCTTAAAGACTACGAAGTGCTGCTCCGGAAGCGCGACGGGGAGTATATTAATGTCCTGCTCACCTCAAGTGCTATGATTGGCGATCATGGCAGTATCATCGGCTACCGCGGCATAATGCGCGACATCACCGGCCATAAGAAGCTTGAACAACAGCTGCTCCAGTCGCAGAAGATGGAGGCAATCGGACGCCTCACCGCGGGGATTGCCCACGACTTCAACAACATCCTGACATCAATCCTCGGATATGCCACAATGGTTGATCTCAAACTTGCCGAACAATCGCCGATGAAGAAACATATCGGCAATATTATTCTGTCTGCCGAGCGCGCGGCGGTCCTGATTAAGCGCCTGCTCTCGTTCAGCCGCCAGCAGAAGATCTCCATGCTGCCAGTTGATGCGAGCAGCATTGTAATATCCACAGGAAACATCATAGCAGAAGTCATCGGGCAGGATGTCACGCTTGACATTATGCCCTCCAATCGGGAACTGCTTGTCAATGCCGACAGGGGGCAGATTGAGCAGGCGCTCATAAACCTCATCACCAATGCACGCGACGCCATGCCGCACGGAGGCACCTTGCGCATTCAGTGCGAACCGTATCTTCTCGGTGACGACTTCATTCGGCAATATTGCTACGGGGAGCCGGGAACATATGCTCTTATCAGCGTTGCCGACACCGGAACAGGCATGGACAGCAAGATATTGCAAAAGCTTTTTGAGCCTTTTTTTACCACCAAGGAAGTGGGCAAGGGAACAGGCCTCGGCCTTTCCATCGTTTACGGAATCATGAAACAGCACGGCGGATTCATCAACGTTGAGAGCGCTCTCGGCAGCGGCTCAACGTTCCGGCTTTATCTTCCCCTTATCAGACAGGAGAAGGACTCTGCCAGAACGCGAGCATCTTCTGAATAAAACTGACCACCGCCTCATGCTCTTCGGCCCCGCGGCTCTGAACCCGCAGAGGCTCGCCAAACTGAAAATAAACTTTTTTCGCTGGATCTATTTTCCCGACTTCCTTGATAACCGTTCCGTTTGCCCAGGCATCCGTTCTGAGCGCTATGGGGACAACAGGAACTCCAGCTCTTTTCGCCAGCTTGACGCCGATGGTGTTGAATTGAGCAGGATCAAACTCCGGAGTCCTTGTTGTCTGCGGAAAGATGATTATCGACCGTCCGGCACCAAGTCGCCCGACTCCTCCTTCCATTACGGCGACCAGGTCTTCCCGTGGATTGCTTCTGCCTACAGCAATCGGATCGCGTGAGCGCATGATATGCCGGAAAACCGGGTAGTCCAGCAGACCCTGCTTGACAACGAAGGTTACGTCCTTAATCGGCTGGATAATCCCCGGCAAAATCATGGTTTCAAGCGTGCTCATGTGGTTGCCGATAAAGACGCAGGGACCCTCAAGACTTCTGAAATAATCCACTCCAGAAATCTCAAAATAGACGCCGGCGGCTTCAAGTGCGCTCATGACTTCACAGCTCGTCTCCGCCCATTCTCTGTTGCCATACCTGCCCTGTTTAGCCTCGCTGCTGGCTCTGAGCACGATGCCGAGAAATTTCGAATAGAATGCTGCCGATGGAGAAATACGGCTCAGCAGCGAGCGCGCGTCTTGCGGCGTGCGGTACTTCCCCTTCGTAAATTCAAGCTGCGCCATGGAGCATCTCCTCCTCATTATCAATCGGGCAGGTTTTATCATACCAAACCGTCTCCTGCATTGACACGATCTGCTGCATCTGGGATGATTAAGAATAAGTAAATCCGGAAGGAGAAAACCATGTCCATGATTCGCCGCGCCGCATTCGCTGCCGCACTGTTGCTGCTCTTCACCGTCATCAGCGCGCCGACAGCATATGCAGAAACAAACCTTTCAAAAGGCCAGACTGTGTTTGTGCCGGCCCACTCTTTTGTCTATGTTGGAAACGAGCCGAACAAGATTAACCTGGCACTGACGCTGACCATTCGCAACACAGACCCGGCCCATGAGATTTCAGTCAGATTCATCGACTACCACGACGAAGACGGCAGGCTCATTCGGGCATTTCTTCCCGCGCCGAAACAGATCAAACCGCTCGCGGTCCTGCACATATTCGTCCAGGAAAAAGATGTGAGCGGCGGGTATGCGCCAAGTTTTCTTGTGCAATGGCGCGCTGCCCGTGCCGTCAACGAACCGATAATCGAAATCGTTGAAATAGCCACCAAGTCCGGTCAGGGCATCACCATCAACAATAGAGGGCACGTCATTAAGCATCCGTTCCGGTAAGGGTATCAGGATGGATCAGGCGGGAGCGAAAAAAAGGGGGGGGGACAGCCGCCCTTTTCTTTTGCACCTGTGCGCTATTCCAGCACCCAGGACCATGCCAGTGTCTGGTTTGCCGCACCCCTGGCGTCAATCATTGCGCGCGAAGCCGTCTTGTCGGTGAATGAAACCTTCAATTCAACATCGGCAACCGATGTTTCACTTTTTGCCCGCAGCCCTGCTTCATCCCATTTTACTATCTTGTATACAAACCGGTGCGGAAAGAGTGCCGGACGATCGTCCGCATTCCCATCCGACTTCTGATACAGACTGGCAAGCGTCTCTACGCAAATCATCTCATCCCGGTAACAGCGGAGGTCAACCGCATTGGTCTGGGGCACCGCCTGCAGCGACACCTCTTTCGGCCTCGTTATAGCCTTCCAGTGGCCGATTGCCTGCGCCGAAGCACCAGTGATCGTCATTTTCTTCTCCGGCATGACCACCTTGGGCGCTTCAGCAGTACATGCTGCAATCAGAACAGCCAGGCAGGAGAGAACCAACAGTGCATAGTTCATGCGTATTTAAGAGCCCCTTTCTCTTTGAATAATCATTGTGCATGCTCGCCAGCTTCCTCAATAATGGCATATAACCGCCCCGCCGGGCAAAGGGACCGGAGCCAAAAGGTTAACGGCGATCTGCCCCGACTCCCCCGCTTGTTTGAGGTTGGCAGGATCAAATCCCGGTCGGTTTGCAGAGATAAATGCGGTCGTGCGCAGCACGACCGCATTTTGCACAGAAGAACTTCGCGCCCCGCACGCGGCTCCTGATGCGCTCCAAGTCGCCTCCCTTGCCGATTTTGCACATCGGCGACTTGCGGCGCTGACCTTCCGCATTCTGCTCGCTCCTCATACACCTCCTGAACGCTTCTCCTTATAATTATAGGAGAGTCTAGATGATTCCAGGACGGGACCTGCCGCGCTGTCATAAAAGAGCGTTCCCCCCCACTCCGGAATCCTGTAAATACTACCTGGCCTGATTCTTTTAGTTCACAGGCTGCATCCGCAAATCATAACAGCTTTCGCAGATTTTTCCCGCTTCGCAATAATATCGGCAATCGAGCAGCAGAATGCTGTCGCATAGCTTGCATTTTTTAATCATGAAGTGTTCATCCTTTGTAAACATAAATCATTTGCTTCCTTGCCATAC
>JBBIQQ010000113.1:0-2353 GCA_037442225.1 Nitrospirota bacterium
CGAAGCGGACCCGCGAATGAACAAGGAACAGACAAAAACCACGGGGAAGCCCGAAACGCTCATCCGGGAACATATTCAGGAGCCGCCGCTTTTCCGCGTTGTGCTTCTGAACGATGATTACACGACGATGGACTTTGTCATTTATGTGCTCGAAGCCGTCTTTCACAAGCGACCCGCTGAGGCAACACAGATCATGCTTCACGTTCATAGAAACGGCAAGGGCGTGTGCGGTGCCTTTCCGCTGGATATCGCCGAGATGAAAGTGCTGGCAGTACACGAGCTCGCCCGGAAACATGAGTTTCCGCTCAAATGTGTTATGGAGAGAGAATGATCAGCAAAGAGCTTGAAATTACCATACAGGCCACCATCCGCGAGGCCAAAGGACTTCGCCAAGAGTATCTGACGGTTGAGCATATTCTGTACGCCGTGATTCACGATGAAAGGGGCATCGACATCATTACCAGCTGCGGCGGCAACGTCCTCCGCATCAAGGCGACGCTCGACGAATATCTTGCGAGGCATGTCCCGAAAGTGCCGGGCTGTGACGAGATGCACCCCCATCCGACCAAGGCCTTTCAGCGCGTCGTGCAGAGGGCGCTTGTCCATGTGCGGTCGGCGGAAAAGAAAGAGGTCGATTCGGGCGACATGCTCGCGTCCATTTTTGTGGAAGAGGAGTCGTACGCGGTCCGCATCCTCGATAAGGA
Source organism: Nitrospirota bacterium (assembly GCA_037442225.1). Taxonomy (GTDB): domain Bacteria; phylum Nitrospirota; class Thermodesulfovibrionia; order Thermodesulfovibrionales; family Dissulfurispiraceae; genus JAAYUK01. Next base: position 705 of record JBBIQQ010000113.1, read on the forward strand.
GGGCATTACGCGTCTGGATGTCCTGAATTATGTGTCGCACGGCATCTCCCGCAATGCCGCGGGATCTGACAGCAACCGCGAACAGACGCCGGATCAGTCCGAGCTGTGCGAGCCGGAGTGCAAGCAGGACAAGCAGAAGGCCGCGGCGAAAGACCCGCTCAAACTTTTTGCGGTGAATCTGGTCGAGAAGGCTCGTGAGGGCGGCATCGATCCGCTCGTCGGACGCGATACTGAACTGAAGCGCATGATTCAGGTTCTCTGCCGGCGCCGCAAGAACAACGTCATCTTTGTCGGAGAGCCGGGCGTCGGCAAGACCGCAGTTGTCGAGGGCCTCGCCCGCAGGGTGCATGAAGGCAAGGTTCCCGCGCTGCTCAAGAGTTCGCAGATTTTCTCTCTTGACATGTCCGCCATGTTGGCAGGCACAAAATACCGGGGTGATTTCGAGGCGCGGCTCAAGGCGGCCATCGCCGAGCTCGAAAAAATACCGGAAGCGATACTCTTTATCGATGAGATTCACACCATCATCGGCGCGGGCGCTACCAGCGGCGGTTCTCTCGACGCTTCCAATATTCTGAAGCCGGTGCTCAACTCCGGCAAGATGCGCTGCATCGGCGCGTGTACTTATGAAGAACACAAGAATTATTTTGAAAAAGATCGGGCGCTTGCCCGCCGCTTCCAGAAGATAGAGATTCAGGAGCCGTCGATTGCCGAGACGATATCGATCCTGAAAGGGCTGAAGCCATACTATGAAGACTTTCATGGCGTGAAATACACGGCTGCCGCCCTGAAGTCTGCCGCGGAGCTTGCCGCAAAATACGTTAACGACAAATTTCTGCCAGACAAGGCTATCGACGTCATTGACGAATCGGGAGCATCGCTGAAGCTTTTGAATACTGAAAAAGAGGGGGCTTCCCGCGTTACGGTCGGCGTGCCGGACATTGAAGCGGTGATAGCAAAAATGGCGAAGATTCCGGAACGCACCATATCAACCTCCGACATGGAAAAGCTGAGAAGCCTGGAGACCGAACTGAAACGCGTAGTCTTCGGCCAGGACAATGCCATCTGCTCGCTGGCAGCGGCAATCAAGCGCTCTCGCGCAGGCCTCGGCCTGCCCGAAAAGCCGATAGGCTCGTTTCTCTTCACCGGACCGACCGGCGTCGGCAAAACAGAGGTATCCAGACAGCTGGCAGCAGCGCTCGGCGTTCAGTTCCACCGCTTTGACATGAGTGAATATATAGAAAAACATGCCGTCGCCCGACTCATCGGCGCGCCGCCCGGCTACGTCGGCTTTGATCAGGGTGGCATGCTCACCGAAGCCATTCGTAAGAATCCGTATAGTGTATTGCTGCTCGACGAAATTGAAAAAGCGCATCCCGATATTTTCAGCATTCTGCTTCAGGTAATGGACTACGCAACGCTGACCGACAACAACGGCAAGAAGGCCGACTTCCGGAATGTCATTCTGGTCATGACTTCCAACGCAGGAGCCATGGAGATGGATAAAGGCTCTGTCGGCTTCGGCGACCGGGGCGCCGACACGCAGGACAAAAGCGAGGCGGCGATAAAGCGCCTTTTCACACCCGAGTTCCGGAATCGTCTCGACGGCGTAATCCACTTTAATGCGCTGAATTCGGAAATAATGAAGCAGG
>JBBIQQ010000113.1:2391-6409 GCA_037442225.1 Nitrospirota bacterium
GCTGCGCCGACAGATTGCGCCGAAGAAGATCACCCTCAGGCTTACCGACAGCGCCCGCTCATGGCTCGCCGACAAGGGGTTCGACCGACGCTATGGCGCCAGACCGCTTGGCCGGATTATACAGACCGAAATTAAGGACATGTTGTCAGAAGAGATGATTTTCGGCAGGCTCGCAAGGGAGGATCGGTAACCGTCAGCGTCCGGGATGGCAAGCTCACCTTTACCTATGCGGACTGAGAACGCAAGGGTGGCGAACAGGCTGCAGCCGGCCTGTCAAGCAACAAGTATCGAGCGTATGAGGCCCTGAAATGCCCGTGTATCGACTTCCCAAAGATGCCGTCTTTCCGCCCCCGCATATGGCAGAGCCTGACGGCCTGCTTGCGGTTGGCGGCGACCTCGGAATCAAGCGGCTTCTCATCGCTTATTCGATGGGAATCTTTCCCTGGTATCCGGAGGGCTCGCCTATTCTTTGGTGGTCGCCCGACCCGCGCCTCGTGCTCTTTCCCGATGAATTGAAGATCTCCCGCTCTCTGCGCAGGACCCTCAGAAAAGGCTCCTTTATGGTAACCATGGATACGGCTTTTGAGCAGGTCATCCGGAGCTGCGCAGAACTCCACAGGACAGGCAAAGGCGGAACGTGGATAACGGACGACATGGTCAGGGCATATATTCGTCTGCATAAGGCCGGTCAAGCCCACTCAGTTGAAAGCTGGGCAGACGGCAAACTTTCCGGGGGACTCTACGGTGTCTCGGTCGGGTCGGTTTTTTTCGGCGAGTCGATGTTCGCGAGAAAGAGCGACGCATCAAAAGCGGCCTTTGCCTTTCTGGTGGAGCGGCTGCGGCAATGGGGATGCACGGTTATCGATTGCCAGGTCACAACGTCTCATCTGCGGCGGCTTGGCGCCCGGGAAATACCGCGCCGCGAGTTTCTGGCGCTGCTCGAGGAGGGCATCAATCAGCCGACACGGAAGGGAAGCTGGAGAGAAACAAACCAAACCGCAGAAGACAGGATTTAGAACCTCGAAGAAAAAAAGAGGTGCTTAGCCGTAATCCTTCCCTTCCGAGATCTGCTTGCTGGATTCTGACTACCGCATTTTAATCTTCCGGATACCGGAACGGACTTGCCCGCTGGACGTCGTCAACCTTCAGCGGACTGCCTTTCAGCCTGAGCGTGACAAGGCCCCGCTCTTCCGCCTTTTGGCCGTGCTTTGTCCAGGTGCCGGACCACGATATATACAAAGTCATCTTGCTGTCGCGAATATCAAACAGCAGCGGCCTGAACTCAAGCGTCACCGCATCAAACGGCTTTATCGATTCAGCTATAGCTTTGTACCCCTCAGGGGTTGTGTTCGCCCGAAGCGCGGACATATCGCGGGCGACATACGCGGCGCGAATCTTTTCGGAAAGTGCGAAAGCTTCGGTCGCGAGCAGGGAATCAGCGGTAGGCTTTTTTACCTCTTTCTTGCCGCAAGCCGCGGTAAAAACGAGGAAAATAAGCATCAGAGCAAGAATTTTTTTCATGAATCCTCCCATCGGATACTACACGGCAATTATATACGATTTGAGGGGGAAGTGAGAAGCGGGCGGGGAAGAGAGCGGAGCACAGTCGAGCACTGCTAAGGGAGAATGTGTGATAATAAATATTCAATGGGTGTTATCTGCAAGAACAGCAAAGCGCGCCACGACTATTTTATCGAAGACTCGGTAGAGGCGGGGATGGTTCTCGTCGGCACTGAGGTGAAGTCGCTCCGAGCCGGACGTGCGAACCTGTCGGATAGCCATGTTCTGATTAAGGACAACGAAGTTTTTCTGCTGAACTGCCACATCAGCCCATACAGCCATGGCAACATCATGAACCACGAGCCGACCCGCACCCGCAAGCTGCTCATGAGCCGGAAGGAAATCGAGCGCATCCGCGGCAAACTGGTGCAAAAAGGCTACACGCTCATTCCTCTGAAGCTCTACTTTAAGGGACCCTATGCCAAGGTCGAAGTCGGATTGTGCAAAGGCAAGGCGCAGTATGAAAAGCGCGAGGCGATTAAGGAACGCGAGGCAAAGCGCGAGATCGACAAGACATTGAAGGATCGGAACCGTTAGCTTTTTTTGTCCCGCGCAACTAAGAGATGAGCAAAAAAATCACAAGAAACCATCAGCCGAATAATCCGCCGCACGGCATTACGCTTGAGGCGATGCTGAACCAGCTTGTTGAGAAATACGGCCGGGAAGAGCCTGGGAAGCGCATCAGGATCGAGAGCTTCGCGAGCGACTGAGCATCAAGTCCAGCCTCACGGTTCTGAGAAAAATCTGCGGGCGAGAAAAAACGGAAGATCTGAATCTGCGATCAAAGAGTTAAGCACAACAAATGCCCGGACTCAGCCCGGGCATTTGTATGCCTGAAACTAACTATTTCTGTGACGGAGCAGGAGCCGGGCACGGGCCGAGGTGTTTCCCCTTCATCGTCATCTTCGTCGTCATATCTTTGCCTTCCACCCTCATCACGCTCTCAATGAGGCCGTCATAGGTCGTTCCGGCATAGGTAATCGTGCCTTTGCTCGTCACGTTCGGGCAGACGATGGCCCAAGAAACCGTATTGCCGACCGTCTGGATATCCTGCATCTTGCAGTCAGTCAGTTCCTTGTCTTTTGCGATCGGATCTTTCTGGGTAAGGCAGGTGGTGAAGGTATGAGGCTTCATCATCCCGGCAGGCAGGCCCTGCATTTCAGCCGTTGTCGTAATCTCCCACTGACCTTCCTGCATGTTTATTTTCGGAGCTGATGCGGTTGGGGCCGGGGACTTCGCCGCGTCTTTCGGCTTGTCGCCGCACCCGGAAACCAGAAGAGAAAAAATGGCAAGCACAACTGCAGCAAAAAAAAGTAGGCCGCGCTTCATGAGATCTCCTTTCATTGCCGGCGCCGGGCCGGCGTTCTTTTTATCATGCCTATAATTATAGGATGCTGTGTCCGGAATGGCAAGCGGACAGTGCTGTAGTCGAACCGGATAATATTTGTCTGGCGTCCGTAAGCGCTCCATTGACAGCGGTGAGGGCGTGCGCGCATTGCCCCGTTAACCCCTTGTTGTTATTGGCTTTACAGGATCTCCCGGAGTTTCTCTCTGAAAGTCCGGAGAGAATGTCTGCAATATCAGCGCTTTACACGCGACACCCATGTGTAATAATGTAGAGGCAAAGTTAGAGAATACCCCATGAAGCGATTCTCCCTGATAAATGGTTTCCTCCTCGCGGCTCTCGCCGTGGCATTCATTTCAGCTCTCATGACGACATGGGAGCCGATTGAGCGGCTTGAATACCAGATCTATGACCTGCGAGCCAGCCTCACACCAAAAAGCGGCCGGTCGCCAATTCTTATTGTAAGCATTGATCAGCAGAGCGCGAACCGCCTCGGCAGCTGGCCCTGGCCGAGAACCTATTTTGCACAGGCCATCCGCCAGTTGGAGGATCTCGGCGCTCATCAGATCGGCTTGACCGTTCTTTACGCTGAAAAAGATCCGAATCCCGGGCTGCGGGAAATCCGGGATATCATACTTAAAATTGAGACTGATCCGGGGCTGCTGAACCCCGGACAGATCGCGGCTCTCTTTCCGCAGTTGCAAGAAAACGAAAAAAAACGCATACAGCGGGTGATTGTTACCTCCTCCGTCTCTGCGCTAAAAAAGGTCGTACTGCCGCTGCTGAAAGATGCGGAAAAGCGCATTGACTCGGATACCGCCCTGCAGAATGCCTTTGCCGCCGCGCCGAATGTTGTGCAACCGATAGCATTTGTCATTGGATCAAGCGCGATAAACAGGCTCTCACCGGCTCCGGATTATCTCGTGCAGAATTCCCTTCCGGCAAGCGGCGCGGAACGGTTCAACAAGGCTGATGCTCTGACGGCTCCACTTCCGGAGCATGCGCGGCAGGCGGCGGCTCTCGGACATATCAACATACAACGCGACGCCGACGGCGCGGTCAGAAGCGATCTTCCCTTTATTTCGCATGAAAACCGCCTTTATCCATCCTTCG
>JBBIQQ010000114.1:0-6335 GCA_037442225.1 Nitrospirota bacterium
GTCCCGGCCGAAGCGATTCAGACAGGACAAAACGGGCATTATGTGTTCGTCGTCAAGGATGACCTCACTACGGAAAATCGTCAGGTTGTTGTCGCGCGCACCTATGGAAATGAATCGATCATTGCGCAGGGCGTCACGCAGGGAGAGCGCATCGTCACGGATGGGCATGTACGGGTTGTTCCCGGTCAGAAAGTGGAGATCAAGGAGCCTGTCAAACCCGCGCCAGCACCGACAGCAGCCGCACCGAAGGCCGGAAAAACGGACAGCAAGGACTGACCGGTGAACATCTCGGAAGTATTCATCAAGCGGCCGATCATGACATCACTGGTCATGATCGCCATTGTGCTTTTCGGACTGGTCGGCTACCGCCTGCTGCCGGTCAGCGACCTGCCGAATGTCGACTTCCCGACGATTCTCGTAACCGCAAACCTTCCTGGAGCCACGCCAGAAACGATGGCCTCATCAGTTGCTACACCGCTGGAGCGGCAATTTTCGACAATCGCCGATCTCGATTCCATGACGTCCACCAACGCACAGGGGGTCACGTCAATTACGCTCCAGTTCAGTCTCGGCCGGAACATTGATGCCGCCGCCCAGGACGTTCAGGCGATGATCTCGCAGGCCGCTCGTCAGCTTCCGGCTGACATGCCGACGCCTCCGTCTTTCAGGAAAGTGAACCCCGCAGATCAGCCGGTGCTCTATCTGGCGGTCAGTTCAACCGTGTTCCCGCTCTACAAGGTTCATGAATATGCCGATACCTTTATCGCCCAGCGTATTTCAATGCTCAGCGGAGTCGCGCAGGTGCAGATATTCGGCGCTCAGAAATACGCCGTCCGGGCGCAGCTCGACCCGAAAGCGCTCGCATCCCGCCAGATTGGAATTGATGAAGTCGCCAACGCCGTATCCAAAGGGAATGTCAATCTTCCCACAGGCACGCTGCAGGGAGCAAATCAGGCATTCTCCATTCAGGCAACGGGCCAGCTGAATGATGCCGCGGCGTATCGCCCGCTCATTGTCGCCTATCGGAACGGCAATCCTGTCCGCCTCGAAGAACTTGGCCGCGTCATAGACAGCGTCGAAAACGATAAAATCGCCGGCTGGTACAAGGGCACGAGGGCGATAGTCCTCGCCATCCAGCGGCAGCCCGGAACCAACACCATAGAGATCGTCGACTCCATCAAGCGACTGCTGCCGACCCTCCGCGAGCAGATTCCGGGGACGGTTGAAATAAACACGCTGTATGACCGCTCCATCTCGATCAAAGACTCTGTTCATGACGTCAAGTTTACGCTCTTTCTTGCTGTCGCACTCGTTGTGCTCGTCATCTTCCTTTTCCTGCGCAATCTGTCCGCTACCGTAATACCGAGCCTCGCACTGCCCTTTTCGATCATCGGGACGTTCGCGGTTATGTATCTTCTCGGCTATAGCATCGATAATTTCTCGCTCATGGCGCTCGTCCTTGCAGTAGGGTTTGTCGTAGACGATGCGATTGTCATGCTCGAAAACATTGTCCGCCATATGGAGAAAGGCGAAGGCCCTCTGGAGGCCGCGTTTAAGGGAGCGAAAGAGATTGGCTTCACCATTCTCTCGATGACGCTGTCGCTCGTCGCTGTTTTCATTCCGGTGCTTTTCCTTGGCGGCATCCTCGGCCGTCTCATGCATGAGTTTGCGGTGACCATCAGCGTTGCAATCCTGGTCTCGGGATTTGTATCGCTCAGCCTGACGCCCATGCTCTGCAGCAGGTATATCAGACCGCATGATCAGCAACGCCACGGCAGATTGTATCAGTCCTCCGAAAGATTCTTTCAGAAAATGCTCGCATTCTACGAGAAGACCCTGCAGGCGGTACTCCGCCACCGCCGCGCGACCATGTTATTTACCGGCACCCTCGTCATCGCGACCGGCGTTCTTTTTTATATCATTCCGAAGGGCTTTCTGCCAACGGACGACACGGGTCAGCTCTTTGCGTTTACGGAAGCCCGGCAGGGAATCTCATTTGAGTCGATGAAGGCCCACCAGCTCGCGCTGATGGAAATCGTGAGCAAAGATCCGAACATCGAAGCGTTCATGTCGAGCATCGGCCCGAGTGGCATCAGCTCCACCGGGAACACCGGCAGAATGTTTCTGAAGCTCAAACCGCGATCCGAACGCGATTTGAGCGCCGACGAGATCGTCCAGGCGCTTCGGCCAAAAGTCTCGCAGGTGCCTGGCATCCAGATGTTTGTTCAGAACATGCCTGCCATCCGCATCGGTGGCCGGATTACGAAAAGTCTGTATCAGTTCACCCTGCAGTCGCCGGACACGGAAGAGCTGTACCGTCACGCTGCCGCTTTTGAGGCTAAGATGGCCGCGCTGCCCGCACTGCAGGATGTGACCAGTGACCTGCAGATCAAGAATCCCCAGGTCAATGTCATCATCGATCGTGACAAGGCATCCGCGCTCGGCGTCAGCGCGCAGCAGATTGAAGAAGCGCTCCAGACCGCCTACAGCGCCCGGCAGGTCTCAACCATTTTTGCGCCGAGCAACCAGTACCAGGTCATCATGGAACTGCTCCCTGAGTTTCAGATGGATCCCGAATCTCTCACGATGCTCTACATAAAATCTTCCAGAGGCGCGCTTGTTCCGCTGAGCTCCGTCGCAGCCTTGAAGCAGGACATCGGTCCGCTTTTGGTGAATCACTCAGGCCAGTTCCCCGCAGTAACCATTTCATTCAACACAAAGCCGGACGTATCCCTCGGAGATGCGGTCAATGCCGTTACCAAACTGGCAGGAGAATCGCTGCCGGCTTCAATCAGCACCAATTTTCAGGGCTCCGCGCAGGCTTTTCAGGACTCATTCCGGGGACTCTGGATTCTGCTCGTCCTTGCGATCGTTGTCATATATCTCGTCCTTGGCATTCTTTACGAAAGCTATATCCACCCGATAACCATACTTTCGGGGCTGCCTGCCGCAGGATTCGGCGCGCTCCTGACCCTCTTCATTTTCAGGCTGGAGCTGAATGTCTATTCATTCGTCGGCCTCATTATGCTTATCGGGATTGTAAAAAAGAATGCGATTATGATGATTGACTTTGCGCTTGAGGCGCAGCGGAGCGGGGGGAAGTCTCCGGGTGATGCCATTTATCAGGGGGCTGTCGTCCGTTTCCGGCCGATCATGATGACCACCATGGCGGCGCTGATGGGAACGCTTCCCATCGCGCTGGGGTTCGGCGCCGGCGCCGAATCCCGCCGCCCGCTTGGCCTTGCGGTTGTCGGCGGCCTGCTCTTTTCGCAGATCGTAACCCTTTACATTACGCCGGTCTTTTATCTGTACCTCGAAAAATATCAGACGCGCTATCTCCAGTGGCGCGCAGATCGCAGGGCACGAAAAGCCGCTGCTCGGCAGGAGGCATAATGAACAGAAAGCAGATAACGGGATTGGTCATATGCGGAACACTTCTTTTCGGAACAGTAGCGCCCGCCGCGCAACCTGAAGCGGGGCGGAACAGTGCGCCAGCGGTTGCCGGGAACCCTGAGAACGATTCCCTCCGGAAGTCCCCGACTGTCGGCATTCAGAATGGCGAGCTTCTTGATCTGAACAAATGCATTCTCCTTGCCCTCAGCCGACACCCGTCGCTTGCCGGCGCCAGGGGGGCTGTGGCTGCGAGCGAAAGCCGCGTCGGCCAGGCCCAGGCAAACTATTTTCCGCAGATTTCCGCGTCGGGCAGTTACAGCCGGATCAAGTCTGCATCGACCGCATCAGCCGGAAAAAGTCTTTCAGCAAATCCCCATGACCAGTACGCTGCGGGGGCGAATCTCTCGCAGATGATTTTTGATTTCGGCAAGACCCCCGCCCAGGTCCGCATTCAGAACCTCGGCGCCGATGCGTCGCGGTCGGACTATGACAGCGTTTTCAGTCAGGTCGTTCTTAGCGTAAAACAAGCATATTACGGCACGCTGCAGGCGCAGAAGAACCTCGAGGTTGCCGTCGAGAATGTCCGCTCCTTCGAACTGCATCTCCAGCGGGCCAAAGGATTCTTCGAGGTCGGCATCAAGCCGAAATTCGACGTCACCAAGGCTGAGGTTGATCTCAGCAGTGCGAAGGTCAGCCTCCTGAAGGCCCAGAATGCGCTCAGAATTTCCCGTGTCACACTAAATAATGCGATGGGGATGCCTGACGCGCCGGAGTATTCGGTTCAGGACGATATGGCTGTCATCAAGCGTGAAATTGCCATGCCGGAAGTTCTCAATGCAGCGTTTCGGAACCGGCCCGATTATCTGGCGTCAACAGCTCGCATGAAGGCCTCGGAGGAATCAATCGGTCTTGCGCAAAAGGGATACTTTCCGGTCATCTCCGGAAATGCCGGCTATAACAAAACCGGCGATGAGTATCCGAAAAACGAGGGGTGGAGTGCGGGAGTTGCCGTATCTGTTCCGATTTTCAGCGGATTTCTGACAAAGCATCAGGTATCTGAAGCACGAGCGCAGTTCGACGTGGTTCAGGCAAACCGCGAAGTGCTGCGACAGTCCATTGTCCTTGAAGTGCAGAGCGCTTACATGAATCTGGTCGAAGCTCGCGAGCGTATTCCTGCAGCGGAGCTGACAGTGAGACAGGCAGCCGAAAACCTCGAACTGGCCAGCGGCCGGTATGCCGCCGGCGTCGGCAGCCCGATTGAAGTCACGGACGCTCAGGTCTCTTTCGCAGGCGCAAGATTGACTTACAATCAGGCGGTGTATGACTATAATATCGCCTATGCGAATCTGCAGAAGGCCGTAGGGATGGGATACAATGCTCAGGAATAAAAAACTGCTGATGGCCGCGGCTCTTCTTCTCGCGATTGGCGCTGCCGCTTTTCTGTATCTGTCCGGCAACAATGAATCTCCGAAATACCGGACCGAAAAAATTACAAAAGGCGATATTGTGGAAGCAGTTACTGCTTCAGGCACCGTCAATGCCGTTTCTACCGTTCTCGTCGGCACCCAAGTGTCCGGAACGATAAAAAACCTGTATGTTGATTATAACTCCCCAGTCAGAAAAGGACAGCTTCTGGCTCAGATTGATCCGGCAACCCTGCAGGCCCAGGCAGATCAGGCGCGGGCAAACCTTCTCAAACTGGAGGCGAATGCCCTGGATGCGCAGCGCTCGCGGGACAGAAGCCGCCAGCTCTTCGCTAAAAACCTTATCGCCAGGAGCGACGTCGAAACGGCTGAGGCAAACCATGATGCCTTTGCCGCTCAGGTCGATGCCGCAAAAGCATCGCTGCGTGCTGCACAGACCAATCTGAACTATACGCGCATACTCTCGCCGGTTGACGGAGTTGTCATTTCCCGCAATGTGGATGTTGGGCAGACGGTCGCGGCGAGTTTTCAGACGCCGACTCTTTTCACAATCGCACGGGATTTGACAAAAATGCAGGTCGAGACAAGTGTCAGCGAGGCGGATATCGGAAAAATCAGCGTTGGACAGAATGTTGAGTTCAGTGTCGATGCGTATCCGGACATGACCTTTAGGGGCGCCGTGTTTCAGGTTCGCAACGCTCCCGTCACCGTGCAGAATGTTGTGACTTATACCGTTGTGATACAGGTAGCCAATCCCGAACTGAAGCTCAAACCGGGGATGACGGCCAACACGTCCATTACGACAAACATAAAAAATAATGTGCTCCGTGTGCCGAATGCGGCGCTGCGTGTACGCATAGGAGACAAGGGAACTCAGAAACAGGTCCAGAAGGGTCCGGGAGTCTGGGTGCTCGACGGCGACACTCCGAAGCGGGTTAAGCTATCTGCCGGGATCACCGACGGGGCATATACGGAAGTGAAATCTGGAGATGTTGCGGAAAATGCCGGCGTAATCGTGGAGGTGGTTTCAAAAGATAAAAAAACGGGCAGCTCAGGTCCAACCCAGCCGGCAAGCGGACAGAAAATGCCGCGGATACATTAGCATGCCGCTGATTCAGATTGAGAACCTTGGCAAGATTTACGACCTCGGCGAAGTCCGGGTGAACGCGCTGGATGAGGTTTCGCTCACGATTGAGCAGGGAGAGTTCGTGGCAGTCATGGGAGCTTCCGGTTCGGGCAAGTCCACACTGATGAACATCCTCGGCTGCCTTGACAGTCCCTCAAGCGGAACATATCGTCTGCAAGGGATGGATGTCTCGGAGCTTGACCGCGATCAACTTGCGGAGATACGGAACAGGAAAATCGGCTTTGTCTTTCAGGGGTTCAATTTAATTGCCAGAACATCAGCGCTCGAAAATGTCGAGGTTCCCCTTCTCTACGCCGGAGTATCCGCCAAAGAACGGAGCCAACGCGCGGCCGCCGCACTGAAAAGTGTCGGGCTTGGGGACCGCGAGCATC
>JBBIQQ010000115.1:0-6085 GCA_037442225.1 Nitrospirota bacterium
ATGCCGAGGCGCATGGAATCCCATGCAGCCCTGACCCAACTGCCTCCTGATATGGCGACAGCAGTAAATACCGCGATGCAGACCGGCGGGGTCAGGCCTGACTTTATGGCAAAATAAAAAATAAACATATGGCTCGCCAAAGGATCCAGCCCCATACCTTCCATAGCCGGAACAAGCACCGCCGCCGCAATGACATACGCGGCTGTCGTCGTCATGCCCATGCCGAGTATTACCGCTGTCAGCATGGCGGCAATCAGAGCAAGGTATATGTTGTGTCCTGAAAGATTGATGATAATCTCGGAAACCTTGACCCCAAACCCGGTAAGCGAAATGACAGTGACCGCAACCTGCACGCAGCTCATCATGACCATAAGCCAGGCAAGTGCTGACATTATGCCGTCAAAATATCCCCGCCAGATTATCTTCGTCCGCTGCCATAACTCTTTTGAGGACAACCCTCCGCCAAAGAAAAAGAAAGTTACCATGGAAATGAGAAGCGACCATGTAGCGCATATCTGGGGAGGATAGAAAGAAAAGAGCAGCGCGGTAAGCGTGCCTATCGGCAGCACAAAGTTCAATATCACCCGGGGAGTAAAGACCTTTCTCAGCGATGGAATAAGCTCTTTCGGCAGTGTACCCATGCCGTATCTGCCAGCTTCTATCCATATTCCGGCTGAAATTCCGACAAAATACACAACAGCAGGGATGATTCCGGCAATCATGATTTTTGTATACGGGATGTTTAAAAACTCCGCCATGATGAAACAGCCGGCCCCCATGATAGGCGGCATTATCTGACCACCCGATGAGGCCGACGCCTCAACTCCGGCGGCAAGCTCCCGAGGGAATCCGAGTTTTTTCATGGTGGGGATGGTGAATGCGCCGGTAGTCGCAACATTTGCGACTGATGATCCGGAAAGCATTCCGAAAAAAGAGCTTGAGATGACTGCCACATGTCCTGGTCCGCCCCTCAGCCTGCCGCCCCAAGCCTGAGCGATGTCCATAAAAACTTTGCCCACGCCTGTCGCAAAAAGCACCGGACCGAATATCACAAACGGAGCGATAATCCTGCTCGTCATATCCGTGAGCAGGCCCCAGATGCCTTCTGTCATAAGGTAGCTCTGATATAGCATTTCCTCCATGGTGAATCCTGAATGCGCGAACGTTCCCGGCATATACGGACCATAGAGCGCGTACCCAAGAAATCCAAAAACCACCAAAGGGATGACCACTCCCAGTGACCTTCGCGTGCCTTCAAGCAGGCAGAGCGTGAGAATAGCGCCAAGCACAAGGTGATGCGTTTCATACACACCAGGGTTTCGGACTATCTCCTCCCAATGAATCATGATGTACACGCAAGGAACAATGCTTGTTACGATAAGAGCCAGATCCAGAATAGACGGACTCTCCTTGGTGCCGAAGATGGTAATGGCTAAAAAAGAAGAACTTTTCTGAGGGGAAGCAAGTACCGACTTTGACACAGGATAGGCAAGGTAAACCAGCGCCAATCCGAAGCTGAGAGAGATTCCTCCCTGCAGCAGCGGATGAAGAGCCACTGTCAGAGATGTATAAATGATAAATATCCCCCAAATGCCGGCAATAATGCCTGTTATTATTTGCCAAGCGCCTTTGAGACTCCGCATGCCGAATAGTTCCTTTCAGTTCAAAAATTTATTTTTTTATTACTTCAACACTCGTTGCTGCCTGGCTGTCTTTGTTGCCGACAACATCTATCCGGTATTTGCCGGGCTTCGCATTCACCGGTATGGCCGCGTCAACGGCGAAATTTCCGGAACCATCCGTTTTGATGACTTCTACCTTGGCAGTTCCAATGCCTATCTTCATGGTCTCCTCAAGCACAAAGAGAATATCGATCTCTTCATCAGCCTGAAAGCCCTTTCCTGTTATCTTGATATCAGAGGCGGCGACTCCGGTCGCCGGAGCCACTTCGACAGCCGCAGTCATAGAAGGCTTCCCGGTGCTGGCGCATGACACGAGGAAAAGGGAAGCAACCAGGATGAAAGAAATTGCGATGAAATGCCGGATTGTCTTCATTATATATCACCCTCCTATTTCTTTTTCATTTCCGGCGGAAGCAGCCTGTCAGGCACTTTCACCTTTAAAACTTCCTGATAAAATTTCACGGCTCCCGGATGCAGCGGCACGTTGATATACTTTTCCGCGTTTCCGTACATATCGTCGAACTTGCCTTCCTTGAGCGTGGCAAGCGTATTCACAAGAGACTGCCTGTTGTTGTGTACAGCCTTGAGAATTTTATACACCACGTCATCAGGCGTATCCTTGTGAACGAAATCAGTTACCACATAGGCAAAACTCAGTTGTTCCTTCGGCACCGCCTTGAACAATCCGGCTGGAATGGGCATGCTTTTCGCCTGCCCAGGGTATTTCTGGTTCATCTTTTCAATCTGCTCTTTAGTTACAGCAATGACGTTGATTTCCATGGATGACTCCAGATCCATTATGGCTGAATCCTTGAAGCCAGCCTTGTACCATCCGCTTGCGACGCCGGACTTCAGAGCGTCAACACTTGCGCCGATGCCCATCATTTTATATACGGGCTTTATGCCATTGGCGTCAAAGAACATTTCTATAACGCGGCCCGACGTGGTGCCGGGATTGCTTGCAAACGGAAGATTATTGATTTTTGCCAAAGTATCGGCGCCACTTGCTTTCTTCGTTACAATATGAATTGGCGTGACATACCCGCCCCACATAGCTCGGAGATCCTTGTTCTGCTTGCCTTTATAGTCGAGAATGCCTTCATACGCAGCATACCCGGCAGCGGCGTCCGCAGGCCCCATCATAATGGATTTCTTCTGAATCCTCACGAGATTCTCGAGAAATCCGCCCGTTTCAACCACGGTAATTTCCAGTTCACCCGGATATGCCTTGTTCACAACACTTGCCATCGCGACAGTATTGGCATAGAGACCGGAACGCACGCTCGTCGCGCCCCATTTGACAAATACCTTCTTTGCCTCCGCGACAGAGGTCATCCCCAACAGCAATCCAATCAACATCGAACACATCAACAATCTTTTCATGGTTCCTCCTAAAATAATTTCTTCGCGCACCACGAAATGGCTTGCATAGCAGGACAGAATCGCTATGACAGAAATTATACAGAAGCAGAGCAGAAGAACTCAACTTGAAATCTAATAGCAACTATTAATGAAAATTATCAGCAGCAGTCGCAATGATAACGAAAACGGCTCTGAATCGACCTTTGTGCCATGCTCATTATTTTTAATGGATGATGGAAGAAAGAGACCGAAGCCTACTGCCTGAAAAAATCGTTCCCCTTGTCGTCCACCAGTATGAACGCGGGAAAGTCGACAACCTCGATCTTCCAGACCGCCTCCATACCGAGATCCGGATAATCGATGCCTTCGACCTTTTTGATATTCTCCTGTGCAAGCAATGCCGCCGGTCCGCCGATAGATCCAAGATAGAACCCGCCATGCTTTTTGCAGGCATCCGCAACCTGTCGGCTCCGGTTTCCCTTCGCAATCATGATCAATGATCCCCCGAGCGACTGCAGCAGCTCGACATACGAGTCCATACGCCCGGCAGTCGTTGGACCAAATGAACCAGAAGGCTTGCCGGGCGGTGTCTTTGCCGGACCTGCATAATAGACAGGATGATTTTTCAGGTACTCAGGAATCCCCTCGCCACGGTCTATGCGCTCCTTGAATTTTGCATGGGCGATGTCGCGCCCGACGACAAGCGTACCGGTCAAGGAAAGCTGCGTAGTGACCGGATATTTCGTCAATTCGGCAAGAATCTCTTTCATCGGCCGATTCAGATCAATATTCACGACACCGTGTTCATGTTTGCCCCGATACTTCTCCGGAATGAAACGTCCCGGTTTTTGTTCCATTGCTTCAATCCAGAGGCCGTCCTTCGTGATCTTCGCTTTGATGTTTCGGTCAGCAGAACACGACACTCCCACGCCGATCGGACACGATGCCCCATGCCGCGGCAGGCGTATGATGCGGACATCAAGCGCAAAGTACTTGCCACCGAACTGCGCGCCGAACCCGCATGCATATGCGGCTTCAAGTATTTTCTGCTCCAGCGCGACATCGCGGAACGCCCGTCCAGCCATGTTGCCGCTCGTCGGAAGCGTATCGAGATATTTCGTCGTTGCGAGCTTTACCGTTTTCAGGCAGGACTCGGCAGATGTGCCGCCGATAACAAAAGCAAGATGGTACGGCGGGCAGGCGGCCGTGCCGAGCGTCTTCATTTTTTCGACAAGGAATTTTTCGAGCGCCGCCGGATTCAGGAGGGCCTTAGTCTCCTGATACAGCATCGTCTTGTTCGCCGAACCGCCGCCTTTTGCGACAAAGAGAAATGTATACTCCATGCCGTCTGTTGCATACAGATCAATCTGCGCGGGCATGTTGTTGCCGGAGTTCTCTTCATCGTACATGTTCAGGGCGACCGTCTGGGAATACCGGAGGTTTTCTTCAATATATGTCTTGCAAATCCCTCTTGAAATGTACGCTTCGTCCTTCACGCCGGTCCAGACCTGCCCCCCCTTTTTAGCAACAACGGCAGCGGTGCCGGTATCCTGACAGAGCGGGAGTTCAAACTGAGCGGCCACTTCCGCGTTGCGCAGCATGGCCACCGCTACTCCGCGATCGTTTGGCGAAGATTCCGGATCGGCAAGAATAGCAGAAACCTGCTCGAGATGCCCCGGCCTCAGCAGAAACGAAACCTCCCGCATTGCCTGATTCGCAAGAAACGATAAAGCTTCAGGCTCCACAATCAAAACATCTTTCCCCTGAAAAACCGAAACCGAAACAAATTCCCTTGTGAGCAGGCGGTAATTTGTAGTGTCCAATCCGAGCGGAAAGGGATCCTGATACTCACAGATGCTGCTTTCTTCAGACATGCCTGATACCTCCGCGTGATGAGAACTATAAAAAAGTCCGCAGCATGCCTCGGGATGCAGCACACGGCACACTTGCAATGTTTCTCATTATACAGATTTTCTATTATCAGAAAAAAGGCGTGGATGCGCAACTTCATAAGAGAAACGGCGCAGGCAGGATTCAGGAACTGCGCTCCACTTCAGCGAAATATTGCGTTGCGATGCCGCTGATCTCTGAATATGTACGCCAGTCGCACCGTGAGGCAAATATCTCCAAAATGATATAATAACGAGTATTTAAAAACCTTATAGACTAGTGAGGGAATATCATGACGATACGTGCGACAAGCCCGAGTTACAGCGTAACGATACGACTGAAAATCGACAATCGCATAGGAATGTTTGCCAGAATTGCGACCGTCATCAGCGATGCCGGAGGCGATCTCGGGTCCGTCGACATCGTGAGTGTTGATAAAAAGCATATCTTCAGAGATGTAACCATCAATTCCAGCAGCGAGTCTCATGAAAAAGAGATCGTGGAGAAGATTGGCCGTATTCGGGGCGTAACGATCATTCAATCGATGGATCGCACGTTTGCCGCACATCGCGGCGGAAAAATCGGCATGCACAGCCTGCATCCGATACGCACCAACATCGACCTCTCCCGCGTCTATACGCCGGGTGTCGCCCGTGTGTGCAAAGCGATCGAGGCAAAGAGCGAACTGATTTATACTTACACGATGAAGAGCAACGCCGTGGCGATTGTTACTGACGGCACCGCCGTCCTCGGACTTGGCGACATCGGCCCGAATGCCGCCATGCCGGTCATGGAAGGCAAAGCGGCGATTTTCAGGGAGTTCGCCGGGGTAAACGCGTATCCTCTATCCCTCCGCACGAAGAACCCCGACGAAATCGTGAAGATTGTCCGCAACATAGCGACGCCGTTCGGCGGCATTAATCTGGAAGATATTTCAGCACCCCGCTGTTTTGAAATCGAGGAGCGCCTCCAGAAAACGCTCGATATTCCGGTTTTCCATGATGACCAGCACGGCACGGCAGTTGTCATTCTCGCCGGGATGTTAAACGTAGGCCGCCTGCTCAGGAAAGACATCCGGAAACTCCGAATGGTAATTGCGGGCGCGGGCGACGCCGGTGTCGCATCCGCGCTTTTGCTGCTCAAATTCGGAA
>JBBIQQ010000116.1:0-1812 GCA_037442225.1 Nitrospirota bacterium
CGACATTTTTCCCGGTAAAGAGGCGTGCTGTTTTATATCCTTCCGGATGGTAGGCAGCCACGCCGAGCCCGCTGATCAGAACAAGCGCGCGAACGACGAAGTAATCCCGGCTGACCGCCAGCAGTGAAAAGCCCGCGGCTGCACAAAATACGCCGAGCGGAAGAAAAAAAGCCTTCGCTTTCTTGTCGGAGATAACGCCGAAAAGCGGTTGAATAACCGACGAGGCAAGACTGGATGTCATAATGATTACTCCTGCCATCGTATAGGACAAGTCAAGCCTCTCTTTCAGGAACGGCAGCACGGTCGGCAATGCCCCCTGATAGATATCGGTGACGAGATGACCGAGCGAAAGCAGCAATAACATCCTGAAGTTGCGTGAAGACATTCATTAACCCTTTCCCGAAACTGCGGGCCGAACCAGCGCGACAGTGGCAGACATAAAGCTCGGTATGCCGAACTCCCAGGGCAAACCGTTTTCCGTTCGCTGCCATGCCGGCAATGAGCGCAACAGCCTGATTCCGTTATCCATAGCTTGCCGCACATGCCGGAAGACCCCGTTGGAGCAGGCGGGGCTCCAACAGTAATCCCTTTCTGTTAAAATACACGACCACTGAGTTTCGTCTCAATGAAAGCGCAGAAGGACCATTCCCACCGGAATCCCTCATGTATTAATTTTCCGGCATTCAGCTGCCAGTTCTATTCTGCTGAGCCGCGGATATTGAGAACGACGCACTACGCTGGCAACGTGCTGAAAAGCTCCGGTTATTACAATAACAAGACCTATTAAGAATGAACCAGCAATGGATTTACGGGCAGACTAATAAGAGAGTGTCCTCCGGTTCTGCTGCGCTGATGCACTTCGTTAGGGCAAGATACGCTGAAGTCGGGCTCATGGGTTGACGGCCTGAAGAGGCAGGCGCGCCGAGAGTCGCGGGAGGATATGCCGGTGACGAGTGCGTCAGAACGTGTTATGCTGACAACAGAGCATACAGAGTTGTGCAGGAGTGAAGAGTGCGACTTGGTGCGGGACTGCGGAAACGCATTGTACTGAAAATGGTGACCTATAATATTCACAAATGCCGGGGGCTTGACGGCAGGACCGATGTGGCGCGCATCGCGGAGGTGCTGAAGCCATTGAAAGCTGACGTCATTGCGTTGCAGGAAGTTGTTGGGCCGGGCGCAAAGACGGCAGGCCAGGAAGAAGATATTGCAATGCGGCTGAACATGGTTCCGGTGCTCGCTCCAGCGAGGACATATCGGGCGCATCTTTATGGAAATGCGATTCTGAGCCGTTTCCCCCTGACCAGGCATATCATTTTTGACCTCAGCCAGCGGGGACATGAACCCCGTCTCTGTCAGCAGGTCGATATCTCTCTGGATGGACATACGCTTCATCTCTATAATGTGCATCTTGGCACATCGGCCCTGGAGCGTGAGAGGCAGGCGAAAAAGCTTGTCTCGATTGTTACGGACACCCGCGTGCGCGGACCGAAAATAGTGATGGGGGATTTTAATGAGTGGAAGAGTGGGCCGGCGACTGTGCGGCTGACGGAACGCCTGAAAAGCGCTGACCTTGCCCCTCATTTGTATTGGAGGCGGACCTATCCTGGTATACTGCCGATGTTTCATCTTGATCATATTTATTATGCCGGGCATGTCGAAATTGTGAGACTTGATGTATCCCGCACATGGCTGGCGCTTATTGCGTCGGACCACCTCCCCATAATTGCGGAAGTGAGCATTGTGGTGAAAGAGCGATGAGCGCCGCTCCTGGAGAGGATATGAATGGTGTTCAGGCGAATCTGAGAACGG
>JBBIQQ010000116.1:1822-6060 GCA_037442225.1 Nitrospirota bacterium
CCTGATGTTGCGCTGCTTCGTGCCAGCGGCGCTCCACTCATAGCGGGGAATCGGCTTCGCGTGCTGAAGGACGGGAAAGAGAATTATTCTGAATGGGAAGCGGCGATCAGGACAGCCCGCGAAACTATCCATCTAGAAATGTACATCATTCACAACGACCAGACCGGTGGACGTTTCCGGGATCTCCTGACGGAGAAAGCCCGTGAAGGCGTGAAAGTCAGGGTCCTTTATGACTGGTTCGGTGGATACAGCTTCTTCGGACGAGGCATGTGGAAGCCGCTGCTTCACGCGGGAGGCGATGTGTTGGTTGCCAATCCGCCGCGGATTTCGAGTCTGCTCGGCTGGGTGCGGCGCGACCACCGGAAACTGCTGACGATCGACAGGTCCGTTGCCTTCATCGGGGGGCTCTGCATCGGCAATGCCTGGGTCGGAACCCCTGCTACCAAAACAGAGCCCTGGCGTGATACCGGAGTGATGATTCATGGACCGGCAGTTGCGGAGGCAGAGAGAGCTTTTGCGGCTGCCTGGCGTCTGGCAGGGGGCGATATCGGCGATAGTGCGGCGGCGCCTCCGGGCGTTCTAGAGGGCCCTGTTGCAGTTCGTATCGTCGCGGCCTCCCCGGAGACCGCCGGCCTTTACCGGCTGGATCTGCTCATTGCTGCTGCAGCCCAGCAGTATCTCTGGCTGACTGACGCATATTTTTTAGGCACCAGCGCCTATATCCAGTCGTTGCGCTCGGCCGCGATGGATGGCGTTGATGTGAGACTGTTGGTTCCCCATGGCAGCGATATCCAGTGGATTGCGAACTTTTCGCGAACCAGCTATCGTTCTCTTCTGGAAGCGGGCGTCCGTGTATTTGAATGGAACGGACCTATGGTGCACGCGAAGACCGCCGTCTGCGACGGGCTTTGGGCGCGCGTCGGTTCAACAAATCTGAATATTTCGAGCTGGCTTGGAAACTGGGAACTTGACGTTGTCATCGAGAATGAAGATGTGGCGGAGCAGATCGGTGAAATGTTTCTTGAGGACCTGAATAACGCAACAGAGGTTGTGCTGACCGACAGAAAAAAAGTCAGGCCGGTACAGCGCCTGCCGAAGTCGCAACAGGGACGCATCATCCGTAGCAGCGGTCAGAGCGTTTTTATGCGGGCGGTTACGGCAGGAAGCGCCCTGAATGCCGCCGTGACCGGAAAGCGCCGTCTGAACAGGGCTGAGTCATCTTCGCTTTTCAGTATCGGCATTGTTCTTTGCGCAATCGCCCTTGCCGCGTTTTTTCTCCCAACAATCATTGCCTATGCTCTCTCCGCCTTGTTCGGCATAATCGGAATTTTCCTTCTGCAGGGTGCGCTCAGGCTTCGATTTTCAAAGTCTGAGGATGAAGGCGACGACTCTTCTGCTGATGCGAGGCAAGGCTAATGCCGTGTCACCGGACAGTTCTAAATTGCTTTGACAAGCCGGAAATATCGCTTGACAGAGAAGCTGAAATAGTATATTCTTCTAATTAGGAATAATTCCGAATATGAAAACGGCTCCAAAAGCGCAAACAATCGAAGAGTCCATGCTGACGCATCTCAGGGAGAAAGGCTACAAGATCACTCCCCAGCGGCGTGAAATCATCAGCATTATTTCGAAAGACGCATCGCATCCCCGCGCTGCTGATATTTTACGAAAAGCCAGGAGCAATGCTCCTCACATAAGCGTTTCAACGGTATATTATGCGCTCGCGCTGCTAAAAAAAGAGGGGTTGATCCGGGAAATTGAGTTTTACGATATGGATAACCGATATGACACGAATACCGCTGACCATCTGAACCTGATTTGTCTGCAGTGCGGTACCATTGAGGATTTTCATGGCGAACTTTCCATTTCTCCGCAGGATGTGGCGCGAATGGTTGATTTCCAGCCGGTACGGATGCGGTTTGAGTGTTACGGATATTGCAGGCAGTGTCTCAGGAGGCAGGAGTAGCGGGTTTTTTTGCGCACTTGATAGGAATAGTTCCTATTGGGTCATGAGCAGGAGCTCACTATAGGGCAAACTTTACCCCCTTCATGGTGAAGGGCAAAAAATGAAAGGAGACTCAAATGGCAGAAAAAAAGAAACTTACCACTAACGCAGGCGCACCAGTGCCGGACAACCAGAACACAATGACTGCAGGACCGCGGGGCCCGGTTCTGCTGCAGGATGTCTGGTTTCTCGAAAAGTTGGCGCACTTTGACCGAGAGGTAATTCCGGAGCGCCGCATGCATGCGAAAGGTTCGGGGGCGTACGGTACATTTACTGTTACCCATGATATTTCAAAATACACCAAGGCGAAGATATTCTCTCAGACTGGCAAGAAAACGGATCTTTTCGCCCGCTTTTCAACGGTCGCCGGGGAGCGCTGCGCTGCCGATGCCGAGCGCGACATCCGCGGGTTTGCCGTCAAGTTATACACTGAGGAGGGCAACTGGGATTTAGTAGGAAATAATACGCCGGTCTTTTTTCTCCGCGACCCGCTAAAATTTCCCGATCTGAATCACGCCGTCAAGCGCGACCCGCGCACCAATCTGCGGAGCGCGAAGAACAACTGGGACTTCTGGACTTCTCTCCCCGAGGCGCTGCATCAGGTAACCGTAGTCATGAGCGACCGCGGCATCCCGGCAACCTATCGTCATATGCACGGATTCGGCAGCCATACATTCAGTCTCATTAGTGCGAAGAATGAGCGGTACTGGGTTAAGTTTCATTTCAGGACCCAGCAGGGGATCAAAAACCTGACCGATGCCGAGGCCGGGGTAGTTGTTGGCAACTGCCGCGAAAGCCATCAACGCGATCTGTATGAAAGCATCGAAAAGGGTGACTTTCCGCGCTGGACCCTGTCCATACAGGTGATGCCAGAGAAGGATGCGGCAACATGCCCTTACAATCCATTTGATCTCACCAAGGTCTGGTTTCACAAAGATTATCCGCTTATTGAGGTTGGCGTGCTCGAACTGAACCGCAATCCGGAGAACTATTTTGCCGAAGTTGAACAGGCGGCTTTCAATCCGGCCAACGTGGTGCCCGGCATCAGCTTCTCGCCTGACAAAATGCTCCAGGGCCGCCTGTTCTCCTATGGCGATGCCCAGCGCTATCGTCTGGGGGTGAATCATCATCTTATCCCGGTGAACAAGGCCCGCTGCCCGTTCCACAGCTATCATCGCGACGGAAAGATGCGGGTTGACGGCAACCACGGCAGCACCCTTGGCTATGAGCCGAACAGCTACGGTGAATGGCAGCAGCAGCCGGATTTTGCCGAGCCGCCGCTCAGCCTTGAAGGAGCGGCCGATCACTGGAACCACCGTGTTGACGATGATTACTATTCACAGCCCGGCAAGCTCTTCCGGCTTATGAGCGCCGAGCAGCAGCAGGCGTTGTTTGGGAACACCGCGCGGGCAATGGGAGACGCGCCGAAAGAGATCAAGCTCCGCCATATCGGCAACTGCCTGAAGGCGGATCCGGCATATGGCAAGGGAGTGGCTGACGCATTGGGTATTGCTCTGAGCGAAGTGCCAAAGTAAGCGCAGGGCAGCGCTGAAGTCCGGGATTCAACAAAATATCGCGGAGCCGATGGCGGTGTTTGCCATCGGCTCCTTATGATTCCAAGATGTAAGAGATAGCTTGATTTGACCGAAGATTGTCATCAGTCGCTGTTCCCCGCACGCGCGGGTTCCGATGCCCACGCGACAATAGAAACTGTTCCCCGCATGCGTGAGCGCGTGGATTGAAACGCATTAATGGCTTGCTTTAACGCTGATTTCAGACGGATAATCTCTCGCTAAGTTCATTACTGCCTGCTCTCGGCAAGACCGGCGGCAAGCAAGGCTCAGCGGTTCTACTATGCGACCGACATACAGATGCTTTTTTACGACACCGGCAGCGTCTGGTCGGTTGTCGGGTTGCAGGCAAAGACTCCGGCAAGCGCGTCGGCTGCCGGCACGGCGGGAGATATGGCGTATGACACGAGCTATCTTTACATTTACATCGCGGCGAACACATGGCGGAGAGTGTCAATCAGCAGCTGGTAAAGTAGTCAAAATGTAGTCAGAGGCAAGGAGAAAAGGGTTTGCGGTCAATCTCCGCAAACCCTTTGTTTTCTTGGTGCCGGTGGCGAGAATCGAACTCGCACATCCTTGCGGATACCGGATTTTGAGTCCGGCGCGTCTGCCAGTTCCACCACACCGGCGCATCCCTGAAAACGGATTTTAGTATAGCATAT
>JBBIQQ010000117.1:0-6051 GCA_037442225.1 Nitrospirota bacterium
TTACAGCGGGCACAATGAGATTATGTTCGTCATCAGGGATATTACGGAACGCAGGCGGCGGATAGAAGCGCTGCGCGAAGCGCAGGAGAAGTTTGCCGAGGCGTTCCGCATCAGTCCGTTTTCGATGACCATTACTGATATGCAGACGGGGAAGCTCATAGAAGCAAATGAAGCGTTTACCGAACTCTACGGCTATGCGCCTGAAGAAGCGCTCGGCAAAAGCGCGCTTGAACTGAATCTCTGGGTCGACCCGGAAGAGCGGGGCAGGTTCATAAAGCAGGTGGCTGTTGAAAAGTGCGTCAAGAACTATGAAACAGATATTCGAACGAAAAGCGGGGCCATAAGAGCAACAGAGCTTACCGCGACCTTCCTTCGGCACGGCGGGCGGCAGTATCTTATGGTGATTGCACGGGATGTGACAGAGATGCGCCGGAAAGAACAGGCGCTCAAGGAATCCGAAGCGAAATTCCATAACGCTTTTTCCATGAGTCCTGACTTCATAGTCATCTCTGACCCTGAAACAGGCATAATCTATGAGGCGAATGAAGCCGCTCGTGATGCAGCGGGATATTTGCGGAGAGACCTCATCGGCAAAAACGTGCTTGAGCTTGGCCTCTGGGCGGACAGTGACGACCGGGCTGTGTTTATCGCAAAAGTGAGAGAAGCGGGGGAATGCCTCAACTATCTGACACGCTTCCGCTCCCAGAGCGGGCAGAGCGTAATTCAGGCGAGCATTTCGGCAAGGCTGATTGATTTCGGCGGCACCCCGCGCATGCTGAGCGTCGTGCGCGATATGACGGAACTCATCAGGCTCGAAAATCAGTTGCGGCAGTCGCAGAAGCTGGAAGCCATCGGCACGCTTTCCGGAGGCATCGCGCACGACTTCAACAACGTTCTGACCGGCATTATCGGCTATGCCCAGATGACAAAACTGAAGCTGCCCGCGGACAGCCCGCTCGCCTCATATCTGGACAACATTCTGTCGCTTTCCGGCAGGGCGGCGCAGCTTAGCCACAGCCTGCTCGCCTTCAGCAGGAAACAGGTGCTCAATATGCAGCCGACCCCTCTGGATGCCATCATACAGCATTCCGACAAACTACTCCGTCGTCTCATTGGCGAAGACCTCGACTTTGACGTCACCTGCCGGCAGTCGCCTGTCGTCAATATTGACAGCGTCCAGATCGAGCTGGTCATCATGAACATAGTGATAAATGCGCGGGACGCCATGCCGCGGGGAGGCAGGATAACTATTTCTACCGAGATTGTTGAGGTTGATAATGCCATTGCTAAAAAACATTCGCTGCAAAATGGCGGGCGATTCGCCTGTATAACGGTCAGCGACACCGGCGTCGGCATGTCTCCGGAGATTCTGGGGCAGATATTCGATCCGTTTTTCACCACAAAGGAGGTCGGCAAGGGCACCGGCCTTGGCCTTTCCACAGCATACGGAATCATAAAGCAGCATGGCGGGTTTATCACTGCATACAGCGAACTCGGCGTCGGCACTCAGTTCAGAATCCATCTGCCGGTTATGCACTCACAGAGCGTATCGCAAGAGCCGGAACCGGCTGAGATGATTCCTGCCCGCGGGACCGGAACCATACTCCTGGCCGAAGACGATGAAAACGTCCGGGATATATCCCGCACCGTCCTGACAGAGCACGGCTACCGGGTGCTTGAAGCTCGCGACGGCGATGAAGCAATAGCCGTTTATCAGGCAAACGCTGATACTATCGATCTTGTTATGCTTGACGTGATAATGCCCAAAAAGAACGGCAAGCAGGTTTTTGATGCGATTAGGGCCATCATGCCTGCCGCGAAAGTGCTGTTCCTGAGCGGTTATGCTGATGAGCATATCAGGAGCCGCATGGATATCGGCAACGATGCCGTGCTTCTGTACAAGCCCGTTTCACCTGCAAAACTGCTCTCAGCCGTAAAGGATGCCCTGAATCCTGCGGAATGACCGGTTGCGGTCCGAACATCTTCCCGAATGACAATTCCGGGATAAACTACATCGCTTCTTTTTTCTCTTTCCCCTCAGGAGTGCCGCTTTGCGGAAGGATGTACAGTTCACGATATTTGTAACAGGAGTTTGCATTGCCATATGCGCATGCCTTGAACAACTCCGCCTCACTGGTATTTTTCGGCGCATACGGTTTTTTCCAGCCCTTGCCCGGTCCGGCAGAAACGAACGCGGGAATCAGCACCAGTGCGGAAATAATCAGACAGTGTGAAAAAAAGCTTTTGGCTTTGTTCATGGTTCCCTCCTTTTGGAAATTGTAGCATAATGCGCACTCCTGTGAAACAGAGATGCGGAAATGTCCGGAAAGGAAATATTTCTGCAACCGGGCGTCTTTTCAGAAACCCTTGCCGGAATGTCACACTCCGGCAAAAGGGACTTTCTTTTTTTATTTTCTCTATGGTATTCTCTCTCAGAAGGTTTGGAAGTTTTTGTTGTGTACCAGGGGGCCGCAAAGACTTTGATCTTTGCAGGTCTTTTTTTATGGGCTTTTTAAGCTCAAGTATATGAAGGAGGTAGTAAGAGCATGGCAAACGGCACGGTAAAGTGGTTCAATGAGTCAAAGGGCTTCGGTTTCATTACGAGCGAAGATGGCAGCGATCTCTTTGTCCACTACTCGTCAATTCAGGGCAGCGGCTTCAAGTCGCTCGCCGAAGGTCAGGCAGTAACGTTTGATGTAGAGCAGGGTCCGAAGGGTCCGAAGGCTATCAACGTTAACAAGGCATAATCACAACCAATCTTATTAAGCCCCCGGGGTTTTGGAGCCGGGGGCTTTTTTATTATTGCGGGGGTTTCTCCGTCATGTCCGATATGAACCGGTCAAGCCCTTCTGTATATATTTTCCCGGATTTCAGAAAGCCGCTGTTGTGGCCGCCCAGTATCTGAAGAAATGTTTTTGGAATTGCCGCTTTCTGATAGATCTCCAGCCCCTGCTGAAACGGAACCACTTCGTCGTCGGGGCTGTGAATGATGAGTTTCGGCATCGCGATCCTGCCGACCTTCTTTATGGTCTCATATCGGTGACGGACGAGAAGTTCTACCGGAAGATACGGCACGATCTGCCTGCCCATGTCCGCTATGGATGTAAATCCTGACTCAAGAATGAGCCCACCTGCGTCAGGGTGGCGCACTGCCGTCTCCGCGGCAACAGCGCTGCCGAGTGAACGCCCGAAAATGAGGATGCCCCGCGGTGGAATCTTTCTGGCAGAGACCAGATAATCCCACGCGGCATCTGCATCAGCGTATGTCCCCTGTTCATCAGGCTCCCCCTGACTTTGCCCGAAGCCCCGATAATCGAAAATAAGCACGTTCAGCCCAAGAGTATGCATAATCCTGATCGAATCAAGGCGGTCAGAAATATTTCCGGCGTTGCCGTGGCAGAAAAGGACCGTCGCGCGCGCCTCAGGAGCAGGGACAAACCATGCGGAAATAGCAAGTCCGTCCGCCGTGGTCAGAATGACGGATTCATAGTGCAGACCGATTTGCTGCGGGGTCGCGGTAAGCCTCGTACTCGGATGATATATCATTCCCCCTTGTGCCAAATAATAGTATGCGCACAGGCCAAGATACGCCAGCACTGCAATCGCGATGAATGATTTCAACAGTTTTCTCATAACCGCGTCCTGCCGAATTGTACCATACGGCCACTTGCTGCATTTCTTGACAATGACCTCTCCGGCCTGGCCTGATAACAATTTTCCGACAACCCCGGAAAGCTGAAACAAGACATCATTCTGCAATGCGGCGATTATTGCCAGCATGCAAGACTCTCTTGAGCCGGAGGCGCTTTTTGTCTAAACTAAACCTATGAACACAATAGCCTGCCGTACGGGGTGCGGAGCGTGCTGCATTGCACCCTCTATGTCCTCTCCCCTGCCGGGATTGCCCGCCGGCAAGCCCGCAGGTGTCCGCTGCGTGCATTTGAGCGACTCATGCCTGTGCATGATTTACACACAGCCTGAACGTCCCCGCGTCTGCGTATCATTTCAGGCTTCACTTGAATACTGCGGAGATTCGGCTGAGGAAGCGATGCTGAAACTTGCTGAGCTTGAGCATCTGACACATTCCCGTCATGTATCCCCATAGGACATCCGCATAAACCGCAAACGTGCGTTCCTGTTTGCCAAAAAGCATCTGAAGCCGCTACGATATCTGAGCGTTCAGGAAAAGGATTTCATACTGCTTGCCCGGTAATTTTCAGGATACGACAAAACCGCAGATCGGCTATCTGTGCGTCATGCTTGCCGCGTTGCTCTGGGCGCTCTCGGGCACCGCGTCAAAATATCTTTTTCATGCCGGACTGACACCGTTCGATCTTGTCCAGCTCAGGACGACCATTGGCGGCGCAGCCCTCTTTGCCTGGCTTGTCGTCGTCCGGAGGCACCTGCTCCGGATAGATCGATCTTCCTTCCTTTCTCTCGCTGTTCTTGGTCTGCTGCTCGCCGCCACGCAATTTACCTATCTGTATGCCATCAGCAAGATTCATGTTGCCGTCGCCATACTGTTGCAGTGCCAGGCACCGCTCTTTGTCGCCCTTGCGACGGTTGTAATCCTTCGGCAGCGGCTCGCGCCGAGAGTCTGTTTTGCACTGCTCGGGGCAACTGCCGGCTGCTATCTGATGGTCGGTGCAAATGCGCTCACAGAAACCGGCCTGGATACCCTTGGCGTAATGTCGGGGCTTGTGTCGGCGGTCTGCTTTGCCGCCTACACGATGCGCAGCGAAAAAGGACTGGCGATTTATGCCCCGCTGACCATAGTTTTTTATGCCATGATCGCTGCGGCGATGATATGGAATATCTTTCACCCGGCCTTTTCTGCCGTCTCCGCGCTCACTACGCCCGCACTCTGGGGCATTACCATATTTGTCTGCGTGGGAGGAACCGTACTCCCGTTCTGGCTTTATACTCAGGGAATAGCGTGGGTTGGTTCAGCTCGCGGAAGCATTACCGCGACACTGGAGCCGGTTGCCGCGGGATTTGCCGCGTACTTTTTTTTGGGAGAATTGCTGGATTTATGGCAGATGCTCGGCGGCATATTTGTGCTGAGCGCGGTGATCTTGCTCCAAATGCCCAGGAGGGAGTAGGGTAAAAGAGGAAGCATTAAAGAGGAGTGCGCGATAAAAAAAATGGTTTTCTCAATTCTTGCTGTTGGAGTGTTTGCCATGATGACAATGAACGCTGATGCGGCAGAGAAGAAACATGAAACCGCGACATTTGCGGGAGGCTGTTTCTGGTGCATGGAGTCGCCGTTTGAAAAGCTCGGTGGCGTCATTGACGTTATCTCCGGATACACCGGCGGTCAGAAGGTAAATCCGACCTATCAGGAAGTATCCGCAGGGACGACCGGCCATGCCGAGGCAATACAGGTTATTTTTGATCCGTCAAAAGTCAGCTACCGGAAACTGCTTGATACCTTCTGGCGACAGATCGACCCGACCGACGCGGGAGGTTCGTTTGTAGATCGCGGCCTGCAATACCGGTCGGCGATCTTCTATCACAACGAGGAACAGCGACGTCTTGCTGAGCAGTCAAAGGCTGAATTGGCGAAGTCCGGCCGCTTTTCAGCGCCAATCGCTACCGAAATAATAAAAGCGGGCGTATTTTACCCTGCCAAGGAGTATCATCAGGACTACTACAAGAAGAACCCCATCCGGTACAAATATTACCGCTACAATTCCGGTCGGGACCAGTTTATCAAAAAAGCCTGGGGAGAGCAGTAAATAGAAGCATCTGGAGGAAAATGCGGGAATATGCCGACTATTCGCTATCGCGGCTCTTATCAGCCGCAGCCATCTTGTTCCGGATCTCCGACAGCCATTCATTGCGATTGCGAAGAACGAACCGGAGTTGATCACCAGCCTCTGTAACGACATCTATGGCATTCGGGACAATCAAGGCGGTCTTTCCACCCGTAATGGAGGCAACCTGCCCGAGAAAAAGCGAAAGCTCCTTCTTGGAAGCGCTCCCCCCGAGCATGTGGCCGACAAAAACGAGACGCTTATTCGTTAGATAGAGCGCGCCGGAGAGCGTCGC
>JBBIQQ010000118.1:0-5983 GCA_037442225.1 Nitrospirota bacterium
CGAGGGAAACAGACCCTTGCAGAAGCGCCCTGTTGTCGATGAGCCTGGCAGAGACCGAAAATGTCTTGTCACGCAGGCTTCCCGAAAACGAGCCTTTTCCGGGAGACTGGCCGCGCACGGCTGTAGTAAACAAATCTCCACTGAGCGACACTGACGGCTTGTCGAAACTCCCGCTGCCCGATGCGTCCACCGAGGAGAGCATGAACGTCTTCACGTTCCTCTTCCGCAGGGCGGAGCGTTGCGCAGGTGGCAGCAGTTCCAGCAGATTCAGTTGCGTCCCGGATGCTGAAAATGAATACGAGCCGTCAAATGAAACGCTGCCCTTGCCATGCACGACTGACGGTCCGTTTTTCAGACGAACCGATGAAAGCGAAAGGCGGTTCTTCTCAAACACAAACGCGGATTCTGCGTCAGAGACGTCAAAATAGGGAACAAGCGAAAAGCGCGACGCTGATAGTGTACCGTTCAATCGCAGCGTTTGCGGCATGCCTGTGACGGTGAAATGCGTATCCATTCTGCCGCCAAAAATCGGCACATGGCGAAACGCCCCTGCAACATTGCTCACGGCAAGGTTCTTTCCTGAAATACCGAGGGAATAATCGGGGTTTCTGATGTCGAAGAGGTGCTTGGCCTGGCGAAAAACCACCGTTCCGCTGGCTTTCATCGTCTCCTGCCCCCGTTTTGTGGAAAGCTCGTGAAGCGTCAGAACATTCTTCTGGTAGCGGACGGAACCGCTGAACTGATCGACCGGGAAAACGACGGGATGCAGAAATGCGGGGATTTCCGGGCCGGCTGTTACAAACGAATCGTCCTTTCCGCTGAACCTGACCGAGAGGACCGGGTCATCCAGAGCCCCCGAAAGGGCGGTTTCGAAGGATGCCGGACCGGAAAGGGAGGTAAAGTACGGAGCAAAAAAATCACGAAGATTGCGCGTCGTTCCGGTAGCGGAAAACTGAATTTTCTTCCGTCCGAGGTCAACGCTTCCCGCCGTCGCAACCTCGGATTCGGCGGTAGACACCCGCATCTCCGGGAACGTTATTGTCTGCCCCCGTAGCGAAAACGTGCCTGATACATCGCGCACCCTGCCAAGAATATCCTTGCCTTCCTGAACGCTCCGGAATACAAAGCTGCCGTCGGGCTGAAACAGGCGTCCTGATGTTGTCAGTTCGCCCGACACCTTGCCCGGCGCGATGCCAGGATCCCATCGAATAAGTTTAAAAACGCCGGAACTGTCCACATCGTGAGCCCGGACGGTCAGCTGGAAGGTATGCACCACAGGAAGCGTTATGGTTGCCTCGGCCGTCGCGGTGCCGCCGTATAATTCGGCAACACCTTTTGTGAAATGCATTTTTCCCTGAGCGTACGAAACGCCGCACTTTATCGTCTCAGCTTCAACGTCGAACAGATTCCCTTTCTTGAGTTCAGCCACGCCGCTGCCACGCAAATCGGACAGAGGCCCCGTTATGGTCCCTTCAGCATGAAGCCAGCCGAAGAGTTTCTCTTTAACCTTGAGCAGTTCCATCAGCGTCTCAAGAAAGAAGTCCCCGCGTACTTTGAGATCAAGAACAACACGATTCAGAAGCGATGTGCCTTCCCGGAACGCCACTGTGCCGCTTGCCTTCAGGATGCCGTCTCCGGGCTGCTTCAGACCAAATGCATCCCTCAGCGTCTGAAACGCAAGGCTGATGTCCGCAGGAAAAATTCCTGTCTGTTTTTGCGTATCTAGCAACCCTCCTGCCGTGAAATCGCTTTTTCCGGAAACAAGGCGGATGTTCTTTATGTCAAGAGCGTTGTCCTGCAGGAAAAAATTGGTTTCGACCGAAAACTGAAATAAGGTGAGGTTCTGCTGACTGGCCAGTATCTTGTCCGCCTTTATCCGAAAGCGGGGAGTCTTGCCGAGCAGGATATCGGCATGCAGTCCGGTCGCCGCGAATTCAGCGCCCTTCGACTGGTGCTGCAGATCCATGTTGTCAATCGTCACGGACTTAATAATGAGCTTGAATGAAAACCTGCTCTCCCTTTGGAGGAAGTCGGCAACATGTCTCACCGTCTCTTCGACGAGTTGATCGTCAGTAAAAACCTGCGCTCTCTGTATAGCGAGTCGCTTTATGACAATCTGCTTGTCGAAAAAGCCGGCAAGGCTGAGATAGCCTTTGACGCGCTCTGCGGTCAAAACCTTGTTGCCGGCCTCATCAAATGCTTTTAATTCCTTGATCTCGACAAAAAACGGAATAAGATTGATATAGATTTTCTGAGCTACGAATTTCTTTCCGGTTGCCGCTTCCAGCTCAGGCAGTATCAGTTTCTTGAGTTCATTGGAGATATTGGGGCCGCGTAGCACATAAAAAATGAGCGCCAGAAATACAATCAGGACCGCGTAGTAGAGAAGTTTTTTCTTGTTTGGAATATTCATGCTCTCAATCGCGCTGCGCCGACAGTTCAGATTGCCAGAGTGAGGCAAGCAGACTGCATATCAAGTGGCCCGGCAGTTTCCTCCCGTCGTATTGCAGGTAAAAGACGTCCTCAGCAATACCGTCATCGGTATTGATGACAGCCGATGCTATATCAACTTCAAGGATATATATAGCATTCGTAATATCATACAACAAGCCGATGCGGTCTGGAAAATGCACCTCAAGAATCGTAAAAACATCAGACCACTCATTGTCCACTTCGGCAAAAACCTCGAACCTTCGCGCTATGAGGTCTGCCGCCATGCTCCGCTTACCGGTGCTGAGTGCGCCGAGTCCAATGCTGCCTGTCCGCAGGTCGTGCTCGAGCTGTTCGGCCAGACCTTCCCATTGCAGTTCCGCCCAGTTGGAAAGAATTATCTTGCGAATCGCGATCCCCTCCTGCGAGGTATAGAGGCGAGCCATGGCGATATTCAGACCCCGGCAGGCAAGGATGCCGACTATCTGGGAAAAAAACCGCGGCATGCGGGAGCTAATAACTGTAATCTCCTGCATTCCGTCCGTACGTGCTGAAAAACTGATCGCCAGTCGTTCTGTTCGGGCGCGTTCCGCAAGCGCGAAGTCCCTGCGTATCTCATCGGCGGACTGCAGCAGGCGGTAGCGTTCCGGCATGGTCTGCATAAAGGCGAGCACTTCCGGTTCCGGTATCAGTGGGTCGTTTTCAAGCACCCCCTGCAGCACATCCAGCGTGCGCCGGAACACTTCCTGAAAGAGATGCGCCTTCCAGTCAGACCAGAAGCCTGGCTTGACCGCTGACATATCAGCATAGGTCATGAGATAGAGCGCGATCAGATTTCCTTTTGTGCCGACAAGTTCGGCGAGTTGCCTGACCGTTTCGGGCGATTCCGGATCGCGGCGCAGCGCGAGCTGAGAAAAGACGATATGGTTTTTGACCAAAAACGCAATGCTGCTCCCGTCATCAGGCGCGACCGCGAAGCGCTCCAGCACCGTCTTCAGCATACGGTATCCTATGCCTTCATGACGCCGGGATATTCCCTTCCCGATATCATGGACGAGCAGACCGAAAAAGAATAGTTCCGGCTTAATGCTCTTGAATAGTTCACGCAGATATGAAAAGCGCTTTTCCGTGCTCTTGCGGACAGCTTCGGCATTTCGCACCGCAACTAATGTATGCTGATCCACCGTATAACGATGATATATTTCGAAAATCACGAGATTTCTCAGACGCCCGAACTCTGGCAGTATCTTCTCAAGGAGACGGACACGGTGCGTTTCAGCAAGGGTTTCATAGACTCTGCCGCTTTTCATGATTCCCCAGAAGTAACGCTGTGCGTTCTGTGAAAGAATGGCCGGCGTCTTCACCTGCCGGGCCGACTGCCGGATATGCTCGGCGAGGTTGTGGCTCAGGGCTTTGCCGGTTGTCGCGAAGAAACTGAACGCCTCCAGCATCAATTCGAGCGAAAGAAGCGGCTCTTGCCGGCGTAAAATCACCTCATTTCTTACGAGTGAGTAGTTTTCACTCAGATTCCGCTTGGAAATGGCGAAAGGAATCTGGAAGTATTTCAAGCTGCAGAGATGCATCGCCCCTTTCAGAGTTTCAGCAACCGCCTGCGCTTTGCGGTAATAGACGCGGAGCAGCAGTTCGGGAGCAAGGTAATCGCGGGTGTTGCGAAGGCCAAGCATCGCGGCAACACTTCCCTGCATTTCGAATGAGAGGATGTCGTTCTTTCTTCTCGAGACGCAATGCAGTGCCGCACGGATACGAAGGAGCCAGGCAACGGCGTCGAGCAGTTCGCGGGCGTTGCGATTCGGAAAAATGCGCGAATAGTCCTGAAAGAGATCAACGGAAAGGTTTGAACGGACCAGCCATGATGCGAAATGCAGATCCCGCAGCGCCCCCTGCCCTTCCTTCACGTTCGGCTCAAGCAGGTAGAGTGAATCGCCGTATTTTTTATGGCGCCCATCTATTTCCCGGAGCATCTCCCCGAGAAATTTCTTCTTATCTTTATAAAGAACGCGCGGATGAACGTCTTGCTGAAAACCGGCGTACACGGCTGCATCGCCTGCAATAAACCTGGCATCAAAGAGCGACGTGCGGATCTGAAGGTCTTTTATAGCGTCGGCAACGCAGGTTTTCAGCGAACGAAATGAATGACTGATCTGAATGCCGCAATCCCAAAGGGAGTATAAGATTTTCTCCGCTGACTCCCTTGTTTGCCGATCGTCACGAGCACTTAACAACAAAATATCAACATCCGAATAAGCGGACTGCTCTCTTCTCCCATACCCGCCTACTGCCAGCAGTGCAAGGCCGGGAGTGACGGTTCCGACAGCTTCAGCACAGATCTTTTGCAAGGTCAGGTCCACATGATCGCTCAAAGACACCGCTATCAGACGCCCATCAGCAAAACGGGAGAAAAGCGATTCAGCGACGCAGCAGAGTTCTCGATTCAAAATATCTTTCATTTCCAATTCATTCTGTTCAATCCAGCGTTCTCAGTCCGCACCTTCTGTGGTGTCAGGACTTTCTGCTATAATGAGACATTCTATAGCGTTATGAAGATCGATATCCAGCCATTTCTCAGCCGGCACCGCGATGCCGAAGGCAACATCATCACGCTGCTCCAGGATATTCAGCAGCACTGCGGCTATATCCCGGAGGCGATCGTCTTCGATCTTGCCGACGCCCTGGATATCCCTGCCAGCAGTTTTTTCGGCATTGCGACATTTTACACCCAGTTTCACCTCCATCCGCGCGGAAAACATATCATTACCGCCTGTTGCGGAACTGCCTGTCATGTCAAGGGATCGGACCGGCTGATTCGATCGGCAGAACGTGCCCTTGGCGTATCTGAAGACAATCCCACATCAGCAGATGGCGAATTTACGCTGGAGCGGGTCGCGTGCCTCGGCACCTGCAGCCTTGCCCCCGTTGTTCTTATAGAAGGAAAAGTACACGCCAAAGTATCCCCCGCTGCGCTCGGAGCGGCAATAAACCTCCTGAAGGGCTCATCCGATGAGTGATGTAACGATCCGAGTTTGCATGGGGACGGGCGGCATTGCCGCGGGAGGAGCGGATGTGATGCATGCTTTTGAATCATCCCTTTCTGCCGCCGGGATAACTGCGGTACTCGAAAACCGGTGTTTGCTGCATAAAGTCGGTTGTCGCGGACTCTGCGCCAAGGATGTGCTGGTTGATGTCGTCGCAAACGGCATGACCACGACATATGAACACGTAAGGGCTGACATGGCTGAGCGCATAGTTTCGGAGCATGTTCTGGGCGGTACCGTTGTAGCCGAGTGGGCGGCCAAAGATGACTATCATGCTTTTCTGAAGAAGCAGGTGAAGGTCGTTCTTGCCGAATGCGGAAGGGTCAACCCGGAATCCATTGAATCATACATACAGGTAGGCGGTTATACTGCCACCAGAAAAGCGCTCACCGAAATGACCCCCGCGTCAGTTACCCGGACCGTCAAGGATTCGGGACTGCGCGGTCGGGGAGGCGCCGGATTCCCGACAGGAATAAAGTGGGAAACCTGCCGCACTATTG
>JBBIQQ010000119.1:0-1726 GCA_037442225.1 Nitrospirota bacterium
TATTCCGTGTTATGTCGGAATCATGGAGCGGCCGGAACGCATTGTCGTGCTGGCCTTTGGATGCCTTACGGGATGGATGTTCCCTGTGATGATAGTACTCTTCGTGCTAAGTCATGTAACCGTACTTCAGCGCATTCTTCACGTCGCACGTCACCGTTGATGCTCCCTGCTGAAAGCGCCGAAAATGTGATATACTTTTGCCTAAGGAGGGCATATGGAGAGCAATTCCTGGCTGATTATTCTGAGCATCTGCTTTTTTATCATGACGCTGACGTTCGTTGCTGTCATTGTCTTCATTCTGTTTGCGGCAATTGAACTCAGAAAGGCTTCCGTTTCGCTCCGCGAGTTTCTGAACAGGACGGAGGAGAAAATGCAGCCGGTACTGCAGCAGACTGAAATGACGCTTGCAACCCTTCGCAAGGTGAGTGAAGACGTCAAGGGAGTTACCGGAAATGTCCGCTCTGTTTCAGATTCTGTAAATGAGTTTTCGGCGAATATCCGCGCGGCAAATGCGCTTATCGGCGAGCTTCAGAATGTGCTGACCAGCCGAGCGTCAGGCTTGCGCGCGGGCATCAGCACGGCGTTGGCAGTTTTCATGGGACAATCAAGAGGGAGGTAATGATTATGAGACATGACGATTGTGGCTACAGTTCCGGTTCGGTTTTCCTCGCGTTCCTTCTTGGCGGTGCGGTCGGCGCGGGAGTTGCGCTTCTGCTTGCACCCCAGTCCGGTGTTGAAACCAGGCGGAAGATTCGTGAATTCACGGACGATGTGAAAGAACGGACCACCGAGTATGCCGAGCAGGCCAGGGAAACAGCGACTTCCTACTATGGACAGGCTTGTGAAACCGTTGCAACAACGGTCGACAAGGCGAAGCATGTGGTCGACGAACAGAAAGCCGCTATCGTGTCTGCCATCGACGCAGGCAAGGAGGCCTACACAAAAGAAGTGCATAAAGAAAATGCATGAGGTGTCGATAGCAGAGAGCTTGCTTGATGTTGCTGTCGATAACTGCCGGCAGAGCGGGCACGCAAAAATAACCGGCATACAGGTTCTTATCGGAAAGGCCTCCGGCGTGATGCCGGAGGCCCTTCTTTTTGCGTTTAATTCGATGAAGGAAGATACCATTGCGCGGGACGCTGCCCTCACGATTGTCGAGGTTCCGCTTCGCGGGCACTGCAATGACTGCGGAAGGGATTTCGAGGTCGAAGACCGCTATGTGATCGCATGTCCGCATTGCGACGGATTGCAGTATACCGTTTCGAGCGGCCGGGAGCTGACGATAGCCGAGATGGAGGTTGAGTAAATGAAGCTGAAAGTAACCAAAAATATCCTTACGGCGAACGAAAAGCTCGCCGAGGGGAATCAGAAGATATTTGCAGATGCCGGCGTCTTTGTTCTGAACCTCATGAGTTCGCCGGGCGCCGGAAAGACATCGCTTCTTGAAGAAACAATCAAGCGCATCAAGGACCGCGTTAAAGTCGGCGTGATAGAGGGCGATATAGCCGGCGCTGATGATGCGATCCGTATCGACGCGCTGAATGTGCCGGTTGTGCAGATTAATACCGGCGGAGCCTGCCACCTTGACGCGAACATGATCGGCGAAGTGCTCGACGATCTGCCGCTTCATGACCTCAACTTGCTGGTCATCGAAAATGTGGGAAATCTCGTCTGTCCGGCAGAGTTTAAACTGGGCGAGCATATGAAGGCCGCAGTGCTGAGCATT
>JBBIQQ010000119.1:1747-5775 GCA_037442225.1 Nitrospirota bacterium
TTATGTTTCAGGAGTCCAGCGCGCTTGTCATCAACAAGATCGATCTGAAGCCGTTTCTCGATGTGGATATTGAGAAGATCCGGCGTGATGCAATCTCGCTGAATCCGTCCATCAGGATTTTCGAAGTCTCATGCAAGACCGGTGAAGGACTTGATGCATGGGTAGCGTGGCTTCTGACGACTATTTCATAGGGCTCGCCCTGAGAGAAGCTGCAAAAGCTTATCAGAAAGAAGAAGTGCCGGTTGGCGCCGTGCTTGTGATTGACGGCAGAGTCGTGGGCCGTGCCTACAATGTTCGCGAATCGAAGTTCGACCCTGCCGGTCATGCCGAGACCATTGTCCTCCGCAGAGTTGCCATGCGCCTGAAGCGCTGGCGCCTGAATGACGCGACGCTCTATGTGACAAAAGAACCCTGCGTGATGTGCGCCGGAGTTATGATTAATGCACGTCTCGGCCGTCTCGTGTACGGGTGCGGAGACGCAAAAGGCGGGGCGCTGACGCTGTTTCAGATTCTCTCCGACCGCCGGCTGAACCATCGCGTTTCAGTGACGTCGGGTGTCTGTGAAGCAGAATGCGCAGCTGTGCTTACGCGTTTCTTTTCGGCGAAAAGACGAAAGATGATGGAGGGAGCGGAATGAGCGTCATCGGGACGATTAAAACAGTAGTGAAGGTTTCATCGTTTCTTTTGCGCAGCACGCTCGGAGGAGCGGCGGCGGCAGTGGTTGTGGCAGCGCTGATGATGAAGAAAAAAAACGCGAACAGAAAGCGGTAGTCAGCAGACAGGATTGAGCGGCGTGCTGACAGTTACTGCGGGGGCTAATTATCTTCTGACCCCTGAAATCCACGAAAGCAGTATGCTGACAATGCTCACGATGATAGCGCCCCAGAAGGCAGGCCAGAAGCCGGCAATTGAAAGACCGAGCTCAAGAGGCTGTGAAAGGTAAGCGGTCAGCATCAGCATCAGGGCATTCACCACAATAGTGAAAATGCCGAGGGTGAGCACAATCAGCGGCAGCGAAAAAAAAGTTACCACTGGTTTTATGAGCGTGTTGATAACACCGAACACAAGACCCACCAGAATGATTTTCCACCATTCTCCGTCAAAGACGATCCCGTCAACCAGTTTCACCGCCGCGGCGATAGCAAGCGCGTTTATCATTATGCGCAGGATAAAATTCGTCATTGCGTAGCCTCTGCTTTTCTGTACTCAAAAACCATTGATCTATGGTAGCACAGTCATTCCGGACTGATCACGAGCCGAGGAGGACATTGCGGATGAAGCGGAAGGCAGTCTTAAAAGATCGCGGATATCTCCCGGAAACAGCGCATCCGGATGTCGTGTGTCTTCAGCACGGCAACATCTTCTTCAGAAAAGCTTTTTTGCCCCAAAGATCCGCTTTCGCGCAAGCATATCACTGTTATGGTCAAGCGGCACGTGCAGTTTGAGAATTTACTGCTCTGATTCCTGATGGTTAGTACAGATATCCGCGATCTTGCCGCTGACTGTCGCAGACTTCCCGAATCTGGTCCTTGACCAGACGATCTTCTTCATAAACACGTTCGCGTACTTTTTTACAGCGGGTTGACGCGTTCGGGTCATTGTACGGCTCGGCCTGATAGGTATAATTCCCACGATCAGAGCGATACTGCACAGGCCTGTTTGCTGCCGCCGATTCCTGTGAGGCGCGCATTGATACATCGGTCAGCGTTGCCCCCAGGATGGCGCCAAGCCCGGCGCCGATTACGCCGCCCCGCCAGCCGTTCTTCTTGTCGAGCAGTGCCCCCGCGGCTCCTCCTGCCAGCGCTCCCGCGCCGGTTCCCTGAGCGTGGTACTGGGTGCATGCCGAGACGAGGAGCAGCAACGACACCATTGTCAAAGCGATGAAATACCTGATCTTCATGACCATTCCTCCTCATAAATCCTGTTTGCTCATTAATTGGTACTGCAATAGATATGCCACGGTTCATTGTGTCCTAAAACATGCTGAAAAAAATGAGAAAAATGAAACATTGCGGTATGGAAGGTATGCTCATTTGAGGAACATCCCCTGAGAAGGGAACCTTGCAGGATGGCTCCCGGAGAGAGAAGCCATAAGGCGCAGCAGGTGAACAGGGGAAAATATTACTTGCCGTACAGACGACGCTAATCAAACTGCTGCAGCGCACGAACCTTTTTGACGATTCCGGGAAGCACTGCAATGAGGCGTTCGACATCTGTGTCCGTTGTCATTCGGCCAAGTGTAATGCGCAACGAGCCAGTAATATGCGACGATGGAAGCTGCAGGGCAACCAGGACATGTGAAGGTCCGGTGTTGGATGCGCTGCATGCAGAGCCGGTGGAGCAGGCGATTCCTTCCTCATCAAGCTCCTTGAGGAGCAATTCTCCATCTGCATTGGGGAACGACATATGGATATTCCCCGGCAACCGGTGCACGGGGTGGCCGTTGAGAAAGGACTTTCGGATGCTGTTTGTCAATCCCTCGATAACCAGAAGTCGCAGCCTGGTCAGGGCTGCGATCTCATCGAACATCGACTCGTGAGCCAGCCTAACGGCGGCCCCCAAGCCGACGATACCCGGAACATTCAGGGTTGCCGCTCTGATTCCAAACTCCTGCTCCCCTCCATGCAAAAGGGGCTGCAGGCGTCTTCCACTGCGCATATACAAGATCCCGACTCCTTTCGGACCGAAGAGCTTGTGTGCTGAAGCGGACAGAAAATCGACCTGCAGTTCATCAACCAGCACCGGCAGATGGCCAAATGTCTGAACTGTATCAGTATGCACAGGCACCCCGAACTCACGGCCAATGCGTCCTATTTCAGCAATTGGCTGTATTGTCCCGATCTCATTGTTGGCATGCATTGTGGAGATGAGAATGGTCTTCGGAGTCACTGCCTTCCGGACCTGCTCCGGATCTACGCGCCCGTATCTGTCAAGCGGAAGAAAAGTAATCGAGAACCCGTCGCGTTCAAGAAAGGCGCACGTTTCGAGAACTGAGCGGTGCTCAATCTCGGTCGTGATAATGTGGTTGCCTCTGCCCCGAGACATTGCGGCAATCCCCTTCAGAACAGTATTGTTGCTCTCTGTGCCGCCGCTGGTGAAGACTATTTCGGAAGGCTTGGCCCCGATAAGACCAGCTACTGCGCCCCGGGCCGATTCCACAGCAAATCTTGCTTCCTTGCCGAAAGAGTGGCTGCTTGACGGATTCCCGTACACGGCTGAAAAGAACGGCGTCATCGCCGCCAAAACTTCCGGGGCGACAGGCGTAGTCGCTGCATAATCAAGGTAAATACGGTGAAAACTATTGGGTTCCATCAGTATTAAGAGTATCAGCCGGACAGGATGTATTGCAAAATGCGGTGTCAGTGCGTGGTATGCAGAAAGTTCCCTGGCAATGCTATAATTACATTTCCGCGTCGTAGCAGACGCATCTGGAGAGGTGGCTGAGCGGTTGAAAGCGGCGGTCTCGAAAACCGTTGTAGGGGTAACCCTACCGGGGGTTCGAATCCCCCCCTCTCCGCCAAGTTTCACTTTTTGTGAAATCGTAAGGAATTGCCTCGGCGCAAAGCGCCTCGGCATGATATTTTTCCGCAATTTTGAAGGCATTTTTGAAATCCAAAAACAAAGTGCGGTCGGCAATGCGGAAGTTCGAACCAATCTTTTTGAGAAAATCCCGAATCCTTTCGGGATTTTCTTGTTGAGCGTATTTTTCGGCTTGGTTGGCGTCTTTTAGAAAGGCAATGGCAAGTTCGAACTGATTATTGCTCTTTCGCCCAAAAGATGAGATTTTTTCTTCCAAATCCTTTTTAGCAAGAATGAGCTTTTGCTTTTTGGTAGCATATTCAGCCTGCGACAAATTGCCGTCCAGTTGTAAGTCAAGCAAGCGATCAAGTTTTGTTTCTATCTCTACAAGCTCATTTCTCGCTTTTTGGGCGAAAGAGCTTGGTCACGTCCAGTCAAGTGGTGTACGAGCTATCGTAAGCTTCCCCATCACGTAGACAGTACCAAAGTAGAGTTTCCGGCATTTTGCT
>JBBIQQ010000120.1:0-5565 GCA_037442225.1 Nitrospirota bacterium
CAGTCCAGCGGACTCCCATGCAGCGAGACCTTCATAATACAAGGATACGTTGGCATATCCGAGAGCCGTCAGTTTGTCCGCCACCAACACAAGCTCCGTGCAATCAACATCGTCGCAATACACAATAATGCGGGCGTTCTTTGCCTCAGGCAAGAGGCAGTGGGAAGCCTCCACGTAAGGCGGTGCGATATTCAGCGCTCCCTGAATATGAGATTCCTCATATTCAAGCCGCGTCCGCGCGTCGATTAGAAGCAACGGCTCATTCTTCTCTGTGAGTCCTCGCAGATCCGCGGTCGAAACGGCAGGATAACGCTCAGACGCCAAACCGCAGGAATCCATGAGGAAAAAGCTCAGTGTGAGCAGCAAAACAAACGTTGGAATTGAAAGCCTTACCATCGCCAGCTATGAGAAAGATCTCTCATCTCCAGCTCATGGAGAAGAAGGGGGCCGAAGGCCCCCTATCGATATTATTTAACCGATGCAGCAGGATAATCAGCTTCCTTCCAGCCGACAATGCCGCCCGGATGACGATATACATTAGTGTACCCGAACTTCCTTGCCCACATTGCGCCATTATGGCTGCGCGTGCATTTTGTAAATCCGCAATAAAAAACAATCAGTCGGTCCTTGTCAGGTCCGAGCAGTTTCAGCAAATCCTCTTTCTGCTTGTCATCAATCGCCGTCATCTCCGGAATCGGAAACTCCATCTGGACAGCATTCGGGATATGATTCTTTTTATAGCTGTCGGCAAACGGCATCGTGTCAATCAAAAGCATCGGCTTTTTGGCGTCAATCCATGCCTTGAGTTCCTGTGTCGTGACAATCTTGTAGCCGCCACGCTCGATTTCACGGGCAAAGGTAACGGCAAGCTTTTCCGTTTCAAGCTCCTTTGCAAACACGGTGCCTGCACACGCAAGAGCAAACACCACTGTTACCGCCATCAGCACAAACTGCACTACTCCTCTCCGCATACACTCTCCTCCTTGCACTTAAAATTATTGGTGCGCTTTACTGAGAAACGCCTGATCGGTTCAAAATGACCGCTCTGCGCTATAAAAATTTTACTGGACAGGGTGGAATTGATTCCAATAGATAATATCAATCAGATTTTACTAAATCATTGCCATCGTCTATTCAAGATTGCATTGGACTGGCCGGTATATCCGCCCGCACAAAACAGCATCCATGCTATCGTCATGCTTCCACTTTTCCACTAGCGTTGATGCAATACAGATATGTTTCATCGTCAAGAACTGCCCGGATGTCTACATTTCTGATAGAATGAAACAGGAGGACGAAACCCTATCAGCACGGTGTACGGAAATACATCAGGACTCAAGAAGAGCTCCCTCGACTTGCTCGAAAAGGTCTATCGTCGCCGCGTACCCGCCAATTCTGTCATTACGCAGGAACTAGGACGCTATCTGGCCGCTATCTCCGAAGAAATCGGCAGGCAGGTCGGGGTACTCATAACACGCGAGGGCGGCATCTCCCATGTTATCGTCGGAGACGCTTACAGCGTCTTCATCCCGCCGCTCGATATGTACCCGCTCGGCAGAAGCCCGCTCAGGCGGCTTCGCTTCTTGCACACCCATCTGAAGGACCAGCCGCTCAACAATGAAGACATAACCGACCTCTCGCTGCTGCGCTTCGATCTTATTGCCGCAATCAGCGTTCGGAACGGTCTGCCCTATAAGATATACATGGCCCATCTGATGCCTTTCGGCTCTGAGCGCAAGCATGAATATCTGACAGATGATTTCTATCAATTTAATCTCGATTTTGCGGAGTTCATCGGAAACCTCGAGGGTGAGATGGTGCGCTCCACCAGCTTCGACCGGAAGGACCAGCGCGAACGGGCTATTCTGGTCAGCGCCACGACTTCTCCGAAATATGAGATTGAAGAGTCAATTGCCGAACTCAAAGAGCTGGCCGAGTCGAGCGATGTGCTGGTTCTTGACCTCGTCGTACAACGGCTGAAGGAGAATAATCCTCGTTTTTTGATGGGTGAAGGCAAGCTGAAAGAGATCCTCATGAACGCAATGGACACCGGGGCGACGCTGCTTATTTTCGATCAGGATCTTTCTCCTTCACAGGTTCGCGCCATCGGAGAGACAACAGAGCTGAAAGTTATTGATCGTTCCCAATTGATTCTTGATATCTTCGCGCGGCGGGCGCACAGCCGTGACGGCAAGGTACAGGTTGAGCTGGCGCAGCTCAAATACAACCTTCCCCGGCTGACCGGCAAGGGCACCGCAATGTCACGCCTCATGGGAGGCATCGGCGGCCGAGGACCGGGTGAAATGAAACTCGAAATAGACCGGAGGCGAATCAGAGACAGAATCACCCGCCTTGAGAAAGAACTCGATATTTTGAGCGAGGCGCGCCGCCAGCGCAAGCAAAGGCGTGTGGCAGCCGGCATCCCGATTGTCTCAATTGTCGGCTACACGAACGCAGGCAAGTCGACGCTGCTGAACGCCCTGACAAAAAGCGAGACCTTCGTCGAGAACAAGATGTTTGCCACGCTGGATACAGCGAGCCGCAGACTCCGATTTCCGAGAGAACGGGAAATTATCATCACCGATACGGTCGGCTTTATCCGAGATCTCCCCAAAGATCTTCTTGCGGCATTCAAGGCAACCCTTGAGGAACTGGAGGATGCCGACCTGCTGCTGCATCTGGTGGATGTCTCTAATCCGCGCTTTGAACAGCAGATGGCGTCTGTGGAAGCGATATTGCAGGACCTCGGGCTGCTGGGCAAACCCCGGATTGTTGTTTTCAACAAAATCGATCGCATTGATGCAGAGGAAGC
Source organism: Nitrospirota bacterium (assembly GCA_037442225.1). Lineage (GTDB taxonomy): Bacteria > Nitrospirota > Thermodesulfovibrionia > Thermodesulfovibrionales > Dissulfurispiraceae > JAAYUK01. The sequence continues at coordinate 2,813 of JBBIQQ010000120.1, forward strand.
ATGCAATAATGCGGCCCGCTATGACGCCATCGCCCTGTCAGCCTTAATCCCGGCCACGCTCGCACCTTTGCTATCAGCGATTGAAAGCACGCTCTGGGCATCTGATGCCGTTCCGGCGCAAGTCTGATTTTTCGTCACGCCGGACAGCCTCAATTCGATTTGGAGTATAATAAAAACCATGGATTTTTCTCCGAAATGGATAGCATGGGAAATCACCCGCCGCTGCAACCTCAGATGCGTTCACTGCCGTTCGTCCTCTGAACTGGTGGTGAGCGAACATCCTGACTTTCCGCTTGAAGAGGCATTCCGCGTCATCGACGACATTGCTTCCTATGCGCAGCCGGTTGTCGTCCTCTCCGGAGGCGAACCGCTGATACGAACCGACGTTTTTGATATCGCGCGGTATGGTACCGAAAAAGGTCTGCGCATGTGCCTGGCAACAAATGGAGCTTTGGTAAATGAGGAGGTCTGCCGGAAGATCAAGGATTCCGGCATCCGCATCGTGTCGATGAGCCTCGATGGCTCCACTGCAGCGGTCCACGATGATTTCCGCAATCAGGAAGGAGCTTTCCAGAGCGTCATGAACGCCGCGAATATCTTCCGCAAGAGCGGGATAGAGTTCATCATCAACTCGTCGTTCACAAAACGCAACAAAGAAGAGATTCCGAAAGTCTATCAGCTCGCCAAAGAGATTGGCGCGACTGCCTGGTATCTCTTCATGATTGTTCCGACCGGCCGCGGGGAAAAAATCATGAATGAACTCATTTCGAGAGATAACTATGAAAACATCCTCGACTGGCATTACCAGATGGAGAAAAAAGAGGATACCATGCTGGTGCGTCCGACCTGCGCCCCCCACTACTACCGGTTTGTGCTGCAGAAGGCGAAAGAAGAAGGTGTCGCCTTTGAGCGTCGCACGCTGAAGTTCTCGACCGGTGGATCAAAGGGATGCTTGGCCGGACAGTTGATTTGTCTCATCAATGTTGATGGCGATGTCCTGCCGTGCAGCTATTTTCCGAAAGCTGCCGGGAATATCCGGCGGCAGTCTTTCAGGGATATCTGGGAGAACTCCGAACTCTTCGGGCAGCTCCGTGACTTCAAGAGTTACAAAGGGAAATGCGGGCAGTGTGAATTTGTGAACGTCTGCGGCGGCTGCCGGGCACGAGCGTATGCCGTGACAGGTGATTACCTTGACGCCGAACCATTTTGCAATTACATTCCGAAAAAAGTGAGGTTGCGTCCTGATGAATGATACGTTTCTGCGGGCGTGCGCCGGCAAAAAAACCGACTACAAACCGGTCTGGCTTATGCGGCAGGCAGGCCGCTACCTGCCAGAGTACCAGAAGGTTCGCTCGAAAGTCGACTTTCTCACGCTCTGCAAAACGCCCTCACTTGCTGCTGAAGTTACTCTTCAGCCGGTCGATATTCTGAACGTGGATGTTGCCATTCTCTTTTCCGATATTCTCGTTCCCTTAGAGCCGATGGGCATGCAGCTCGAATTTTCCGAACACAAGGGGCCGGTTTTCCACAACCCGGTGAGAACAGATGCTGATGTGCGGGCGCTCCGCGCAATCGACTCTCAAGCCGACGTCCCGTATGTGCTTGAGGCTGTCCGGCTGCTGAAGCAGTCGCTCAAGGTTCCGCTCATCGGATTCTCCGGCGCGCCGTTTACGCTTGCCACATACATGATTGAGGGCGGAAGCTCAAAAAACTTTATCCATACAAAACGGATGATGTATCAGGCCCCGGAGATGTTTCACGCTCTCATGAAGCTGGTTAGCGCGGTTGTTACCGACTATCTGCTCGCGCAGATTCGCGCCGGCATTGACACCGTCCAGATATTCGATTCATGGGTCGGCGCTCTTGCTCCTCATGACTTTGAACGCTTTGCACTGCCGTATGTCCAGACGATAATCCGCGCACTCCGTGCATTTGAACGTCAGGTGCCGGTCATCTACTTTGCCTTCAACAGCAGCGGCATGATTGAACAGGTGCGGAAGACCGACGCCGATGTGTACGGTCTCGACTGGCGGATAGATATCGCGAAGGCGGTAGACCTGCTCGATCGCAACCATGTCGTGCAGGGCAATTTTGATCCCTGCGCCCTCTTCGGCACGAAAGAATCAATCGGCGCGGAAGTCAAAAGAATTCTGGAAGGCGCCCGTTACGCTCCCAACCATATTTTCAACCTCGGTCACGGCATATTGCCCGAAACGCCGGTCGACGGCGCAAAAGCGATGGTTGATGCTGTCCATGAAATCAGTATAAAAGCGCTTTAGGAGGAATGCATGCTCAGGCTTGGCATACTCGCTTCCGGTCGGGGGTCAAATTTTCAGTCTATCGTTGACGCCATCGAGACAGGACGTCTGAATGCTCAGACGGTCGTTCTCATCGTTGACAACTCCAATGCCTTTGCCCGCGAGCGCGCCAGAAAGCATGGAATTGAAGATCTGTACCTGAATCCCAAAGAATCTCCCTCTAAAGATGCGTATTGTGAGCGTATCCGGGATGAACTCATTGTCCGTCGGGTTGATTTGGTCATTCTTGCGGGTTTCATGCGCATTATCCGCAGTCCGCTCATTGCGGCATTCCCGAACAGAATCATGAACATTCACCCGGCCCTGCTTCCATCCTTTGTTGGGCTTCACGGCCAGAAACAGGCAATCGATTACGGGGTGCGGGTCAGCGGGTGCACGGTGCATTTTGTCGATGAGGGGATGGACACCGGTCCGGTTATCATACAGGCGGTTGTT
>JBBIQQ010000121.1:0-5471 GCA_037442225.1 Nitrospirota bacterium
CAATCAGCTCCTCAAACTCCTGCGGCACCGTATAGCCGACGGTATCAGGAATATTGATGGTTGCGGCGCCGGCCTTGATCGCCCCTTCGGTAATCCGGCACAGGAAATCCCAATCGGAACGGGTTGCGTCTTCCGCGGAAAACTCGACGTCATCGGTGAATCTCCGCGCATGTTTGACGGCGTCCATGGCGGCGTCATACACCTGCTCACGGTTCATGCGGAGCTTGTACTTCAGATGAATATCCGATGTCGCTAGAAATGTATGTATTCGCCCTGATTCGGCGGGCTTCACCGCTTCAGCGGCGCGCTCGATGTCGGCGTTGCGGGCTCGCGCCAGCCCCGCTATCGTCGCGCCTTTCACCTCCCGGGCAATGCGGTTGACCGCCTCAAAATCACCATGGGACGCGATGGGAAAGCCGGCTTCGATGATATCGACTCCGAGTCTTACCAGTTGCCGGGCAACCTGCAGTTTTTCCTCTACATTCATAGACGCGCCTGGAGACTGCTCCCCGTCGCGGAGGGTTGTGTCGAAAATTTTAATGATTCTCATGTTTTTCTTCTCCCGAACCTGCGGGCAGGGCGGCAACCGTCTCTTCGGCAGGTTGTTTATCCCCTCGTTTTTTCAGCAGTAGCCATGTGTTCTCGATGATGCCGACCGAAATGTAAATCAGCGCGAACACGAATATTGCAATCTGCGGATGCAGCAGCAGAAAAAACAGGATCAGCACGAAAAGAATAAGCAGCCAGAACGGCTTTTTCTCCCGGAAATCTATCTCTTTCAGACCATGGAATTTGAGGGTGCTGACCATGAGCAACGACGTGACAATGATAATGAGCGGGAAAAATAAATTATTTTCCGGCAGTCCCTGCCAGAACTCATAATAGAAAATGACGAGCGACGCGATAACGGTCGCAGCCGCCGGAATAGGAAGACCCTTGAACGCCTTTGATGACGATGTTCCGGTCTGCACATTAAAGCGGGCCAGTCTCAGCGCGCCGCATGCGGCAAAAAGGAACGCCGCGGCCCAGCCGAGACGTCCGAACGGCATCAGAGCCCACTTGTACATCATTACGGCAGGTGCCACCCCGAAGGCGACCAGGTCGGACAGGGAGTCCAGTTCGACGCCGAAACGGGTGGTGGTTTTTGTCAAACGGGCGATCCAGCCGTCGAGACCATCAAAGATATTGGCTACCACAATCGCCCACGCTGCGATGAGATAGTTGCCGTCAACGGCCTGGATAATCGCAAAAAAACCGCAAAACATTCCACAAAGAGTCAGCGCGTTCGGCAAAACATAAATGCCCTTGCGGGCCTTATCCTGGAATATCCTTTGGCCTCCGCGGAATTTCATGCGATTGGTCTCCTTCCGATGACCGATTCTCCGGCGGTCACCCTGTCTCCTAATCTTACCGCAATTTCGGTGTCGAACGGGAGATACAGGTCAACTCGCGAACTGAATTTAATCATGCCGTACCTCTCCCCCTTTTTCAGAGAGGTTCCGGGAGCAACGCGGCAGACGCAGCGCCGCGCGACCGCTCCCGCGACCTGGGTAACGACAATCCGGCCGAAGCGGGTGGCGAGAACCATCGCGATATTATCGTTTTCAAATGCAGCCTCCGGCAAAAATGCTTTCAGGAACTTGCCGGGGTTGTGCTGTACCTGTTCAACCGTGCCGTCGCAGGGAGCGCGATTGACATGCACGTCGATCGGCGACATGAAGATGCTGACCATAAGCGCATCGGCTTTCAGATAACGGTCTTCACGGACAGACTGTAGAACAATTATCTTGCCGTCAGCAGGCGCGATGAAGATATTGTCTCCGGGCGGAGAGATGCGCTCCGGGTCGCGGAAGAACCAGAGCATGAAGAGCAGCAGCAAAAATGGCGCAAGAGCTGTCCATGCGTTGCCGAAAAGGTATGCACCGGCTGTAATGCCGCCAAAAACCGCAAAGAATGGATAACCTTCAGGAGCGAATTTCATATCATTCTGGGATTCAGGAGACAGAATCAAGAATTCAGAAGAACAGCGCCGGAAAGAATCTCATCCGGCTCCTGCGATCTGAATTCCGATTCCCTGTCGCTATCCGTAAATTATTAAGCCTTCGTTTTATCGACGAGCTTTCCCTTCCTGAGCCACGGCATCATGGCACGGAGGCGTCCGCCGACTTCTTCGATAGCATGGTCTTCGCCCTTGCGGGTCAGCGCGGTGAAGGTCGGTTTGTTGACCTTGCACTCAAGGAGCCACTCTTTCGCGAACTCACCGCTCTGGATCTCGGTAAGAATCTTTTTCATTTCCTTTTTGGTTTCAGCCGTGATGATGCGCGGACCCCTTGTGAGGTCACCGTACTGTGCGGTGTTGCTGATGGAATATCTCATGTTGGAAATGCCGCCTTCATAAATCAGGTCGACGATGAGCTTTACTTCATGGAGGCACTCGAAGTAGGCCATTTCCGGAGAATATCCTGCCTCAACAAGGGTCTCATATCCGGCGGTAATCAGGGCGGTTACACCGCCGCAGAGCACTGCCTGCTCGCCAAAGAGGTCGGTTTCCGTCTCTTCGCGAAAATTGGTCTCGATAATGCCCGCACGGCCTCCGCCAACTCCCGATGCGTACGCGAGCGCAACCTCCCTGGAGTTGTTTGACGGATCCTGATGAATCGCGATCAGGCATGGAACGCCGCTGCCCTTGGTGTACTCGGAACGGACGAGGTGCCCGGGGCCTTTCGGAGCAATCATGATGACATTCGCGTCAGCCGGCGGAACTATCTGTCCGAAGTGAATGTTGAATCCGTGGGCAAAGGCCAGAAAGACGCCTTTTTTCATGTTCGCCGCGATTTCATTCCGATAGACATCGCCCTGAAGCTCATCCGGCAACAGGATCATAATAAGATCGGCTATCTTCGCTGCGTCGGCAGGGGACATGACGGTAAAGCCCGCTGCGGCGGCCTTGTCCCAGCTCGCGCCCTTGCGGATGCCGATGGTGACGTCCATTCCGCTCTCTTTGAGATTGTTGGCATGGGCGTGCCCCTGACTGCCATAACCCATCACCACGATTTTCTTGCCCTTCAGGATATCGAGATTCGCATCCTTGTCATAATAAATCTTTACCATAATTTGAGCCTCCGCTTATAAAATTGAAGATTTATTATACACCACAAGGGCGAAAAATGGCTTTTCCGCAGTTGCGGCAGGTGCCTGAGAACAGGATTCGCCGCCCCCCCTCAAATTAAGAATCCGCCGGTAAAGTTCGAGTGCAATCCGACGATAATAATCTATACGGTAAGGAGGCCGCAATTTGTATGATTATTTCCCAATCTTCGCTTAATCTTGCTTCGGAACACCGGTTTTCGCGAACTGACAGCGTGAAGGAGGACCTGCGCATCTGGGTTGATGCTCCTGCCGGCGGTGCCGGCGAGATGTCGTCGATTGTTGCCGATACCGTTACCATTTCTGGCAAAGCGGAGGAATATCTTGCCGAGGATATGCACCTCGACCCAAGATTGTTGTTGCTGAAGAGACTGCTTGAAGCTCTGACCGGCAATGAAATCAGGCTTGCGAACATGTCAGATATCGGAGAGCAGCCTGATGATCTGCCTGAATTTCAGACGGTTTCTTCGGGTTCTTCTTTGTCCGGCCGAACAAACAGGCTGGAAGGCTGGAGCCTGAGTTATACTCGCGACGTGATATATAGGGAGAGCGAACAGATTTCGGTAAAGGCAGAGGGCAGGGTGACCACAGAGGACGGACGGGAAATCAATTTTTCGGTCAGCTTTTCAGTAAGCAGGGAATTTGTCTCCCGCGAACAGATCAGTATCCGCGCAGGCGACGCTCAACGGGTGGATCCCCTGGTAATCAACCTCGACGGTTCTCCCATTACATTGTCTGATGTGCGCTTTTCATTTGACCTGAATGCCGACGGGAAAAAAGAGGATATTCACTTTGCCGGGCGGGGCAGCGGATTTCTTGCGCTCGACCGGAACGATGACGGAGTAATCAATGATGGCAGAGAGCTCTTCGGACCTCTGACGGGAAGCGGTTTTGTAGAGTTGTCCCGGTTCGATGACGACGGCAACGGCTGGATTGATGAGCGGGACGCGGTTTTCTCAAAACTTGTGATTTGGACAAAAGATGCAGAGGGCAATGACAGCTTAAAAAGTCTCAGGCAGAGCGGCATCGGCGCTATTTTCCTCACGCGGGTAGGCGCGGACTTTACCTTCAAGAATCAGCGGAATGAAGCGCAAGGCATCATGACGGAAGCGGGTGTTTATCTGAGTGAAAACGGGAAAGCAGGAACTTTGAAGCAAATAGACATGGTCATCTGAAAGGCAGGAATGCCGGCATCCGGAAAAAGCACGCTGTCAGTTTCCTGAAGACTGGCGTCACATTTCAAACTGAAGGTCGACATCCCACCAATTCGGAACTCCTTCTTTCGGCAGTTTCCTGATCATGACAGATTCGCCACGGGGTCCGAGAATAAGCTGTTCGCCCATTCTTACCGTCGTAGCCTTTTTTGACCGTATCTCACGATAGACAACAGCTCCGTCGAGCACCGAAATCATTTCGGTTCCATCTTGTTTCAGTTCATATACAACCTCAGCCCTGCCGAATGATATAAAACCGGATGGGGTGCGATACCTCGTAGCCCAGCATCGGGAAGCATCATTTTCTTGGCAGACTTTCTCAGAGCGCACTTTTCCTCGTTCAATGTAGAGGGTCAGCAAAGAAGTTGTATGGTCAAACTCAGTCATTCTGACTGTAGTATCAGGGGCAAGCATGTGATACCCAGAGTCCGGGGTAAATATCTCCAGAACTCCTTTTGTGCCCGTGCTGACCATCTCCTCCTCAAATATGCGGGTGCTATACTGAACAGGATCGCTGCTGGTGCCGGAACTCTTCTGGGCGACTCCAAGCTGAATAGTCGTTATGCCAAAGCTTTTTTCGGAACCCCGTCCACGACCGAGCGATTCAAGGGCACGCAACCGCATCTCAATTTTTGCCCGCAGGTTCCGTACAAGAGCGTAGGACTCCTCGGCAGTGCTGACCGCCTCGCGCACAACCTGCCGCTCTTCTGGGTTCGCCTGGTTTCCGATAAGTTCTGACGACTTGCGGGCACGATCCAGTGACTGCCGGACCCTGTTTTCACTCTGGAGCAGGGATGTTCGCTGCTCCTTCAGGCGGACTGTTTCCTGTTTAAGATAGAGTATGGAGTCTTCAGCCGAACAGGTCGCGTCATAGAAAATAACGAATAAAGCTATAAGAAATAGTATGATAACAATGAGTCTTCTCGACAGATAGCGGTGAAGCATGTGTCTTCTCCCTTTTTTTTAAATGCTCAGGCGAATGGTGAGCCGCGCATTTAAGTATACCTCAGATTCCGGAACGAAGGGCAAGAAGAAGGTGCAGATTGGCGAATGACAGGTCACGTCCAGTCAAGTGGTGTACGAGCGATCGTGCAATCTCCAGTTTCTGTT
>JBBIQQ010000122.1:0-5464 GCA_037442225.1 Nitrospirota bacterium
GGGGCAGTTTTAATGAAACACTCGATATCGAGGGCATTCTTCTGACGATGCACAATCGCCACCTCTCGCTTTCGCGCCAGATTGCCGAGGATGTCAGAAAGGTCTTCAGGTCTAAGGTTTATGATACGGTTATTCCCCGCAATGTCATTCTTGCGGAGGCCCCGGGGCATGGCAAGCCGGCAATTCTGTATGCGCCGAATTCATCGGGCGCCCAGGGATATGTGATGCTTGCCAAGGAAATTCTCAACGACAACAGCCTTCTTTTTTAGAAATCTCAAATTGCCGCAGAATATCTTATAATACATGGCAGAGTGGAGCCGGAGCGAGCCATACCGAATCTCCAGCGGAAGGACTTTTATGAGTAATTTGTCGTCAGAAGAGCGTATGCCGATTCCCGTCAACCGTCTTCTTCTTAATCTTGCCATTCCGTTCGATGTTTACACGCGTGAAGGGGGGGAGTATTCCCAACTCTTCACGAAGTGGACGCATTTTAACGATGTCTTGCTGAAGAACCTTCAGAATCTGGGGATTACGACGGTTTACATCGAAGGAGATGTCTCGCGCATTGAGATGTATCTGGGGCAGAACGCTGAAGAACCGAAATCGGCGGAGCAGACCAAGTTTGAGTCATATTCCCGTAAAAAGCAGACCTATCACCAGATTGAGAAAACGCTTCTGGTCGACAAAAGCCTTCTTATCCCTCACTCGCGGATAACGTTCAGCCTGTATGAGGTGGGCAACATGACCATCAAGAAGGTGGTTGATGCGTCAGTTAACAGCCCGGTCTTAATTCCGCCTTATGGCTTCTGCGTCAAGGGTGACCTTGCAATTCAGGTTGAGGACATTGCGCAGTATCAGGAGTACCTGAATTCGATTATTCAATCTCCCGCAGTTCCCGTGGAAGTGAAGCGCAGGAGCAGGGCTATCGGAATGAAAGAAAACTCCAAAATAATGATACGTGAGGCGCTGGCGAATCCGGCTGATCCGGGGAATATGCGCGAAATATCGGCCGCTGTTGGTTCGATGACCGCCGCCGTCTTGAATAATGAGATTGATGCCCGGGATCTGATGTCTCTCAGGAATCACGACCTTTATACCTATACTCATTCGGTCAATGTTTCGGTGCTCTGCATCGCGCTCGCGTCAGCGCTTGGCCTGCCGCAGGAACAAGTCGAAAAGCTCGGCATCGGCGCCATGATGCATGATATCGGCAAGAGCGCTATCCCCGCGAACGTGCTCAACAAACAGGGGCAGCTGTCCGAGGATGAGTTCCGCCTGATGAAGCAGCATCCAGTGGAAGGCGTGCGGATGCTGGAGGGCAATGCCGATATCCCGAAAGAGTCGCTCCTGGCAGTGCTGCAGCATCATGAGAAGCTGAATGGAAGCGGATATCCGCTGCGCCTGAGCGGCGACAGGATAACGGTCTTCGGCAGGATTTCCGCGCTGGCAGACTGCTATGACGCTCTTACCACACCGCGACCCTACCGGTATTCGCATACGCCGTATATGGCGTTGTCTCTGCTGACGCGGGAAACAAGCGATCGTGGAGAATTCGATCCTGTGTGTATGAAAGCGCTGGTGAAAGTAGTTGCCGATTTGTCTCTTGAATAATCAGGAGAAAAGCTGCTATTGAAGCGCAGCCCGGAAGCGGGCGTCACGGGCCTTTTGCGCTGCCGGATGAATCTGGATGAGATGCCCTTTCTTTGCGAGTGCATCTATGCGGTCTGATGTGCCAGGATGTGTCTTCATGATGCCTCCGCCCTGCGATTTGTTGAGCGTTTCCAGAACAGTCAGGAGCGCCTGCTGATTATACCCCGCCTTTGCAAGATAGCCCGCTGCCGCCTCATCAGCGCTCATTTCCGCTGACCTGCTGTATCCGTTGACCACCAGGGTTTTAAAGACATCGTCGATAGAGCCTTCGAAAAGGCTGACTATCTGTGAGAGGTTTGCGCTTCCGTACGTATGCGCTGCGCGCGAGCCCATCGCCGCGAGCGCCGAGCTCCAGCGCGACTGCTGAATTGATGCGACGCCGTCGCGGTTGACGATATGGGCGATTTCGTGCGCAAGAACCGCGGCAAGCTCATCTTCGGTTCGGGAGGCCATGACCATTCCCTTTGAAATCAGAATCATGCCGCCGGGACAGGCAAATGCATTCGGCTCCATGGTGTCGAGCACGCCGAAATGGTAGCCGCCGTAGGTAATCGGTTTGTCGCTGAAGAGAGCGACCGCCATGCCGACGGTATTCACATATTCGGTCAGTCGCCAGTTGTTGATAAGTTTATACTGGGCAAGGATGCGGGCGCAGACAGCCCGGCCGACGTAATATTCCTCCGAATCGGAAATGGGGCGCGATGCCTGGGCGGCGCTTGTGACGGAGGATGTGAGAAACCCAACCGTGTCGGCACCCCGGATATCGGCGGTTCTGCAGGAGAGAAGCAGTGATGCGGCAAGAAGAATGACAGCTCCGCAAAATGTCTTCATGGCTGGCGCAACCCTCCGTCAACAGCAAAGCGCTGAACCCTGGCAGTCGGAACTTCGATCCGTTCGATCCAGTCGACGGCCGCATAATGATATCCGCCGCCCTTGCCGCGGAGCGCTGCTTCGGTTTCGGGGTTAAATCCCTTGCCTGCAAGCGCAACTTCGTCCCGGGAGGCGCCGCGGGAAGCGCCAAGCGCTCCGGAAATCTGAGGATTCCGGGTCTGTATCGCCATGCGATGGACGCAGCCTGCAATTCCCCGAGCAGATACGCGGAACCAGTCGCCTTCCTGCGATACTGTTTCCAGTGCTTCACCATAACGCACCTTCAGTTTTACCGGCGAGAAAAAGCGGCAATCCTCGCGCACCGAATCTTCTTTGGTGACAACATAGACGGTCGCGGCAGAAGCAGCCGATGCAAGCAGGATTGTCGAGCAGATAGCAATGATGAAAATACGTGCGTTCATTTATCACTCATTGTAATATGAAGCGCTCCATCTGTCAATGAATCGTTTCTCCGAAATCTTTCGCAGCGCGTTTTATGAAATCGAGAAGGTCCGTCTTCAGGATATTTCGCCATCAGCTCCGCGAGCGCTGAGCAGGCAGCATCAATCTTCCCCGCGCGCATCTGCTCGTATGCTTCGCTGTAAGCTGATGCCATGGCGAGCATCTCAGGAGCCGCCGTCTCCTTTTTTGCGAGCAGTTCAAAAATTCGCACCGGAACCTTCCTTCCCTTCACTTCGATGAGTCCAAGCTCCCGCACAAGGAAGTCATCGCCGGCTGCCTGAGCCGTGGCGTCGCTGATGAGTATCTTTGACCCCAGATATTTATTCGCTCCTTCAAGACGGGAAGCCAGATTTACCGAATCGCCCACGGCAGTGAAGGAGAAAACCTGCTCGCTCCCCATATTTCCGACGACAGCATCGCCGGTATGCAAGCCGATTCTGGCCGCAAGGGGCGACTTGCCTTCCAGCGCCAGTTCCCGGTTCAGAGCTGTCAGGGCTTCCATGCATTGCAGCGCGGCCGCGCATGCCCGTGCCTCATCGTCCTGACGTTTCAGCGGCGCTCCCCAGAATGCCATCACAGCATCCCCGATATACTTATCGATTACGCCGCCGTTGCGGATGATGACGCCGGTAAACGCAGTGTGCGCCCGATGGAGCAGGAGCGCAAGCGCCTGCGGGTCGAGTTGCTCAGAAAGCGCAGTGAACCCCGCCATGTCTGAAAAAAAGATCGTGACGGTATGACGTTTGCCTCCCGGGCGGATGAGGTGTGGGTTCCGGAGGACGTATTCAACAATCGTTTTGTCCATATAATGTGAAAACGTGCTCTTGATGAAGCGGCGTTCTTTTCCTTCGGTGGCGTAACTATATGCAACGGCGACGGCGAAGCTCACAAATACCGAAAAAGGCGCGTAAAGAATCGGCAGGTAATAGCCGTTTGCAAACAAAGCTGCCGGAAGCGCTGTGGCAACCGCGAGAAGTGTCAGAAACCCTCCGATATTCAGGGCAATCGAAGAGAAGCGGAGGACGAGAACTACCATGGCTGCAGACAGGAGGGCGATGGCAAGCATCAGAATCGCAGAGGGAACCGGCTTGAAATAGGATTTGGTGAGAAGATTTTCATACAGGGTGGCATTGATAAGGATGCCGGACGAGATCGCTACCGTCGGAGTCGGTTTTAGGTCGTAGAGTCCGGCCGCGGTTGGTCCGATAAAAACAGTCTTTCCCCGGAAAAAGTCCTTGCTCATCTGTGGTTTTTTCAGGGCGGCGCTGTCAAGATATGCTTGAAGCACTTCCGCCGCCGATAACGTTGCAAACGGCTTCTCATTGGTAAAAAAACGGATCAGCACCCCGTTCTCGACACGGGGGATTTCCTCTCCCCTGTTCAGAAGCATACCGTTTTGTATGGTCAGAATGTTTTTCTGCAGCAGCGGCCCGATCATGAACTGAGGTACCGCAATGTTTTCGACCTGCGCAACCAGCGGGATGATGCGATAGACTCCGTCATGTTCCGGCGGCAGAGTTACGTTCGCATTGCCTGTTCCGCGTATGTTTTCCCGGAGTGGCTGGATTGGGGTGACGACAGAGCGATAATCCGCTCCGGATGGCGGGAGCCCGGGGAAAGCGGCCTTTTTTGTGAGAAAGATTTTGTCCTCCGGGTTGAGGACATCCTTTTTGTTGGTGAGAAAGAGAGGAAGATAGACGTTTCCCGCCTCGCCAATCGCGGCGGCAAATATCTCATCGTCCTGAACCCCATAGGACGACGGCTCGGAATAAATCAAATCAATAAAAACAGCGTCAGCGTCAGCCATATATTCGACCAGCGGGGCATATATCTGGCGGGGCCAGGGCCACTGGTTACCCATGCGGCTCAGGGCATCGATGCTTTCCTGGTCAATCTGGACAATGACCAGCGAATCCGGCCCCTGCGCCGGGTTCAGCGCGCGCGAGAAGCTGTCAAAAGCCTTCCATTCAAAGGTGTCGAGCGCCTTTCCGGCAAAGACAAGCATAGACAGTGAGCAACAGACAATCCAAAGAATCAGCAGGTTTTTTCGTTTCATTTAAAGCTCCCGGCATGCATCCGTACGTGCCTCATTATACCGCATCCGTTCAATCGGCGGAGCAGCCGGAGGCTCTCATGAGGACGGAACAATTCGGTCGGAAAACGCTATATTTATCGCGGAAAAGGCTACAAGAATGTAGCAAAGTACAAAAATGTTGTGGTGAGGTCAATTCCATATCCATTATAAATCAATCAGTTGTAGAGCTGGCACGAAAATGGCTTTAATCAGAGCGCAAGAAACGAAGCGCAAGGAGAACATGATGTGTTCTTTCAGAAAAAAGGTGAAGGAAATAGAGCGGTAAGAGATACTCCATGCCTTGCAGGAGTGTGAACGGGCCATTTCTCGTGCTGCCAGCAGGCTGGGAATAACCGAACGGATGATTGGCTACAAGATCCAAAAATACGGGATACGAAGGGAGGCTCA
>JBBIQQ010000123.1:0-5423 GCA_037442225.1 Nitrospirota bacterium
GCGCTTTCGTCTGAATCGGTTCAGAAAAAGAAATCGATGTTCGCGAGACGGGTTGGGGAGCAGGTCATGGCTTCACGCCTCAACATTGTCGACAGCGGCCTGCTTCCCTGGATGCTCGGCAGCAGGCCGTTTGATGATGAAGGCGTCGCGACGACCGCAAAAACACTCATTGATCACGGACACTTGAAGGGTTATCTCTATAATACGTATACTGCGCGCAAGGACGGTGTTGTGTCGACCGGCAACGCAGTGCGCGGCGGTTTCAAGGGCATGCCGACGGTTGGTCCTTCCAACCTCTTTCTCGATGCAACGTCGGACTCCTTTCGGATTGACGCTGCTTCGCTCATAGGACATATCGACAGGGGGATGCTTGTCAGCGAAGCGATGGGCATGCATACGGCAAATCCCATTTCCGGGGAGTATTCGATCGGCGTTTCAGGTCACTGGGTAGAGGGCGGCAAGGTGGTCAGGCCTGCGAAAGAGGCGGTCATATCAGGCAATATTCTGGATCTCTTCAGAAACGTTGTCCTGGTTGGAGACGACCTGATTTTTTATGGTAATATAGGAGCGCCCAGTCTTCTGATTGAAGGCATAGATATAAGCGGGTAATCCGATCAGTCCATACATTGACATTACAGACTTCATGCAGGCGCAAATTGACCCAAGGAGGTTAGTGAATGGATTATTTCCTTACAGAAGAGCAGATTATGATTCGGGATCTTGCGCGGCAGATTGCAGAGGAAAAGATAGTTCCGGTGCGGGCCGAGCTGGATGAGACCGGTGAGTTCCCATGGGAAGTCATCAAGGTGCTCGCCCAGTCCGACATGATGGGCATATATATACCGGAGGAATACGGCGGGCTGGGCAAAGGATGCCTTGAACTCAGTATCGCGGTTGAAGAACTCTCCGCTGCATGCCTCGGCATCTCGACCTCATATGCTGCCAATGCTCTCGGCACATTTCCAATCCTGCTGTTCGGCACCGATGCACAAAAAAAGAAGTACCTCCCGGATATCGCAGCCGGCAGGAAACTGGTTGCCTTCGGCCTTACCGAAGCCAATGCCGGCAGCGACGCAGGCGGCATTCAGACGACCGCAAAGCTTGACGGTGACCACTATGTGCTAAACGGGACAAAACAGTGGATTACCAACGGCAGTGTCGCTGACATATACTCGGTCATAGCAATCACTGACAAGTCAAGGGGTCCGCGCGGCGCGTCGGCGTTTATCGTCGAAAAGGAAACCCCCGGATTCAGCTTTGGCAAGAAAGAAAACAAGATGGGCATTCGTTGCTCGATTACCACAGAACTTGTATTTGACAACTGCCGGATTCCGAAGGAAAACATCATAGGTAAAGAAGGGTTAGGGTTCATCGTTGCGATGAAGACCCTCGATGCGTCCCGCACCGGCGTCGGCGCACAGGGACTCGGTGTTGCGCAGGGTGCATTCAACGAGGCGGTCAAGTTTGCCCGCCAGCGCGTTCAGTTCGGCCATCCGGTCATCAGTTTCCAGGCAGTGCAGCATATGCTTGCTGACATGGCGATTGGAATCGAGGCTGCCCGCGCCCTTATTTATTCGGTCGCCCGTTATGTAGACAGCGGCGCAAAGGATGTCTCAAAAGAATCTGCCATAGCCAAGACATTTGCCACAGATCTCGGCATGACGGTTACGACCAATGCGCTGCAGGTCATGGGTGGTTCGGGATACATGAAAGAGTATCCTCTCGAAAAGATGATGCGCGATGCCAAAATTCTCCAGATTTACGAAGGTACGAACCAGATTCAGCGCAACGTCATAGGTCAGGCCATCATCAAGGAAGCCGCAAAGAAAAAATAGTCAGTACTTCTTTTGTGACGTGGTCAGGACTAAATCTGACATTTCCTCCATTATCCGGGGGAGACTTGACTCGATCCCTTTTTCTCTGACGCCTCCATTTCTGCCGACAATGGGTTCAGCCCTAACGGTAATCAGACTCTGTCATCGAGCGCCGGACACAGGATACCCTTCAACTCTTGAATGCCCCGCGCCCTGGGAACCGCTGTTTTGCGCCCAAGTTAAAGGGTCTGAATCTATATTTGCATATGTCCCTGCCGGGAGTGTGATGTTTGGAGACACTGTCCAATATGCATCAGGTACTCCGCCCTGTCCAGGAAACCCCTTTGCCTGCCATGGTCCGTATATCTTTCCATCCTGCCCCCTTAACCCTATCTTGCCAGGGGGTGCCCCCCGTCCATTATTCCAGTGGTAGTTCTGAATGAACGTAATTACATGAGGCTCTCCGAGAGTAAAACTAGTCGGGCGTGTTGGCGCGTTGTAAACGCCACCAATATTACCGTTATCAAAGAGAACCTTCCCTTTTTTCGTATCGGTGGAAGGCGGACCGCTTTCCGACGACACTCCCGAAATGCCAGACGTGACTAAAGTGATTCCTCGCAAGCAAAATCCAGGTGCTGCACCTGCGTGATAGTATTTTTTGTCAGTATCCCTATGGTCAAATCGCATCCCGGTAACAACACTGCCAGATGCGAGCTGAAATACAGCCATCCACTTTTTATCCCCGATATGAGCATCTTTGGGAAATCTGTGATCTGCGCCACCGGTTTCACTGCGATTCCATTCCGATGAATGAACTCCTGCTTTCAGCTCAAAAACTTGCTTGCCCGAGACTGTATAAACAGTTAAAACAGTAGTTGTTACATCATCTTTCAGATAATGCGCATTATCCAGATTTGACACTATTACAATGGAATTGGCTGATACCGGAGCGGGCATGGATATATCCAAAGATAGCTTCTTTTCATGTGTTGCCTTCAGACGGATCCACGAGCCATCATCTATCTCAATGTTTTTCACCTTTCTGGGAGTCCCTTTCTTCCCACCGTAAGGGGTCAAATTCACTATGTAATACGGAGAAGCTGCTACAGAAGATGTTGTTCCAGCGGATCCGACCGCTCCTGACTGGGTTCTCTTTGCCCACCAAGAATATTTTGCAGAGGTATTCTCTTGGCTGAAAGTGCCTTCCAGCCTATCAACAGATAATACACCAGAGTAACTCTGGGTTGCCCCTGAAATTGGTCTCGTGAATTCAAGCTTCCGCGTGCCCGAAACATAGATAATATTCGTAAGTTGTTCCCAAGTCCGGTGCGCGTCCAGCCAAATCCTCCCGGTCCATCCACTGCCGCTCCTCTGCAGCTCCATCTTCCCCCGATAGTTGTTGAAACTGACTTCCCATGTTCCGTCTAATCCTCCTGCTGATTCTACCTTCAAAGGTTGGTTTTCAATCTTCACCGGCTGTGTCTTCAGTTCCGCGTCTATCCTTGCGATATGCTGCTCCAAAGCAGGATCAGGAACATACTTCAGGCTCTCACGGTATCTGGCAACCGCCTCCGCAAGCCTGCCCTGATTCTGAAGCGCCGCGCCCTCATCTCTTAGCTTCTTCGCCTGAGCCGTATTGGCCTGCACCGCCTGCTGCTTGTTGACCTCTGCCTCAAGTTTTGCAATGTGCTGTTCAAGCGCAGGATCAGGAACATACTTCAGGCTCTCACGGTATCTGGCAACCGCCTCCGCAAGCCTGCCCTGATTCTGAAGCGCCGCGCCCTCATCTCTTAGCTTCTTCGCCTGAGCCGTATTGGCCTGCGCCGCCTGCTGCTTGTTAATTTCAGCTTCAAGCTTGATGATATGCTGCGAAAGTTTTGCATCCGGAAGTATCCTAAGGCTCTCACGGTACTTTGCGATAGCCTCCGCATACTTTTTTTGTTTCTCTAGATCCGAACCCTCCGAGAAAATCTTCTGCCCCTTCCGATAATCCTCTGCCGCCTTGTCAAGAACGGCAAGTTTCTGTTTGGCATCAGGATTCGACTGAAGCTCAATAGCCTCTCGATACCGAGCTGAAGCGTCGCTATACTTCTTCAGCGCAGCTTCGTACTGCTGCTTATCCCACAGAACCTTCCCTTCGGCGGAAAGAGCATCTGCCGCCTTGATGGCTGCTGCATACTTTCTGCCGGCATCTCCTTTTGCTTCAAGCTTCTTTTTGAGATCCAGCGCTTCGCGGTTTTGGTGCTGCAGCGCGAGCGCTTCATTGACGCTGCGAAGCGCCTGTTGCACTTTATCGTCAGCAACAACCCCCTGACTGTTTGCCACCGGAGCGACAGCCGCAAGCAGCTCCCTGATCCGCTTTATTTTTGCGAGAGCATCTTCCCGGAGCTTTGTGTATTTTGGAATATTCGGATCGCCGGTTATACCTTTGCCCTGCAGAAGAGCAAGTCCTTTCTGGAACTGTTCCGCCGCCCCTTCGTACTCGTGTGCCTGCAACAGCCGATCTCCGGCGGCAAATAACTGCGCGGCCTCCTGCCTGACCTTCAAGGCTTCCTGCTGCTTTTTCTTGTACTCCTCTTCCTTTTTCTTCAAACCGATTTCCGCATCGATAACCGGCTGATAACGCGCATGAAGCGCCTTTGCCCGTTCCAGTTCCAGCCGAGCTTCCGGATATTTGTCGGAAGACATGAGCTTATTCATCTCACCAAGATATCCGGCAATGCCCTGTTTATCCTGCATCCATTTTTTTGCTAATGAATCCGCTTCGGTATTTTTCGGATAGAGTTTATACGCTTCATTGGCGAGAGAAATGCCTTCATCGAGCTTCCCCTGTTGCACCAGCTGTTTTGCCTGTTGAAGCTTGTCAGCTGCCTGCTTCGCATTTTTTGCCCCTTCGAGCATATCGCGTGAAACCGAAACAGTTACTGATTGTGTCGCTTCGCCCAACTTTGCGTTTTCAGCATTGGTCACTTCCAGTTTTACCGTATATGTGCCGGTGCTGCTACAATTCAGCTTCAGCTCACTGCCAGCCCCCGGCATTCCGCAGCTTCCGGATGGATCGACCGACCATCGATAGCGAGGCGATTCGGCTTGAGGGGTGATGCTCGCCTTCATGAAAATATCGCGGAACACTGCAAATTCATTCGGCTTGAGAGTTACCATACCGCACTGATCCGCACGCCCAAACTGTGTATCACATTTCCATATTTGCGGCGGTGATTCAAGGTAACGCGGCTCGCTGATGCTCACCGCATAAGCCTGCGCTGTAATCGTCACATCCTTCGTGCCGACCTCATCGCCACCGTCTTTGGTTTTTGCATGTACGATAACTTTCACCGGCTTGCCGTCTTTCGGTTTGAAAGAAGCTTTATCTCCGGTCCCGGTCCAGTATCCCGGAATCTCCCACCAGAATCCGACAATATCTTCTCCGATAGGAGGCCTGGTAGTAACCTGCAGCTTTACCTCCTGACCGATACTCGGGTTTTGCGGGACCACCGAAATTACCAGTTCGGGATTACCCACGGTTATGGGAATCTGCTCCGATTCTCCGATTGTCACCTTGCGTCCGTCAATCTCCCGCAGGACCGTTACCCATACGGGTGTCGTACC
>JBBIQQ010000124.1:0-5411 GCA_037442225.1 Nitrospirota bacterium
TCAGTTTCTGGACACTGCTGCAGAGCGGGCTGTTCGGGCCGCGGCGCCTTTTGCGACACCGGTGTCGTATGGACTGAGCGATGGTGTGATGGTTGAGGTGCCGATAGTATATCGGCTGAAAAACAAATAATTACTTACAGAGAGAACTAATGGGAAGAGGAAAAAAATATATTCAGGCCTTGCTTGCCGTGCTGATGATGACCCCGTCGGCAGGAGCTGAACAATCACGGGTTGCAGAGATTCTCGTTGAGGACACCGCGGAAGTTTTGGCTCTTCAGGAGCGCAAGGATTTCGCAATTGCCAAAACAATTATCACACGGCGCGAGATGGAAGAACTTGGAGGCCAGACTGCTGCCGATGTGCTGCGCCGTCTTCCGCGCATATTTTTTTCTGGTCCACCGACGACAAATAAAGACGTGAGAATGTCCGGACTCGACAAGGAATTCCAGAATATCCTGATAAACGGGAATCGGCCGCCCGGTGGTGGCGAAAAGCGTGAATTTGCGCTGGACCGTATTCCCGTCGAGCAGATTGAGCGGATAGAAGTGCTCAAGAATCCGACGGCCGAATATGATGCAGATGCAATAGGCGGACTTGTGAATATCATTCTGAAGGATGCTCCGTCGAAGCGAGCATTTGGTGTTTCGTTCGGAATCAGCAGTAATGACAGGAGCGACCGTCTCGGCAATACCGCGAGCGTGAATTATGGAGACACATTCGGCATTCTCGGGCTCGGGGCATCGGTAACGAGAATCGACAATTATCGTGAGAAGATCAAGGATGCTACCAACAGCATCAAAAAAGAGGGTGAGCAGGAGCAGGAGACGAATCGAACGATCACAACGGCCTTTGCTCCAGTTATAACCCTGATGCCCGATACGTTGAATACCCTGACGCTCCGGCCGTTTCTCTCAAATCAGCAGGAGATCAAAGATAAAACAAAGACGGTAAGGAATCTTGCGGGAGGAACCGCAAAGAGCATGAATCGTGAGACGGAAGACAAGAATCAGATGCTCCAGAGCTATTTTCTCGAGTGGAAGCATCGTTCTGCAGGCGGCAACCATCTGAAAGCGCAGGTCGGCTACAGCAGAAACCACGAGGATAAGGAGAAGGAGGTTGCCGTATATACCGGGGCAGCGCTCACGTATGACAAACGGCAGTTTGAAGCCGAGGACAAAGTTGACGCTGAAAAAGTGGCTGCGCTTGATCTGAAAATCCCGGTCGCAGGCCTGCTGGGAACCGATCATGTCTTTTCGGCCGGACTAAAGGTTCGCGACAAGGACCGTTCCGTAGAAAAAACGACATGGGAAATCAGCAAAATCGGTGTTTACAAGAATACGACATCTCTTCTGGACAGTTATGCCGTCGATGAGACGATCACCTCTGTGTATGTAATGGACGAAGCGGCTCTCGGCAGCCGCCTGACCGTCACGCCGGGAGTCCGGGTCGAAATGACCAAGGGGCGATATGCAACCGCGGATGGGGTGTCCGCGTCAGACAGCGCCACTGACTGGAATCCTTCCCTGCATGCCCGCTATAAGCTTTTTGACGATCTGATCCTGCGCGGATCAGTGGCGCAGGTGATCGGACGCCCGGCATTCAAGGATAAGGTTCCCAGCAGATCCGTCAAGACCGATAAGGTTGAGACCGGCAATCCATCGCTCAAGGAGATGACATCGGTAAATTATGAGGCCGGCATTGAGTACTATTTTCGGAAAGGAAGCCTTTTCGGGGTATCCGGGTTCTACAAAAGCATCCAGAACACTATTGAAAAGATCGCGACCGGAACAGATGGTACCACCGGGCTTCCGCTTTACATGCCGATGAATATAGGCAATGCGAAAGTGAGCGGGATGGAAATCGAAATCAAGACTGATTTCGGGTTCATCGGATTGAGCGACCTCAGTGTTACGGGCAGTTATTCCCTGCTTGCGTCCGAAGTGAAGGATATCCAGACCGGCAATATTCGGCGGCTCAAGGATCAGCCGAAGAGTCTATTCTCTGCGGTGCTGCGATATGACAACAGAAAAGTCGGATTTGACGGTTCCCTTGGCTTGTCATACATAGGTGACAAGATTGATGAAAGCGAACCTGCAAAGGGGCGAAAGGTTGAAAAAGCTTTTACCCAGCTTGACCTGTCGCTTTCGCAACGGCTCTGGCAGGGGCTGTACCTGTTTGGGAGCATCAATAATATTCTGAACGAGTATCGCGAGAAGACTGAGAACGGCAAGATCGAGACAGAGAAGGTCGGCCGAACGATGCTGTCCGGATTGCGGATGTCGTTTTGATGCGAACACTTCGCTGGTTGCACATCTGGGCCGGACTGGCCGCGTCGCTTATGATTGTGGTTATCTCGGTGACCGGAATACTGCTCGTTCACCGCAAGGAGCTGCAGTTGAGTCAGATCATGATACCGATGCAGCAGAGCGGTAAAACGTCTGACATTGATGCCTGGTCAGGTGCTTCCCTCTCAGACGGCTCCTTGATTGTCGCTGCGCGCCAGGGAGTATTCGTGAGAGAAGCTGGTGAATGGAGGCTGGCGATTCCCGAACAGGGACGCATTGTTGTACGGGGGGATCATCGGATCTGGGCCGGAACGCGCGGCGGACTGTATGTGAGCGAAGACCAGGGAGTCAATTGGTACAAAACCGACGCGATCGGCGATATCAGGGCATTATCGCTCGAGCGTGATATCGGATACGCTGCATCGACCACAGCGTTATTTCGCATTCGTGGCAGCAAGGTGTCAGAGATCAGCAGATTCCCGAGAGGATTCGCGGAGGTTCGGCAGATCATTGCCGGAGTGGGGCGAATCACGCTTGTAACAAAGTCTGGCATTGTTGAGTTCGGTGAGAGTGGTGAATTGCTGAATGTTGGCCCCCGTGTTGCAGGCCCCAGCAAAGTCGAGCTTCAAAAACTCATTGCGGATCTCCATGCTGGAACGCTTTTCGGAAGCTGGTATCTCGTGGTTGTCGATGCTACGGCAGTTAGCCTGGTGTTGTTGACATTGAGCGGTCTGGGAATATATGCGATTCCACGCTGGCGAAAACGAGAACTGAAACGAAAATGTCAGGCTTCATTGCCTGATAACGCCTGAGGAGGCAGATATGTGCATAGCATTGATCGGCGGTATGGACAGGTTGGAGCGCGACTATGAACAGGAAGCAGAGCATTTTGGCGTAAGGCTCAAGGTTTTTACCAAAACAACCAACGATCTCGGCGAAAAAATCGGCAAGGCCGATGCGGTGATTATTTTCACTAACAAGGTTTCACATGCCTCAAAGCGTGAGGTGATGAAGGAAGCGAAAAAAAGGAGCATCAATGTAGTGCAGCGCCACGCATGCGGTGTCTGCTCATTGCGACAGTGCCTTCAGCAGATATGCGCACAGGAAAAATGCCCGGCTGCATGAGGGAGGAGCGGCCATTAATAAGGCAGATGCGATATGGCAAATATGATGCAAGCGATGCAGGAGACTGCTCATGAAGGGTGAAATAAGAGCAATTGAGATCAAATGTTCGAAGTGCGGTTATCTTCAAATCATACTGTCAAACGGAGATGACGAAATGGAGGTTAAATGAAAACAGTTGTTGTCGCAGGCCCTCCGAGCGCTGGCAAAACAGCGGTTATCATGAACACAGCGCGGATTCTTCAGGCGGAAGGGCATGTTTGCGCGGCGGTGAAGTTCGACACTAGAAGTTCGGCAGACCCTGAACGTTATATGCAGCGGCTTGGGATTGCGGCTTTGGGAGGTCTCAGCGACTATCTGTGTCCGGACCACTTTTTTATCTCAAATCTTGAAGAATCGATGGAGTGGGGAAGCGGCAAAGGAGCGGAGTATCTTTTTATCGAGACGGCTGGTCTCTGCCTGCGATGCGCCCCCCATGTAATCGGGCTTCCGGCAGTTACTATTATTGATTGTCTTGGCGGACTGGATGCGCCCGTTAAAATAGGCCCCATGCTTTCTCTTGCTGATATTGTTGTGCTTACGAAGGGAGATCTTATCTCCCAGGCCGAAAGAGATGTGCTTCGCTACGGCATCAGATCGGTGAATCCTCAAGCCAGCATTATGGCAATCAACGGACTTACGGGCACGGGGACACTTCCATTTCTGAGAACTCTCCGGCAATGGAAGTATGCCGATGAGCCTTTTGTCGGAACCCTTCGGCATGACATGCCGGCGGCAATATGTTCCTATTGCACTGGTGAGCGGCGTGTCGGGCGAATCTACCAAACAGGCAATGTTGAAAAAATTACCAAGGGGGCATGATTGTGCGTATTCAGCGGCTTGATATCTTTTGTGGAAGGGATCGATACGGTACGGCGGAGGCCGTAAGCCGAATCACCATGAGACCTGGAGAAACGCTCGCAATTGTCGGGCCGACTGGTTCCGGCAAGACCGAATTTCTTGCCGATATTGAACAGCTTGCCCTTGGTGACACGCCATCGGGGCGGCGAATTTTTATAGACGAACGAGAGTGCATGTTTGGAACATCAGGAATGGTGGCAACGTTATCGCAACGGACGAACTTTGTCGTTGACACAGATGTGGAATCGTTTGTCAGTCTTCATGCGGCCAGCCTCGGGAAAAAACAGATTTCATGGTGCTCTCATGTGCTTAATCTTGCCAATACGCTCTGCGGCGAGCCGATGCGTGCGGGAGACCCGCTCCAGCGGTTAAGCGGCGGCCAAACGAGAGCATTGATGATTGCCGATATTGCGCTCATTGCCGATGCTCCGATCGTCCTGATTGATGAAGTCGAGAACGCCGGTATAGATAAGCACACGGCGCTGGCCGCTCTTGCAGGACACGGGAAAATAATTATTTCAGCCACGCATGATCCGGTGCTGATGCTGATGCATCAAAAGAGACTGGTCATGAAAGGAGGAGGGATGCACCAATTGGTTGTTAAAAGCGATATTGACGATCGCTGGCTTGTCCGTTTGGCCGGGTTTGATACCATTCTTCTGGAAACGCGGGACAGGCTTCGCAAGGGAGAAGACCTCCGATTTGGGGAGGCGAGATGAGCGCAGCGGTCCATTTGGCATGTCCTCCCAATATTGCGCGCCATTTGCGCAATGAACTGACCGCTCGGTTCCCGAAACTTTCGGTCGCGCCTCCGCCAACGCACCGTGAGATGTTTGACCATGCCTGCCGATGCGGTGAGGAGCAGTCGTGCGGGCTGACAATATCAGCATATCCGCAGGTGCTGCACAACATTATCAGGCTCGGCTCTTCACGTTTTGCGGACGTATCAGCAGTGCGCCCGCGCATTCGCTCCGAACTGGACAGCCGAGGGCTTGACCCTCTTAGTCCGCATTATGTCGTCATCGCGCTTATTCCCTGTGTCATGGCATGCGGAGATTCATTGGCAGCGGATCTGCTTGACTGGGAAGATCTTTGCGCAATTGC
>JBBIQQ010000125.1:0-2391 GCA_037442225.1 Nitrospirota bacterium
CATAATTGGACCATTTTGATTCCAGATGTCTTCGCAGATGTTGATGCCAAAGACCAAGCCGTCAACATCATAGACCGGACAGCGCTGCCCGGGCTGAAAGTAGCGGTTTTCATCGAACACACCATAGTTCGGCAAATGAATCTTATGGTATACGTCGAGTGTCTTGCCCCTGTGCATCACGGCGGCAGCATTATAGAGTCCGATTGCTTCATCGACAAATCCGACAATGACTACCTGATCCCTGACATGCCGTCGAATGAAATTGAGCGCATCGATAGTATCCCCGACGAACTGCGGTTTCAGCACAAGATCTTCCGGCGGATAGCCCGTCACGGCAAGTTCAGGAAAAACAACAAAATCAGGCTGGCATGCTGAGGCGTTTTTCAGAAAGGAGAGAATCTTTTTCGCGTTGCCGGTCAGATCTCCTACCGTGGGATTTATCTGACAAAGAGCGATTCTTGCCTGTTTCATGCCATTGATTGTACTTCGGCTGACTCTAATTGTAAAGTGGCGCTACTGTTTCCGTTCTTGTCAAAAAGCAGTATAAAAAGCCTGCGCCCAAGGGAAAATACCCGAAGGGCACGCTCATCAAGATAGTCCCGGTATGTGTTTAAAGTGCCGGCAAATCCGCCTTGCTGATACATAAGGGTCAGCTCCGCAAATATGCCATTGCCGATATAAAGCCGATGCGAATAGTCTTTGGTCGAAGCGAGGACCACCTTTGCCAGCGTAAGATATCCGGGGTCAAGGTTTATGCGGCGCCGGCCGCTCTCCATAAAGCGCTGCTCGATTGCATTCGTCTTGATTTTTGCCGCTGCAATTTCATCCTGTCCAATAGGAAGCGCAAAAAAAAGATATCGGCGGCAGAGCGCGCTGCCCATTTCACCGGAATAGTGCCTGGAATAGTCCCACGTCCAAGTCGGCGACTCCATGAGAATGTTCCCGAATTCCCTTTTGAGTTCATCGCATGCTGCAACAAACACATCCGTATCCGAAAAAAGCGTGCTGATGAAAAAAAGCGCCTTGTCCGGCGTCTTCGGAGTTCCCATGTAATCTAATTGGCCGCAAACCCGGCGAGTGCAGCGCGGACCTCAGCGGTGTCCCATACATTTGGACCGATGACCTTATCGCGCAGGATACCGTTTTTATCAATCAGAAAAGTTTCCGGCACGCCGCGCAGACCGAACTGAACGCTCACCGCTTTTGTATCGGCGAGTACCGGGAAGGTGAACCTCTTTTCGCGCATATATGCTTTTGCACGCTCCATGTCGTCACGCACAAGAATCGACAACAAAACAAATTTCTGATTGCCCTGTTCAGCCTCGTATAGTCTCTGCAGGGTCGGATTTTCAGTTTCACATGTCGTGCACCATGTCGCCCAGAAGTGCACCAGCACCGTCTTGCCTTTCAGGTCGGACAGCTTCCAGATTTTGCCGCTCATGTCCTGCAGTTCGAAGTCTGGCACGGCGCTTCCCACCACGGCAACATCGGCAGGATCTGTCATGGTAAAAACGAGCGCTGCGCCACAGATAAACAGTGCGAACAGAATGAAAGCCTTTTTTTGCATGGAAGCAACCCTTTCATATCAGAATCAATCCAGGCAGAAACGTATCATAAAAACAGATTGCATCCGGAAAAAACCGGATGCAATCACTGAACCGCAACGCCGAAACCGGCGGGCTAATTTACCGAGGCAAGCACAGAATCCTTCGCTTCACTGAAGACAATCCGTTCATCTTCCAGAAGAACCTTAATCACCGGTGTGTTCCGGAACTGTCCCCTCAGCAGCTCTTCAGAAAGCGGATTCTCAATTTCCCTGTCGATAGCCCGGCGCATCGGCCGCGCACCGTATGCGGGCTGATAATATTTGGTCAGCAGCCACTCCTTGACACCCTGATCTACGTCAATCGAGAGCGCATGCTCAGCAAGTTTGCCGTTTGTCTCAGCCAGCAGCAGATCAACAATCGAGAGCAGATGATCCTTCTGAAGCGGATGAAAAACGACCGTCTCATCAACACGATTCAGGAACTCGGGGTTAAACGTCTTCTTCAGTTCGGACAAGACGTTCTCTTTGATTTTTGTGTACGTATCGGCATCAGATGCCTTGGCAAACCCGAGCGGCGTTGCCTTTTCGATGATCCGGGCACCAAGGTTCGACGTCATGATGATAATCGTATTCCTGAAGTCGACTTTCCGGCCATAGCTGTCTGAAAGCACTCCCTCATCAAGAATCTGGAGCAGCACATTGAATACGTCCGGATGCGCCTTTTCGATTTCGTCAAACAGTATGACCGAGTATGGCCTCTTGCGAACCTTCTCGGTCAGCTGCCCGCCCTCTTCATACCCGACATAGCCCGGAGGTGCGCCCGCAAGACGGGAAACCGCAAACCG
>JBBIQQ010000125.1:2401-5066 GCA_037442225.1 Nitrospirota bacterium
CCATATACTCAGACATGTCTATCTTGATAAGCGATCTCTCATCGTTGAACATGAACCCGGCAAGCGCCTTGGCAAGTTCGGTCTTGCCCACACCGGTCGGCCCGAGGAAGAAGAACGACCCGACCGGACGATTCTTGCTCTTCAGTCCAGCGCGCGAACGCCGGATGGCACGGGCAACGCTTTTGATAGCGTCATCCTGACCGATAAGGCGCATATGGAGAAGCTCTTCCATGCGAAGCAGTTTCTCGGTCTCGGTCTCCTCAAGCTTATAGAGCGGAATCCCGGTCATTTTGGCTACGGTGTAAGAGATATCTTCTATGCTGATCAGAGGAACATCCCGCGTCTGCGAGTCCTTCCACTTGCGGTATTGAACCTCATACAGTTTTTTAAGTTTGTCTTCCTGCACGCGCACATTCTGCGCCTTTTCGATGTCGTGCAGCCGGACATAGAGCGTCTTTTCCTTGGCAAGCTGGATAAGCTCTGTCTCCATGTCGCGAAGCTCCTCCGGCATGACCGACTTCTTCAGCTTGATACGTGAGCCGGTTTCGTCAATGACGTCGATAGCCTTGTCCGGCAGAAAGCGATCCGCCACATACCGATCGGAAAGCTTGACCGCTGCAACAAGCGCTTCATCGCTCATCTTCACCTTGTGATGGCTTTCATACTTCTGGCGAATTCCCTTAAGGATGTCGATTGTCGTTTCAACACTCGGAGCTTCCACATGGATCGGCTGGAAGCGGCGTTCAAGCGCCCCGTCTTTTTCAATATGCTTGCGATATTCATCCGGCGTCGTGGCGCCGATGCACTGCAGCTCTCCGCGCGAAAGCGCCGGCTTCAGCATGTTGGATGCATCAACCGAGCCTTCGGCGGCACCGGCACCGACTATCGTATGGAACTCATCAATAAAGAGAATAACGTTTTCCGACTGAAGAATCTCGCGCATGACTGCCTTGAGCCGCTCCTCGAACTGGCCGCGGTACTTGGTTCCCGCGATAAGAGCGCCGAGGTCGAGCGAGATGATGCGCTTGCCCGAGAGGATATCCGGAACATCACCCATGACCATTTTCTGCGCAAGCCCTTCAACAATAGCGGTCTTGCCGACGCCCGGCTCGCCGATAATGGCCGGATTGTTCTTCAGACGTCTGCCGAGTACCTGAATAATCCGTTCGATTGCGTCTTCCCGTCCGATAACAGGATCAAGCTTGCTTTCCGCAGCAAGCAATGTAAGATCGCGGCCGAACTCATCAAGCGCCGGAGTAGCCGACTTCTTGCTCCGCTCGCGCGTATGCGTCTGCTGAAACTGCGGCTTGATCGAAAGGTTAATCGCCAGCTGACGCGCACCCAGAAGATTTGCGCCGAGGGTTCTCAGCGTCTTTCCGCCGACGCCCTCATCCTCGCGGATCACTCCAAGGAGAAGATGTTCACTGCCGATATACGGGTGTCCTAGCAGGCGCGCCTCTTCAATTGACAGTTCTAGCACTTTCTTTGCGCGGGGAGTAAAGGGGATATCCCCGAACGTCACCACACTCGTTCCTGCCGGCAGGTTCCGCTCCATCTCATAGCGAAGTTCTTCGATGCTCAGCCCCATCTTTTTCAGCATCGTGATAGGGATGCCGTCTTCCTCCCTCAGAATCGCGAGGAGAAGGTGTTCAGTCCCGAGATAATCATTGCTCCGTTTCTCGGCCTCTTCCTTGGCATAAATGATTATTTTTCTGCCTTTTTCGGTAAACTTTTCAAACATGTTCTGCTCCTTTAGCCCCTGATGCCCTTATCCTTATTTGATCTTACCCGCTCATCCGAAACCTTGTCAACGAAACAGGCACTCCTTGTTTCCTTATTTTCCAATCCAGTATGCTTATGTATATGCCTAAATTTGCTGATGTAATCTTTGCCCGGAAACTACCGCCGCTCACGTACCTGGTTCCAGGAGACTCTTCCTCCGACCTCATCGGCTGCATTGTTCAGGCGGAATTGGGACGAAGCCAGGCATCCGGTGTTGTGGTGGCCAGCTATGAGAACCGCGAAGACGCTGAACGGATTCACGGGGTGTTTCCTGAGGCATCCCGGTTCAAAGAGATAGAAGCGGTTGGCAACCGGTTCTGGTCATCGGCAGGAATAAAGCTGATACAGTGGTTGTCGGACTATTATCTCGTTCCGGCCGGGCTCGCGCTGAAAAGTTGTTTTTTTGAAGATGCTGTCGCCAAAGCCGCATCGTTGCGCAAATCCCGAAGAGCGGTTCCGGCTGCGATTGAGAGCGAGATGTTGCTGCTTAGTCGAGATGAGCTTGCCAGCATACAGAGAATATGCGACAGCCTGCGCAGCGAGTCATATCAGGCATTTCTCTACCATGCGCCAATAGCACTTGGTCCGCAGGCATTCGTTCAGGAACTGCTGAGAACATGTGCGGTTTCGACAAACGGCATGCTGATCCTAGTTCCTGAACTTCATTTTGTTGAGCGCTATGCGCCTGTCCTGCGGTTGATTGTTCCGGATCGTCTGGTCCTCCTGCACAGCAAGATGTCTCCCAATCAGAGAACGCACGCAGTGCATCGGATTCGTTCCGGCGAGGCGGATATTGTATTGGGTACCCGCTCGGCGGTTTTGGCGCCTCTTCCCTCGCCCGCTCTTATCATTGTAGTTGATGAACACAATTCCTCCTATAAAG
>JBBIQQ010000125.1:5083-5379 GCA_037442225.1 Nitrospirota bacterium
GCATTATCATGCCCGTGACGTTGCCGTAATGCGCGCCTATCTCGAAAAGGCATGTGTTGTTCTTGCCTCCTCCTGCCCATCCGTTGAATCTGCTTACAATGTCACGATGGGAAAGTATCAAGCGCTGAATCATCAAAAAACAAGGCGCGGCACCGAAAGACGTACTGAAATCAGGATTGTACCACCTCCGCCGTGCAAAGCGCATGCGCAGAAATGCCTTGCTCAGGAAGTCGTCCGTGCGGTGCGCGGCTATCTGAAGGTGATCCCGCAGTGCGCACATTGCGGTGAAGCCTTCG
>JBBIQQ010000126.1:0-5365 GCA_037442225.1 Nitrospirota bacterium
ATTGCTTTCGGGATGCCGGAAATCAGATCGCGGCCCTTGATCTCCATAGGCTCCGTGCGGCCGGTCGGATACGCAGACCCTAGGTTATTCTTGATCTCCTCTGCAGTGCGCTCGCCGATCATGAGGTTATATTTCCGTTTTATATAGGCCATAATCGCCTCATCCATCTTGTCGCCGCCGACGCGCACTGCCTTGCTGTATACAATGCCATCGAGCGATATGACGGCAACGTCGGTAGTGCCGCCGCCGATGTCAACAATCATGTTGCCGGTCGGCTCACCGACCGGGAGTCCGACGCCCACTGCAGCAGCCATCGGCTCCTCGATAAGGTAGACCTCGCGTGCACCGGACGCGTGCGCCGCGTCCTTAACCGCACGCTGCTCTACCTGGGTAATCGCCGACGGCACGCCGATGATTACACGCGGCGAGATGAAACTCTTTCGGTTATGCGCCTTCGCGATAAAATATTTGAGCATCTCTTCTGTCGCATCAAAGTCGGCAATGACGCCGTCTTTCATCGGACGGATAGGCATGATATTACCCGGCGTCTTGCCCAGCATTTCCTTCGCCTCGCTGCCAACTGCCACCGGCTTCCGGTTGTCCCGCCGAAGCACAACCACCGAAGGCTCGCTGCAAATAATGCCCTTCCCCTTGATGTATACAAGGGTATTCGCCGTGCCGAGGTCTATCGCCAAATCGTTGGAAAACAGTCCTAAAAGATTCTGAAAAAACACGCCAATGCCTCCTGAATTTCAATTGTTGCCTTGTTGTTCCAGCAATGCTGCCGGGTGCGCAGTTCTGTCCGCACTGACGAGCGTGCTGGCAATTTGATCGCCGACCAGACCTCGAACAAACCGCGACTGATTATTTATACGCCCGGCCAAAATACCTGCATAAGGGATCGTTGTTGAACACGGTCAGAATAATGACCAGAACGAGCACCTTTCCAAGCGCTCCCAGCAGAAGACCGGCCATCCGCTTCTCCATAAGGTTTCACTATAATAACAGAAAAGCAGTTTTTTATCAAGCAGTTGCTGTTGCCGCCCCTTGGAAAAAGCCTGCCTCGCTCCGCCGACTCATCCTGCGAAGGTGTCCCTGCAGAACTCGTGGCGGTATCTGCAGGATAGCCAATTCAGAGCGGTTGTTTTGTGGAAACAGCCTGCGCAGCCACTGAAGTACTGGTAAACATCAACAGCTTATGCTACTATATTCGAGACATTTATATTCGCAGAAATCCGCACCTCAACTGCTTGAGGAAAACGGCACCCATGATGGGATCCGAAATGAAATATTTCAGATATGCTTGTTACAGGGGGTACGGTATGGTACAAAACGGAGTGCGTCGGATAGCACGCATCTTAGCTCTCATTGCGATAGCAGTGCTGCTTCCGGTCATTGTTGGGGCTGCCGAAATCAGCATAAAGCCCGGCAAATTCAGCCACTTCAACCTCACCTCGCCCGATAACATCATCGCGGGGGAGAGAGCTACGCTTCAGCTTCAGGCAGTAGACGCTTATAACAACATAATCACGAACTTCAATGAACTTAATACCGAATACCGTCTAGCCGCAACCGGAGCTGCAACCATGAATCCGCTTGCGTTTCGCGCAACCTCTTTCAAGAACGGAATATTTCAATTTACCATGCGCGGCGATATTGCAGAAACCGTTAGCATTTCTGTATTTGAAAGCGCCAGCCCAATCGC
Organism: Nitrospirota bacterium; assembly: GCA_037442225.1. Lineage (GTDB taxonomy): Bacteria > Nitrospirota > Thermodesulfovibrionia > Thermodesulfovibrionales > Dissulfurispiraceae > JAAYUK01. Next base: position 1,706 of record JBBIQQ010000126.1, read on the forward strand.
GCTCCTGAGCCGAGAAGTCCGCATCGTGGCAGCCAAGCCCGCCTCATTTCGCATCAGTGCTCCGCGCATCACGGGTGCCGGCGAGAAATTTGATGTCCGCATCTCTGCGGTTGATGCCTTTGGCAACCTTACAACTACGCCCATTCAGGGGAAAAACCTGAATATACTGTTCAAGGGTGACACCGAACCACGTATCATGAATCAGGCCATGCCGGACTTCAGCAGCGGCGTGTGTGTCATCACGCTTTTGTCTGACAAAGTTGGTTCGGTTGTTCTGGAGGTCAAGGACCTCATTTCCGGAGTGAGCGGCTCGAGCGACCGCATTGAAGTCAAGAACGGCGCCCTTTCTTCTTTCCGTGTTATTACCCCGCGCGAATCGATTGCCGGCGAGCCGTTTGAAGTCGCCATCGTAGCGCTCGACGCCAACAACAACCTCGTGAGAAATTACACTGAAAGCGGCAGCGGAGTAACCCTCAGCACCACAGGTAGTCTTAAGCCATTCCCTTCGACGATACTCGCATTCGAGTTTCAGAACGGTCAGGCGCGCGTACAGCTTCGCTACGATGCGCCTGAAGAAATACAAATCATAGCTACTGAAATCAGCCGAAAAACAAGCAGCAAGAGCGACACGATCCGCATTATCAGGCCTGTTCCAAGCCGTTATGAAGTGACGACTCCGGAATCAGCCATTGCCGGGCAACGGTTCAAGGTAAAGGTAACTGTTTTCAACCAGAACAATGCGCTCATCAAGAATTACAACACGAGCGGCCCCGACGTACTCCTCACCGCCACCGGCACCGGAAAGCTCACACCGGGCCGGATCCCCGCGACGGAGTTTGTGAACGGCACCGCTGTTGTGGATGTTCAGTACAACAAGTCTGAAGCCTTCAGCATTAACGCCGTTGCGGCAGACTCAGCCGACAGGCCCCTCCTGCCGCGGGCGGTCAAAAAACGCCTTGTCCAATCCGAGAAGCAGTCAGCGGCAGTAAAAGCCACGGCTGTCCCGGAAGACAAACCGGCAACAAAGAAAACTGCCAAGGCAAAGAAAACAAAAAAATCCGCGCCTTCTGAACTGAGCGCCGTGATTGCGAATGATGCAAAAAGACGCGTCACGTTGTCGCTGAGTTCGACAAAAACCGTGAAATATTCTGTATCCACTGTCTCCCGTGACGGAAAACGGTGGATTGTCGTGAAGCTGTCGCCCGCGACAAATTCGATGCCCGTTCCGCTGCGGCTCAGCTCATCCTATATCGGTGATGTTGTTGTTGATACAGACGGCAAAGGCGGACAGGTGGTGAAGCTTGAGCTCCTGCAGCCCGCAAAGGTTCAGGTTCAGAAAGATAAATCAGGGCTGATTCTCCATTTGAAATAAATAATTTTGAAAGGGAGCGGTCAGCAGGCTGCCGTTGCATTTACCGGCTGCCGCTGACCGTATTTTTTGACCATGGGTTTTTTTGATCGCCTTAAGGCAAGCCTCACAAAAACGCGCGGCCATTTTATCGAGCGAATCGAGTCCGTCCTCATCAACCGCACCGTTGATGAATCGGTTCTCAACGACATTGAAGAGATACTTATTACCTCCGATGTCGGAACTGTCGCCACTAAGGACATTATTCAACTGCTAAAGCAGAAAATACGCTCCGGTGCCGTCAGCAATCCAGCCGAAGTGACCTCCTGTCTCCAGGAAGAAATGACAGGGCTTCTCGGACATCCGCAACCACTTGTAGTGGAAGGCTTCAGACCCTGCGTCATCTTGATGGTTGGCGTCAATGGCGTCGGCAAGACAACCACCATCGGCAAGCTTGCGCAGCGGTTCGTTGACGAAGGCAAGTCCGTGGTGCTTGCAGCTGGCGACACCTTCCGGGCAGCGGCGGTCGAACAACTCGAAATATGGGCTCAGCGCACCGGCGCAGCGATCATCAAGCACCAGTCGGGGTCAGACCCTGCGGCGGTCGCGTTTGATGCGGCCGAGGCGGCAAAATCCAGAAACGCCGATGTGGTTATCATCGACACAGCGGGCCGCCTTCATAACAAATCGCAGCTGATGGATGAACTGAAGAAAATCAATCGCGTGATTAAAAAATCCATTCCAGATGCTCCTCATGACATCCTGCTTGTCGTCGATGGCACCACCGGACAGAACGCTTTGCGGCAGGCGCAAATCTTCAATGAAGCCGTGGGTCTGAGCGGGATCGTGCTGACAAAGCTGGATGGCACTGCCAAGGGCGGAATCATCTTTGCGATATACAAGGAACTTGGCATCCCGATTAAACTGATCGGCATCGGTGAAAAAGCTGATGACCTGCGGGATTTCCGCGCGAACGACTTTGTGAAAGCGTTGTTTGGCAGATAAGAGCGGCCGAACCTTCTAAAGCTGCGCGCTGAAACTAATTCAGAAGTTCCATGTGCGTTAACCCGCCGATTTTTCGGATTTTCTTGTAGCGCTCATCTACCAGTTTCGATATTGATTTTTCCCGCAAGCTTTCGAGCGATTTGAGAATGTAGTTTGCAATCTTCCTGGCGACACAGTCGGGGTCGCGATGAGCGCCGCCAAGCGGCTCAGGGATGATGTCGTCGATGATCTTATGAGACTTCAGATCCTGAGCGGACAATTTCAGTGCGGCGGCCGCACGCGCAAAATCCTCCTGGCCAAGCTCCCCTGCCTCCTTCTTCCAGAGAATCGCCGCGCACCCTTCCGGTGAAATGACGGAATAGACGGAATGCTCCAGCATGGCAAGCCGATCGCCAACACTTAACCCGAGCGCGCCTCCGCTGCCGCCTTCGCCGATAACGATTACTATAATCGGTACCTTCAGGCGGGACATTTCGAGCAGATTTGTCGCGATTGCCTCAGCCTGACCGCGCTCTTCAGCACCGATGCCGGGATAGGCGCCGGGCGTATCAATTAAGGTAACAATCGGTCGCCTGAAGCGCTCGGCCAGCTTCATCAGGCGGAGAGCCTTGCGATATCCTTCCGGATTCGGCTGGCCGAAATTGCGCTGGATGCGATCCTTCGTCCCGCGGCCTTTCTGGTGTCCAATTATCATCATGGGGATGCCGCCGATTTTTCCGATTCCGCCAGCGATGGCGGGGTCATCCGCAAACCGCCGATCGCCGCGCAGCTCGATAAAATCCTCTGCTATGAGGCTAATGTAATCAAGGGTATAAGGGCGTTCCGGGTGCCTCGCAATAAGCGTCTTCTGCCAGGGATTTATGGACGCATAGACTTCCTTGCGAAGTTCGGCGGCCTTCTTGTCGAGATTCTTGATCTCTGAGGTAATGTCGACGTCGCTCCCGTCCGAGAGACGCTTCAGCGCATCAATCTTGCTTTCAAGTTCCTCAATCGGCTTTTCAAACTCAAAATAGTAGGCCATGGGTCCCCTTCATCAAAGACAAAATCACCGCTTTGGCTTTCTTATAGGCGCCGCACTGTGCATGCTGCGGTCCGTTCGGCCTCTGCGGCAAAATTATGGCATGGATGCATCTGTGTAGCTATAATAACACAGCAGTCGGGCAAAAAAAAGCGGAAAGTGACCGAACCCGCGCTGCCGCTACCTGGCACCGGATCTTCGTTGAGCAAGGTCTTCAGCAACCCGAGGTTTTTCTTCGCCGCTGCTGCATCAGAGCAGTCAATGGCAACTTCAAATTTTTCTTTCACCT
>JBBIQQ010000127.1:0-5239 GCA_037442225.1 Nitrospirota bacterium
GTATTTTGCCGGAAACTCTACTTTGGTACTGTCTACGTGATGGGGAAGCTTACGATGTGAACTATCCCCAATTGAACCGGACAGGGATCTAACCTAACTAAGTTGTGCAAGTAGCAGCACAATTACTTGTGCAAGCACAGGGGGAGGAAGACGATGACCCCGAATGAAAATCACCCTCATGGAGGGCTGAACATGCTGTCGCCATGAGAGTTCAGAAGACAGCAATCTACGTTAGATCCCTGTCCGGTTCAATTGGGGCAACTCCAATTTCTTCAGCCCCGGAAACTGTTCGACGAGAGCTAAACTTTTACAGATTCGAATTATGTACCATCACTCAGAACAATCGGGGATGAAACAACCTCGACAATCCGGCTCTCGATTTTTTTCAAAAAATGCAACTGATGACTGGATATGACAAGGGCTTTTCCGGCAGATCCTGCGCGCGCGATAAAATCGGCGACCAGCTCCTGCCAGGCACCGTCCAGAAAAGCAAACGGCTCATCAAGCAGAAGCACGTTTCTCCCGGATGCAAAAGCCCGTGCCAAATTCAGCCTCCTCCGCATTCCGCCGCTCATTGCCCATGGTTTTTGGTTTGAAAGCAGTCCAAAGCGATCAAGCCAAATATCCGCTTTTACTCTGCGCTCATGGCGCGGCATCCCGGACAGGGCATATTCCATGTTGTCCCGAGCGCTTAGCCAGGGAATCAGGATGTCGTCCTGAAACGCAAGCGCCGGCAGCTCGTTGAGCTTCACATCCCCCTGATCTGCTGGTATAATTCCTGCCATGATCTCTATCAGCGTGGTCTTCCCGATGCCGGATGGACCTGCAAGACAAACAACCTCTCCAGCCTTTACGGATAAGTCTGCCCGCCGGATTACGCATTTTCCTCCGTGAAACTTGCTGACATTCTTAAGTTGCAACAAAAGCATCCTCCTGGCGAGAGCCCTTCATATGCAGTTGTCCCGCCGCACTGCGAAGCGGCATCGCCAGCGCGTACTCAATGCAAATCCCGAGCAGCACAATTGCGATGGTCCATGCCAGCAGATCAGACATCTCCATGCGCCGGTAAGCCCAAAAAATACGGCTTCCCACTCCTTCGGTGCTGCCAAAAAACTCTGCCATGGCTGTAACTTTCCACCCCGCAGCCAACGTATGAGAGAACGCCGCTGCCCAATACGGAAATACTCCCGGCAACAGAAGTTTCAAAATCTGTCTGCTTTTTGGGACTCGATAGAGTCTGCTCATGACCAGCGCGCGCTTGTCCGCCGACAACACCCCCTGCGCCACACCTACAAAAAGCGGTGAAACCGTTGCGGCAACAACAGCCGCCATCGGCACGGCAGAGCCTGTTCCAGCCCAGACGAGCGCAAGAGATATCCAGACTATGTGAGGACATGCTTGCAGTCCGGCTACCAGTGGGGCAGTCACACGCAACAGGAAAGGGGAAGCGCCGGCGCAGAAGCCGAGGACCCCTCCGCAGACATTGGCGATGAGCAGACCTCCGCATGTGCGGGCAACTGTTGCCGACAATTCTCTCAGGAGATCTCCGTCAAGAGCCAGCCGCACAAGCGACTGCATGACATGATGCGGCGGTGGAGCGATCTGATGCCCAAACATATGTGTTGCGGCGTAACCAGCGGCAACGCAAATAATTCCTGCAATGGAATATGACAACGCATACCTTTTACTCATCTTCTTTCCAAAAAGAAACTCTTCGGCAGTTTCACCCCCTGAGTCCCTACAGCTTCCGGCAGGACAACGGAAAGATACGCAAGCACATCTTCACGCGCAGACCACGCAGGAACAACCCGAACTGGATCTCGCGTGATTGAATCGCGCACAGTTTCAACTCCCCATTCCTTGATCGCTGATTCGGGAAGAACCGCGAGCACGGCATCCGCCGCTGTCGATTGGGTCTGTTTGTCCGCCCATTCGGTCATCGCAGACACCAGACGTGCAACTTCTGCCGGATGGTCTCGTATCATGTCGGCATGTACGGCAATTCCTGTAACAGGAAGCATCCCGTTGCCTCCGGTCATGCGGGAATATTCTTCTTCAAGGCACGTCACAAGACGAAATTGAGGCCGCTTCTGCAAAAGAAGCGTTGCGAGCGGTTCCGGCACCAGAACATGCCTAGCATTGCCGCGCACCGCTTCAAGCATCAGTTGTCGCGGAGCATGTCTTGATAAAGAGAATTGCGGTCCGCCCTGCTGTTCAAGCGCCGAGAGAATCGCAAAAGCAGGGCTATCATGCGGCGCAACGGCAAGCTGCTCCCCCGAAGCCGACAGTTTCGATGCGAGCGACTTGAGAGTAGTGACTTCATCATCAGTGGTGAGAAAATGAAACTTCCTCCAGGCCGTCACCGCGACGAGCGTAACTGGAGCTCCCTTCATGGCGGCCTGCGCAAAGCCGTCGATATGCCCTACCCATACGGACCCTTTCCCGGCAAGCATGGTATTTCTTAAATCGCTGATATCCTTCCAATAATGCGTTTCGAGCGTCATCGGGCTGGGCCATCCTGTTCGAACTGCCGCCCAAAATGGTGCTTGGGCGGTTGTGGCTCCGGCGCTCGTATAGAATGCAACCACCGGACCGCCGGCGCCTTCCTTCTGTCCCTGCTTCACAATGAGATGAAATCCTCCATAGGCAGCAATGCTGAACAGAAGAAATATCATAAATATGATTTTCCGCATCGGCTAAAATGAAATGGTATGTGTGAGCATTGCTGAAAAGCCAGGCTCGTACAAAACAATACCGCGCGAGTTTGCAAGGTGGTTTCTATGTCGCGCATTGAATATATTGTTCAACAGCAACGAGGTTTCGTGCTGAATCCTGCCTGTCTTGAACATGTGTCCAGCCCCAGCATTCAGCAGGGCATAGCCGGAAGTCCCTGCAACGCCTGCCGGGGTTTCCGACTGTGCCGCCGCCCAAAGACTTTCGACGCGGGCCCACCAGCCCGCTACCGCATACTCAAGGCCGATCTTGCCGGATACGGGCGGTATCTTTGGCAGGGGCTCCTTCTTGATTTCATCCCGTCCAACTATAGCAGCCACGGAAGCAAACATCGTCCAATCATCGGCAAATCGCAGCCTGCCCTCAAGCTCTGCGCCATACAGAAGCGCCCTGCCGACATTGCTCATTACAAGCACTGTCGGGCTCACCCTTTGCTCGACAACATAATCAAGTATATTGTTATAAAAGGTCCGCAGGTCCCCTCTGAAGAGGCTGCTCCGATAGTGAAGTCCATATTCCGCAAAAAGCGATTTTTCAGTGTCGAGGCCGGGATTCCCCCTCACAACCTGACCTCCCCCAAGGTCGATAAGCTTGAATCGTTCAAGGATATCCGCGGCGCGATAGCTGGAAGCCAACAACAGCGACTGGGACCACTGGGGATTCATCTGCCATGTCAGGCCGGCATGAACATTCCAGCCAAAATTTTCCCGATTGCTCTCCGGAAACCCGTTTCCGGCCTTATTGCTCGTAGTAATGAAGTCGGCGCGGACTCCTGTATTTATTGTCCAGTCACTGCTGATCTTCCAGTCGTCCTCTGCAAAAAAACCGATGGACGTCTGCCGTGACTTTGGCACAGCAGCATCAATCAGAACATTACCGTTTTTCAGAAAACGTGACCGCTTTGACTCAATGCCCCAACTCCATGCATCAAGACCGCACACAAGAGCATGGTCGCCTGCCTGGAAAAGTCCCTGAACCTTTCCGCCATGTGTCTGATGGTCTGCTTCAGGTAGAATCATGCTGATGGGAGACAAAGGACCGATTTCATCCACCAATACTCTCCGCTCGATTGTGTTGTAGTACAATGCCGCTTGAAGCTCGCGAAGGAACGAAGTGCCGGTCTTCAGATTTGCGTCAAGGCTTGCGATCGTCTGGGCTGTCCTCGGATATCTCACCCGCGCCGCCCTTGGCAGCGTTGATGGACCTCCGGGAATTCCGACATCAGCTGCCTCCAGCCGCATGAACTGCATTTCAAGCGTCAAGTCAGGGGTTGCCTTCAGTCCTGCCGCAACTCTGCCTTGTCGGTCAGTGAAACTGCTGTTCGGGATATCATGGCTTCCGCCCGCCTGATAATCGTCGAAGTTTCTGTATCCTGCAGAGCCGGACAGCCAAAAATTATCGCTGGAATGGTTCAAGTTCGCGTAGCCGTCATATCCTGAAGGATTGCTGGACAGGCTTTGCGAAAGCCTTCCCTGAAATTCCGGCTCCTTGGTAAAACTTCCCTTTCTGGTTATGATATTGATGATGCCTCCTGTTGAGCCGGACCCGTACAACGAACTCACCGGGCCCTTCAGCACCTCAACCCTTTCGATATCCTTGGTATTAATAAGTCCGAGGCGGGCATTGATATCGGTAGATGTATTAATGCGTTTCCCGTCGATAAGCACGATTACTGAAGTGCCGCTGAGCCCTCGGATCGAAACATCCCTTCCCCACAGAGAATCTCCGGAAACGGTTATGCCGGGAACTGAAGACAAAACATCGGCCACGCTGATTTTTGTTCCTTCAGAAATGGCCTCTGATTCAACCACTGCCGTACCGCCGGGGTTAAGCTTGACACTTGAAGCCCGACCGCGGGCGGAAATAATGACAGGATCGAGAGTAAATGTTTCCGCAGCGTCAGCCAGTAGAGGCTGCAAGGCAACAATACTTAAAAGTACGCAAAATAAGTTTTTCATATTCATTGCTTATCTCCTTGGCTTTCTTAATCAGCTTCTTGTTCTTAAAAAGTCTTTTCCAATAGTGCCGTCTTCATTTCCTCGCTGACCTGAAGCATAGCTTTCCACCCTGGCCAAATAACGGTCCACCCTGAATTTTGGAGCTCAGGAAATCCGGATATTCCGTCCCTCATCGGAACAAGCCAACCAGAAAGAGAGAAAAAAGTCTGCACTTCCGGTGAGAGCAGATGCTCGACAGCTGCGCGCGCATCGTCAGGAGCCTCAGACCCAACACACGCAATCAGCGGAATGGCAAGCGATCCGCTCTTCGGCCAGATCATCCGGGACCCTCCGCCCCTGAACGATCTGCCGAAAGCCGGTATTACAACTCCAGCTATCAGATCGCCCGATGCTATGCGTTTGTTGATATCGAGCGGCGGACTACTGGTATCAATCCGAGAAAGCAGATGGTCCGCCCTGTTTCCGAAACGCTCCAGAAAAAAATTTTTGATCATATATGGAAGCGGCGTATCGTTCGGAGGAACACCAACGCGCCCCGCATATGCAAT
>JBBIQQ010000128.1:0-5208 GCA_037442225.1 Nitrospirota bacterium
ATGCCCATGATGATCGGCAGCACAAAATACGGATCCTTGAGCGACAGGTCAGCTATCCATAATGCAAACGGAGCCTGGCGGAGTTCAATGGCGTATATCAGAACATTGTAGAGCGCAATAAAGACCGGTATCTGCGCGAGCATCGGGAGGCATCCGCCCATCGGATTCACCTTGTTCTGCTTATAGATCTCCATAATCTCTTTCTGCATGCGCGGCGGATCGCTCTTGTATTTTTCCTTTATTTCAGCCAACCGTGGCTGAATCATCGCAAGCTTCTTCATCGACTCCTGTCCCTTGTTCATGAGCGGAATGAACGGGATTCGTGTTACAACTGCAATGATAATAATGGCAATGCCGTAGTTATGAGTGTATCCGTAAAAAAACTTGAGAATCCAGAACAGCGGCCGCGCAAGAATCGAGAACCATCCGAAGTCCACAATATGCTCAAACCCGACACTATATTTTTCGAGCGTTTCCAGTTCTTTCGGACCCACGTACAGAAGAAACTGGTTGACCGGAACTGCTGTCCTGATGACAGCAAGAGAGTCATTATTCTTATTGATGATTCGTGCCTCATCGATCTGCGTCTTCGGTGCGAGCGCGGAGAAGAAGTATTTGTCTTCCTGGGCAATCCATTTTACATTGCCCTTGAACACATAGTTCTCTTTCAACCCGATCGCATCGTATTCCTTGCGATCGGCATCCTTGAGAACGACCGGACCATAGTGGCTGTCCGGCTTTTCATACATGCCGAATTCTTTGCCGAGCGTGATATAGTATGCAGGAAAGCCCTGCACTTCATCTTTCAGATCAATACGGTATTCACCCTGATAGAACGTAAACGTTCTCCGAATCGATTGTCCACCGGCCGTATATTCAAACACAAGGGAAGCTTCCTTCTTTATCGCATCAAACTTAACAGCCGAGGCGCTGGGCGTAAAGACAGCGCTTGCAAAAGAGAAGCTCTCATCAGTACCGACGGCAAGCGGCGGCATGATCTGGTTGCCGTTCAACGCAATCAGCTTGCCGTCTGTTGTGAGATATTTTTTCAGCTCAATCTTCTTAAACGTAGCGCCAACGTTGGTCAGCACAGCCTTGTACCTGTCCGTCTCAACCACAATCTGTTTTTCCACAACCGTTGAGATCGGCTTTGCCGGAGCAGGAACATCTGCGGGTTGTGCCGCAGGGGCTGCTTGCTCCCGTTTCTTTTCTGTCGGAGCAGCCTTTTCAGGTGCGGCCTGCTCAGTCGGCGGCGGGGCCGGCTTTGAAAAGAAAAACTGATACCCAAGCAGAACCGCTACTGAAAGGACAATCGCAAGCAACAGATTTCTATCCATGGATCATCTTCCTCGTGCAAATGGTTTTCATCGAACCGGATCGTAGCCGCCCGGGTGAAAAGGATGGCATTTTGCTATACGCTTCAGCGTTAGGGCGCTCCCGCGGAGCGCCCCATGTTTCTCGATTGCTTCCCGTGCGTACACAGAACAGGATGGGGTAAATCTGCAACACGACGGAAGCAGCGGTGATATGCAGGCTTTATAGAATGTGATCAGTGTTATTAGCAGAGTCTTCACGGGTTTCCCGTGCTGCCTATCCGGCAAGACGCTTTCTGCCCTTGACACGGCGTGCCTTGATGATCCGTCTGCCCGCCTTGGTTGCCATGCGGACCAAAAAGCCATGCGTTTTCTTCCGTCTCGTATTATGCGGATTAAAGGTAGTGTAAGTGCCCATTCGTGTTTCCTCCCATAAAATACTGAATGTTTAGTATAAATTCAGAGGGTTGTTTAAGTCAATGCAAACGACGACAGGTCTTCGCCGATATTAGGGTCCCTCGGTTATCCATTCCGGATTTCCATTGAATGCACAACGCCGGATGCGATTCGGTAACCGCAAACTATCGGCATGTTTTCGCGAAAGCTTACGATGACATATGCTACCTCAGCATAATACGCCAGCTGGATATCCTTTTCAGACGGATGCGGCAGAGAATCAGGATGGGAATGATAGATTGCGAGTATTTCAATGTTGGACGCGCGGATGATTTTCATAATATGAAACTGCTCCTGCGGGTCCATGAGATAGTTGGTTGGAGATGGATCGATATTCTTCGCGGGGAACATACGGGTTACTTGTGTGCCTGTACCGGCAAGAATGCCGCAACCTTCATCGGGAAGGCATGAGCGGCAGTGAGCGATCATCTGCTCAAAAATGCCAGATGGAATACTGATCCTCATCTGTTCGATGCCATGCAGTCCCGGCGGCAGCATCAGGAAGGCGCGTGAATGTCGCTGCACACAGAGCAGGACTGATTTCTCGGCACGATGACTGTCCGGAACTGTGTCTTCAGTCCGTCATATACCAAGAGCCTGTTTGTCAGCAACTCCCCTATGCCCAGCAGATATTTAAGCACTTCCATGGCCTGAAGAGCGCCGACAACCCCGGGCAAGGCTCCCAGAACGCCGGAAAGCTGGAGCGAGTTCCTGACCTCCTTCGGCGGCATATCTTCAAACAGGCATCGATAGCAGTGCCCCTGCCCCGGCAAAATCGTCGTAACCTGTCCTTCAAACTTCAGAATTGCCCCGCTCAGAAGCGGCTTTTGCATCAGCACGCAGGCGTCATTTACGAGAAAACGCGTAACAAAGTTGTCGCTGCAATCCGCAACTACATCATAGGATTGGATGTGTTTAACGATGGATTGCTCTGTCAGCCGCTCGTGAAAAGCATTGACGGCAACATCGGGGTTCAGCCGTTGAAACGTCGCCTTCGCGGACAACACCTTCGGCATGCCCAAGGTCAAGGTGTCATGAACGATCTGCCGCTGAAGATTGCTCAGTTCGACGACATCATAGTCAATAACGCCAAGAGTGCCGACCCCTGCGGCTGCCAGGTAGTACCCGACCGGGCTGCCGAGCCCGCCGGCACCCACAATAAAGACGCGAGACCGGGCAAGCTTTTCCTGTCCATCCTGTCCGATTTCCGGAAGAATAATATGGCGGTTATAGCGCTGAAGCTGTTCTAAAGTAAAATTCATCTGTCAAATTCGGAATGAGGGAAACAGGAGAACGCAAAAAGACTCCTGCTGTCTTCCTTCTTTTTTTTATTCCTTGCCTTCAACCCGAATGACGAGCGTCCTTTCAACAACCACCGGAAGCGCATCAATCTCGGCAATGGCGCTCACAACATCTTTTTCCTTAGCCGTATGCGTCAGCACAACGAGCGGCACGGAACTGCTCGCGCTCCGGCCCTTCTGAATAACAGAAGCAATGCTGATGCTGTAGTTGCCGAGAATGCCTGAAATCTTCGAGAGCGTTCCCGGCTTGTCGAGCGCCGAAAAACGGAAATAGTACATGCTCTCAATGTCGCCCATTTTCCTGATGGTATATGTACTGCCAGCACCGGAAATTCCCGGCACGCGGCGCACTCCTCCGTAAATAATATTGCGTCCGATATCAATAATATCGGCAACAACCGCGCTGCCGGTCGGCATGTCGCCTGCGCCGCGCCCGTAATAGAGCGTCGAGCCCACTGCATCACCTTCAATGTAGATAGCATTGAAGACGCCGTCGATTTTCGAAATCATATAAGCGTTCGGCACCATAGTCGGATGCACACGCAGTTCGACCTTCCCGTCAACAGCCTTGGCAATCGCCAGAAGCTTGATCTTGTATCCGAGTTCCGAGGCAAATTCAATATCTTCGGCAGTGACTCTTGTGATACCCTCTTTATAAACATCATCAAACGAAAGCGGAATTCCGTAAGCAAGCGACCCGATAATCGTCAGCTTATGCGCGGTATCGATGCCTTCAATATCAAATGTCGGATCCGCTTCCGCATACCCCAAACGCTGCGCCTCTTTGAGCACATCGTCGAAATCGGCCTTTTCGTCGGTCATCTTTGTAAGGATGTAGTTCGATGTTCCGTTGATAATGCCGTAAATTGCGACCATGTTGTTTGCGATGAGCCCTTCGCGCAGCACCTTGATAATAGGTATGCCTCCCGCAACCGCAGCCTCAAAGCCGACCTCAACTCCCTTGTCGTCAGCCGCAGCAAAAATCTCCGCTCCTCCGGTAGCGATGAGCGCCTTATTTGCGGTGACAACATGTTTGCCGTTGGCTATCGCCTTAAGCATGAAATCCTTGGCAGGATGAATGCCGCCGACCAGCTCGACAACAATATCGATGTCCGGATCATTCAACAGATCATCCGCGCTCGTCGTCAGAACTCCGTCGGGGACCTTGAATCCGCGGTCACGCGTGATATCGCGATCCGCAATCTTTTTCAGGACGACATCAAAACCGGCCCGCTTGCTGATTAGTGTGGCGTTCTCAAGCAGAACTCTTGCCGTGCCGCTACCGACGGTACCAAAGCCAATGATGCCGACATTCACGTTATTTATTGCCATAATGCGTCACTCCTGTCTATTTGTGAATTGCCTTTTTGATGCCTTTTGTAGCCTGGCGTATACGGTGTTCGTTTTCAACCAGCGCAAAACGGACAAACTGATCCCCGCCCTCACCAAAACCAATTCCCGGCGATACCGCAACTTTTGCTTCCTGAATCAGATACTTGCAAAAATCCAGCGACCCCATCGAGCGGAACTGCTCCGGGATTTGCGCCCAGACAAACATGGTGCCTCTGGGTGGTTCAATGTTCCAGCCCGCATTCTGCAGCCCCTTGATGAGGACATTCCGGCGTGACTGGTAGATCTGTCGCATATCTTCAACGCACTCCTGTGGTCCGCGCAATGCGACAATGCTGGCAATCTGAATCGGCTGGAACATGCCATAGTCAAGATAACTCTTAATCTTGATAAGAGCGCCGACGATTTCCTTGTTGCCGCAGCAAAAGCCGACACGCCAGCCCGCCATGGAGTAGCTTTTCGTCATCGAAAAAAACTCAACTCCGACGTCTTTCGCGCCCGGAACCTGCAGAAAGCTCGGAGCCTTGTAGTCGTCATAGACCAGATCCGCATACGCGAAGTCATGAATGACGATAATGTTATTCTCCTTTGCAAAATCGACCACCTTCTGGAAGAAATCGAGGCCGTCGAGACACTGCGTCGTCGGGTTATGCGGAAAATTAATAATCAGCATCTTCGGTTTTGGCCAGCTCTTCCGAATCGTCTTTTCCATCTCCGCGAAATAATCAATGCCCGGACCTATCGGTACCTGTTGCACCTCACCGCCGGCAATAATGACTGCGTAGGGA
>JBBIQQ010000129.1:0-5022 GCA_037442225.1 Nitrospirota bacterium
CTGTCGAGTGTTATGGGAATATATTCTTCCTTGTCTTCTATGACATATCGTCTCACCGCTGCTCGCCTTAAGGGACTGAATTTCTTGTCCTCAGTATACGCTTTTTGTACTGCGGTGAACAATTTCCAGAATATTGACTCAAATCAAGGACATCGTTCCCGCAATCCCGTAAACTTAAACCATATGATGCGGGAGCGCCCGTTCAGTGGCGGATCAATACTGACGTGACGATTTCAAGAAGGAGGATGCGGACATGAAAGTGAAGAGAAATATCATCGAAATCAATGAGGATTTATGCAACGGATGCGGACAATGCATTCTGGACTGCGCTGAAAGCGCGCTCAGAATAGAAAACGGCAAGGCGAAGCTTGTCGGCGAGATTTACTGCGATGGTCTCGGCGCCTGCCTGAAGGGCTGTCCGACCGGAGCATTGAAGGTTGTCGAACGCGAAGCGGAAGATTTCAGCGAAGAGGCGGTGCATGATCTGCTTAAGAAACAGGAAGAGGAAAAAAAGAGAGCTGCCGCTCCAAAAAATCTCGGCTGTGGTTGCCCCGGCACCAACCTGCGGAGCTTTGTGACACCCGCGGTATCACCGTGTCAAGCTGCAAACCAGCCAAAGGCGTTCGGAGGAGGCGCGTCGGCGCTGACGCACTGGCCTGTGCAGATTAAGCTCGTCCCGCCGACCGCGCCGTTTTTGAAGGGGGCGGATCTGCTCGTAGCGGCTGACTGCACTGCCTTTGCCTACGGCAACTTCCACAACGATATGCTTGTCGGCAAGGTCATGATGATTGGCTGTCCTAAGCTTGATAATGCGGAAGAGTATGTCGACAAATTTGCCGAAATCTTCAGGAATGCCGGGCTGAAGCGGATAACCGTTGTGCATATGGAGGTGCCGTGCTGTTCCGGACTGCCGAGAATAATTATGAAAGCGCGGGAGATGGCGGGAGTGAACACCACGGTTGAAGAAATAGTTGTAGGCGTGCAGGGCGGAGTTCTCCGGCGGGGAATGCTGGCAGCGTAATATCAAAAATAAAGAAACATGGAAAGGCTGCTTGACTGGCAATAACGGAGAGGGCGCCGGTTCAGACTGAATCGGAATAGCGCCGTTTCGGAGCCCGTGAGATATTCCTGAAGCGCGTCGCGTCAACTCCCGGGATAACCCAGCGCTGTTCCGATTCACGGAAGAAGGCGGAAATGTCTCCATTTGCGAGTTTCTGCTCGAAGAGGACAACCATCAATGCATCACAACGACCCTTGCTGTCGATAGCTTTGATGTACATACGCCTCCCGAAGAGATATGGTTAATTCTGATAATTCTACAAGGAAAACAATCTCGCGTCAATATGGAGATTCAGGAGACTGAAGCCGGCGGTTCTTCAAAAAGGGAGCAAGAAAGAGAGTTCCAGCCTGTCAGCGCTGCAATGAGCAGGAGGTGTCTGCAGGCTTGTCAGTCAGGTATTCCGCGGTTTCTTTCGATGGCGGCGTGGAGGTCCTGTTTTTTTATGCGGCCGTGCAGCGTCGTACCGTCACTGAACTCAAGAACCGGAATATCAAAGCGGTAAAGCTCATAGAGATCTTCATCGATCGTGATATCGACCTTTGTAACGGCAAGCCCGTATTTTTCGAGATAGCCGTTCAGCGTCTCTTCGGCCATATCGCAGAACCAGCAGCCGTCTTTTGCGTAAAATGTTATTGAGACCATGCGTTCTCTTTATAATAATGGAAAAAGCCATCCGGATTCGGAGATCTTTAATTATAGCGAAAAGAAGGAGGCTGTTTCCTCACGCTGACGCAGAGTCAATAGGCTATAATCAGAAAATGCGATCTTTGCGGAGGTGCTGATGCGAGTGAAACGACAGACTGAAGAACTGAGGAAAATATGGGGGTCATTCCGAGCCCCCCGCGTGCTCATGACGGCAAACGAGTTCAGGGTCTTCGACCTGCTCACTGAACCGCAAACCGCTGACTGGCTGGCCGGGCGGCTGAAAACTGACCTGCGTGCAACGGCAATCCTGCTTGATGCCCTGACCGGTCTGGAGTTGCTGAAGAAAGTAGCCGGAAAATACCGCAATACGCCGATTTCCGATGAGCTGCTTGTCCGCGGCAAGCCCCATTATCAGGGCGACATCATCAGCCATGCGGCAAATCTTTGGGACGACTGGTCAGGGCTGAATGAAGTGCTTCGCACCGGCAAACCGTTTTCCTTCGCGCATGATCACAAGGCATTCATACTCGGCATGCACAACATCGCAGTGCTGAAAGCAGAGGAAGTCGTCGATGCAGTCGGCCTGAAAGGGGTGAAAACATCCATCGACATCGGCGGAGGTCCGGGCACCTATGCGATAGAAATGGCAAAGCGCGGGGTTTCCGCAACGCTTTACGATTTTCCGGAGACAATAAAAATTGCCAGGAAGGTTGTCAAACAGAGCGGAGTTGCGGGCGTCGGGGTTCAAGGAGGCGATTTCCTGCGCGACTCCGTCAAAGGCACATTCGACCTCGCGCTCATCAGTCAGGTGCTGCATGCCTATTCCGCGGAGGATAATCTGGCGCTGATACGGAAAGTGAAAAGCATTCTGAATCCGGGAGGACGGATAGCAATCCAGGAGTTTTTTATCGAGCCAAATCTTGCTTTCCCGCCACACAATGCCCTTTTTTCGGTGAATATGCTCGTCAATACTGAAGGGGGCAGGTGCTACGCAATGCCTGAAATAAAGATGTGGTTGAAGATCGCGGGTTTCTTGAACGTCAAGGAGAAGATGGTCGGCGATTCAGTAATTCTGGCAGCTCAGTCAGTCGGGCGGAAGGGAAAAGAATAATCATATGTATTACCGGCTGATAAAGTCTGAACCTTCAACTTTCTCATTTGACTATCTCAAGGGGATGCCGCAGCGCACGGACCATTGGGACGGAGTGCGTAACTACCAGGCGCGCAACTTCATGCGCGGAATGCGAAATGGCGATCTGGTGCTATTCTGCCACTCAAGCTGCCGACAGCCGGCGGTTGTCGGCATCGCCGAAGTCATGCGTGAAGCATATCCTGACTTCACAGCATGGTGCCGAACGTCGATCCACTATGACCCGGCGTCGAAGCCTGAAGCTCCCCGCTGGTTTATGGTAGACGTTCGATGGAAACAGGCTTTTGACCGGTCAGTGATGCTGGCTGCAATGAAAAGCGAGCCGTACCTCAGGGGAATGCAGCTTCTGAAACGCGACAACCTGCTCTCGGTTATATCGGTCACAAAAGAAGGGTTTGAAGTGATTGTTGCCCTATGCATGAAAAGACGGTTGCCGGAATAATGCCTGCGACCGCTCTGGCGTTTCTTGCCACCTTCGTCCTTATTCAGCTTTTTTCTCAGGGAGTGACGTTGCTGAACCTGCGTCATATGCGGGAGAAGGGGCTGATGGTTCCGCCCGAGCTGGCCGGGCATGCCGACGAATCAACGCTCAGCCGCATGCATGCGTATGAATCGGATAAGGCGAAGTTTGGCATCGGAGCATCGCTTTTCGATGCGGCTGTTTCAGTCGCTTTTCTATTTGCCGGACTGCTCGCATGCTACGATGGCTGGATACGGTCGTTTGACCTGCCGTTCATTTCCGGGGGACTCCTTTTTATGCTTTTGCTTTATATCGCAGGTGAAATCATTGGCATCCCGTTTACCTTATACCGGACATTCAGCATTGAGGCGCGACACAGGTTCAACACCATGACGTTCAGGGGCTGGCTTCTTGATTTTCTGAAATCGATGCTGATATCTCTCGTCATCATGTCATTGGTTGCAACAGCCGCGCTCTGGATGGTGCAGGCAAGCCCCGGATGGTGGTGGCTTTGGGTTTGGCTGTTTCTGCTCTGCTTCAGCTTGTTTGTCATGTATATCGCTCCATATGTGATAGAGCCGCTGTTCAACAAATTCGATCCGGTGCAGGACGAGATGCTTGCACAGAAGATAGTTGCCCTTTGTGCCAAGGCTGGCTTTCATGCAAGCAGGGTTCAACAGATGGACGCCTCAAAACGTTCCCGCCATTCCAACGCCTATTTCACAGGCATCGGGAGGGTTAAGCGGATAGTGCTCTACGACACGCTCCTTGCGCAGATGACGCATGAAGAGATTCTCGCCGTGCTGGCGCATGAAATCGGCCACTGGAAGAAGCGGCATATTCTCAAAAGTCTCGTGCTGATGCAGTTATTTTCTTTTACAGGCATGTATGTCGCGCATCAGCTTGTGCAGGGCGACGTGCTGGGGAATCTGTTTGGTCTCAACGTCCAAACGATCATGGCAAAATTCGTCCTCATTAGCTTTATCGGAGGAATCGTTATGTTTCCGCTCCGGCCGCTGATGTTTGTCTGGAGTCGCCGCAACGAGCGTGAAGCGGATCGCTATTCGTTTGAACTTACAGGAGACTGTGAGAGTATGGCGACATCTCTTATTAAGCTTTCAAAGGAAAATCTCTCGAATCTTCACCCGCATCCGCTCTATATCGCGCTGCACTACTCGCATCCGCCTGTCATCGAGCGGGTAAAAACAATCCGGTCTTTTCGGAAATAAATCAAGGACCGCCCGGAGACAGCGCAATGCAGCAACCCTGCCATCCGGTCATTCTTCAAAATAATCGTTATCTATCTTCATTAATATTGGATATAAAGTGAGCCAACGATTCGACAGCTTCGATTGTCGGTATCTCGCCCCCCCTCTCGCTGCAAACTGGAGAAGGTCAATTTTTACCGGTGTAAACGCTGGAATTATAATGCGAACGGGGGGAGTCGAACCCCCACACCCTTCGGCGCCAGATCCTAAGTCTGGTGCGTCTGCCAGTTCCGCCACGCTCGCGCTCCAGTGTTTGCTGATTTATCAATAACTTTGGAGTTTTATATGGTAGCACGATGTTTCAATCAGGTTCAAATTGCTCGCAAAAAAGCGGTTGGATTGGAACGATTGATAGAGCTGGCAACTTATCAACATTAAAACTTTAGGTCACGTCCAGTCAAGTGGTGTACGAGCGATCGTGCAATCTCCAGTTTCTGTT
>JBBIQQ010000130.1:0-4766 GCA_037442225.1 Nitrospirota bacterium
ACCCCCGACAGGGTGGTTAACAGCCACCTGCTCTGCCGGCTGAGCTACCCGGGAAGGTAAAAGGTAAGGTGTATATTATTGCCAAATCCTCAGTGAGTTGTCAACAACTCAGGCGTTTTTGCCGGGCAATCGAGCAGGTCATCAAGAGCATGCTGAAAAGAGCAATGGCTTCTCCTATCAGAGGCGTATTGCCTCAAAGCAGACCTGTTTGATATACTACTCATTCTTGGAGGCGGCGTAGCTCAGTTGGTCAGAGCATGCGGCTCATATCCGCAGTGTCCGGGGTTCAAATCCCTGCGCCGCCATTATTTTTTGAGACCGGCACCATACGATTGCCTGATAGTCAGGGGTATGGTGTTTTTTATTGCGGCAACCTCCTGTCGGCAAACGAAATTACGCCCCATCTCAAAATAGTCATGCGCCGGGAACACGATCGCGCATTATAAACACAGCGGGATATTCAGACGCCCATTATTTTCGCAACCGTCTCTGTCCTGCAATCGCCCGCATCAATGATGTTCTTTTCCAGACCGCTTGCCGCGGACTCGGTGAACTTCAAGCCATTCGCGGTAGAGACGACAATTACCCGCTCATTCTTTTTTATCGCCTTGCTCTCTATGGCCAGTTTTACGCCTGCCAGCGCTATGCCAGTCTGCGGGCACACGAAG
Organism: Nitrospirota bacterium; assembly: GCA_037442225.1. Lineage (GTDB taxonomy): Bacteria > Nitrospirota > Thermodesulfovibrionia > Thermodesulfovibrionales > Dissulfurispiraceae > JAAYUK01. Next base: position 669 of record JBBIQQ010000130.1, read on the forward strand.
TGGCCATCCCTGCCGCACACTGCCACAGCCTCGTTCAGCATCTTTTCGGGCACTACATTCATGCTTCCGTTGGATTGCGTAATTTCACGCATAACCTTGTCGCGCGATACCGGGTCTCCGATACGTGCCGCCGTCGCGGCAGTTTCTCCCGCTTTCATGGGCCGATAATTGCCACGCCAATCCAGAATGCTTACTTTTTTCGAGCGTGCGTGTGTCTGCATCCACGAATAAGCCAAAGGCTTTGCGGCCTCCGACTGACCCGCGAGTATCCTGGAGGATTTCCCCTTATAGCCCATCTGGCGCATCAGCCGCAGAGCCTTGCCGACGGACGAGCAGTTGCTTCCATTGCCGACGGGCAGCGCTATCCAGTCGGGCAGATCCCAACCAAAAAACTGCGCTGTCAGAAATACCGTTGCCTGATGCCCCTCAATGCGTGTTGGGTTCAGGCTGTTTGCCGGGAAAAGCCTCTTTTCCGCGACCAGTTCGCGCACCACCCTCATGCAGTCATCGAAATCGCCGGGTAGTGTTATTATCGTTGAACCATGCACGAGCGGCTGAGCCAGCTGCGCGGCGGTCACCTTACCCCTGGGAAGTATGACCACGCTCCTGATGTCTGCGGCTGATGCGTAAGCGGCGACCATCGCAGAGGTGTCGCCGGTTGACGCGCAGCCTACATATTTGATTCCAGATGCCTTTGCAACAGACATCATAACTGTTCCGCCGAAATCCTTGAACGAACCGGTCGGGGTCATGCCCTCGAGGATCATCCATAAGTCGGCTGACCCTATCCACTGCCGCAGATGCCTGCCGGCAGGCACTATCGGCACATTGCCTTCGCCCAGCGATACGATATATTTGTCAGGCAGATACGGCATAATCCATTCCTTGAAACGCCATACGCCTGATTTTTCGGTTGAGCCCCCCTTTGCGCTGAAGGCATGAGCAGCCCTGCGGTCAAACAGTTTTGTATATTCCCGAAAGGTCTTCTTGAGCGGCTCGAAATTATGCACTACATCAAACAGGTCTCCGCACTTCGGACACTGAAATTTTCTTTCCTTCAGCAGATTCGCCGCATGCTGGCAGCTGATGCAGCGAAGCTGGGTCTGAGTGGTGCTGAATATTGCAGTAGACATACCGGATGTCCTCCTTTTTCCTTCTTTACAGTGTACCATGAGAATGTGTCGTCACGAGGCGCATAAACAGAAACATCACTGGCCGGTAAAGACAATGGGTGAAAACGGGGGAGTCGCGGGAAGGCGCGCGATTATCGACAATGCGTGACTTGAATATCCGGCACCATTGCTGAATGAAGTGCTGGGCATATCCAGAGCTTGCGTATCATCGCAAGCACAAAATACGACAAGAGATAATAAGGGATAACGTGGCCCGCCATTTACAGAATGGAACGCCGCGCTCGACTCCGACTCATAAAGAGTTTTCAGCGACCTGTAAGCCTATGCTCCTTTGAGTTCGTCCATCAATTCCTTGACCGAAAGAACCCTGTCGATCCGATAGGCATTTGTGCCGACAGTGTACAGCGGCTCTTCCTTGTCGGCATTATATGCCGCGGAACTGAGCAGTCCATTGCAGATGCAGAAATAATCTACGTTATTGATCTTCGCGGGACACAGCGTGTAATTGCCTTTTTCATCCTTGTTCAGCACGTAGCCTTTATCGCACTTGGGCGGACGCAGCTGCTTCAGCGTCGACTGGTACATCGGTGACTGATAGATAATACGAAACGGAAGGCCGCATGGCGAGCCGGGACGGAAGGCGAGGTAAATATCCTCCTGCCTGACCGCGACAACCGCTTGTTTGTAAGCTTCTGTTGCCGAGCTCTCATCAGTCGCCAGGAAGCGGGTACCCATCTGCACACCGTCAGCTCCCATCGCGAGATATCGCTGGATATCCTCATGCGTGTAAATACCACCGGCGACAATCACCGGGATGTCGCCGTATTTCATCGCCATATCCTTCACCGGCGGAAGCAGATTTTCGAGCCTGTTGGATTCGAGATCCGCTTGCTCTATCCTGAATCCGATGTGACCACCGGCGAGAGGACCTTCAAGCACAACTGCGTCGGGACGATATTTATAGCGATCCCATTTTTTGCAGATCAGTTCAAGCGCGCGCGCAGAGGATACTATCGGTATAAGGGCCGTATCTTTAGGAGGATGAATGTCCGGCAGGCTGAGCGGCAGGCCGGCTCCGGAAATGATGGCGTCTGCCCCCGCATCAATGGCACCCTTGACCGAATCGACATAGTCGCGCTGCAGGGCAACCATAATATTTATGCCGGCAAAACCGCCTTTGTCCCTGGCCAGCTCAATTTCTTCCCGGGTTGCTTCATAGGTATTCATCTTCCTGCCGGTCCGCTTGGATACCAGCCGGTCAAGACAAGCGCTCGAGACAAGGCCGAGGCCTCCTTCGCGCGCTACAGCACTGGCAAGCGGCGCCATGGAGACGCCAACACCCATGCCGCCCTGGATAATCGGCACTGCAATCTTTTTCCCCTTGATGGTGATAGGCGGTAAATTCGAAGTGTTAGTAGTCACTGGAGACTCCGTTGCATCAATTATTAAAGGAACAATCTCCAGGGAGAACGCTCCATTATGTGCCTGTAAGACACCCTATATATTCCATTATAAGTCTTTATTTTAGCAAGTCAAATTTGCTGGAAACGTCCCGAAAAGCCGTTATTCTTATTCATGTCGGATCTCAGGACGAATCCGGATGGTCGATGTGCGAAGGTTCTCAAAAATTTATGGAAAATAGCGGGCAGATCGTGTTGCGGGATTGCTCAGATTGTTGTTGCAAGCGGGAAAATTACAAGCGCACCGGCACGCCTTTGGAGCGCAGGTACTCTTTTGCCTCGCGCACGGTGAACTCACGATAGTGGAAAATCGAGGCGGCAAGCGCCGCGTCGGCTTTGCCCACTGTTAGCCCCTCGTAAAGGTGTTCAAGGTTCCCCGCCCCTCCGGACGCAATGACCGGAATGGTGACCGCTTCGGCAATTGCACGAGTGAGCGCGATGTCGTAGCCGTCTTTCGTGCCGTCCTTATCCATGCTGGTCAGCAGGATTTCGCCTGCGCCCAGCGCTTCCATTTTCCGGGCCCAGGCCACGGCATTGATGAGCTTCATTTTTCTGCCGCCGTGCGTGGAAATGGCCCACGTCTGCTCTGAAACCGGAAGCTTCAGCCCTACGTCTGCCATAAGCGCATCGGCATGCCATGGCTCGCCGGTCGCATCGCCCATATTATCAGCTACCAGCTTGGCATCAATGGCCACGACAATGCACTGACTTCCGAATCGTTCAGCAGCCTTGTTTATGAAGAACGGGTCTTTTACCGCGGTGGTATTGATCGACACCTTGTCGCAGCCCGCGTTCAGCAGATCGCGGATATCATCGAGCGTCTTGATTCCCCCGCCAACGGTAAGCGGCATGAACACATCGTCGGCTGTCTTTTGCACAACGTCAAGAATGACCTTTCTTTTTTCGTGCGATGCGGTTATGTCAAGGAACACCAGCTCATCCGCGCCCTGCTCATCATAAAAGAGGGCGTTGTCGACCGGGTCGCCGGCGTCACGCAGATTTTCAAAGCTTACGCCCTTCACGACGCGGCCGTTCTTCACATCCAGGCATGGGATAATTCGTTTTGCCAGCATGCTAAAAACTCTGATTCGTGAGGGTTTGCAGGCTACGGGCTAATAAAGACATTCCGCTCTTTTTCCTCTTCTGTCAGTATGGCGAGCTTTTTTCAGTGCGTTGACTGCTGAATCAACAATGCCCGGACGCTGCCTGAATCGCTTCCGCGAGATCAAGAGCGCCTGAGTAAAGCGCCTTGCCGGTGATTGCCCCGAAGATATTCGGAATTGCCGCAATCTTCCTGATATCGTCAAGCGACGAGACTCCGCCCGATGCTATTACCGGAATCCTCAGCTGCCGGACAAGCTCTGCGGTTGCTTCAATATTTGGCCCGGCGAGCATGCCGTCCTTGGCAATGTCGGTGTAGATTATGCCTGCGGCGCCGGCTTCCTGCATTTGTCGTGCGAGATCGGGTGCCAGCACCTGCGTGACTTCAACCCAGCCTTTTACGG
>JBBIQQ010000131.1:0-4731 GCA_037442225.1 Nitrospirota bacterium
ACACCCATCAAAACAATATCTACCACGCCCATTTCAACCTCCCGGTATCGTTGCTTGCAGCTTCCACATGCATCTTTATCCCAATCCCAGCAAAGTCCCGCCCTGATAGATGATGAATGCAACCGCCCACGCAAGGACCATCTGATAGGCGAACGCGATGCCGTACCACTTCCAGGTGCCGAACTCCTGCCGCATAGCAATGGCTACCACAGCGCACGGCATATACAAAAGCACAAAGGTGATAAATGCATAGGCCGACAACGGAGTAAATTGTTTCGCCAGCTCCTCGCGAAGCGGCATTCGCTCTGCCGCCTTCTCTTCCGACTCGTCCGCCGACATAGTCGCGATCCAAAAGGTAGAAACCACATTGGCTCCGGCTGCCCGCACCGCTTCTCCGAAGGATGTTCCAATGCCGATGAGTTCATCGCGAAGGACCGGTGTCTCCTTCTTTTCCTCCTCCGCTTTCTTTGCGTAAATCTCACCCATCGTGCCGACAACTATTTCCTTGGCGACCAGCCCCGCAAGCAGCGCTGACCCCGCTTCCCACGATCCGAAACCGAGCGGCTTCAGAGCCGGGGCGATCACCTGCCCGACCTGTCCGAGATACGAATCTTTTTTCTGCTCAACACCCCACGGCAGGTTCAGCAGAAACCACACGAGAATCGACACGGCCAGAATATAGGTGCCGGCCTTGATAAGAAAATGTTTGCCCTTTTCCCAGGTATGGATTATCAGGCTCCGCAGAGTCGGCATCCGGTATGGCGGCAGTTCCATGATAAACATGGGGGCATCTCCCTTGAAGAGCGTGCGCTTGAACACCATGCCGACTGCTACGGCAAGCGCGATTCCCATGATATACAGAGACCAGAGAATCGTTGCCGCATATGAAGCAAAAAATGTTCCGATAAAAACAACGTACACCGGAAGCCGCGCGCCGCACGACGTGAGCGGAATCAGCAGGGCCGTCAACGCCTTGTCTTTCTGGTTTTCGAGCGTCCGGGTCGCGTAAATTGCCGGAACGTTGCAGCCGAATCCGAGCAGCATCGGGATGAAAGATTTGCCATGCAATCCGATGGCATGCATGGCTCTGTCCATTACAAAGGCCGCGCGCGCCATATAGCCGCTGCCTTCAAGAAAAGTGATGAAAAACATCATCGCGAAGATGACCGGCACAAAAACCAGAACCGCGCCGACACCAGCGATAATGCCGTCGGTTACGAGCGCTGCCATCCACGCCGGAGCCTGCAGCATGGTAATCAGCGCCTCGGCTGCGCGCTTGAACGGACCCGAAACCATCGCACCCAGCCAGTCAGCAAATGGCTTGGAGACATCAAATGTGAGCTTGAACATAAGCCACATTGCCGCGAGAAAAATGGGGATGCCGAACAGCCTGTGCAGCACAACCGCGTCTATTTTTTCGGTCAGCTCCCGCCTCCTGACATCCGGCTTTGCCAGCACCTCGCGGGTCAATCCCGCTGCCTTGGCATGCCGGGCATCGGCGAGCAGCGCTTCCACATCGTCGCCATGCGCTTTCTGCAGATGTTCTGTTGCCTGAACAATGATGCTGCTCCCTGCCTGCAGGCCAAGATGGCTTAGCACAGCCTGGTCTGACTCCATCAGCTTCAGAGCCAGCCAGCGAAGCGGATACTGCCCAAGCACCTCCGGGAGTTCGCTGCTCAGGCCACCGACGATTGCGTCTGCCGCGCGCTCAATATCATCGCCATAGGGAATCGGCTTCGGACTGTGCGCGCGGGGATTATCCGCCGCCGCAAGGGCCGCGGTGACAAGCGCCTTGACACCTTCCCCCTTCGTTGCCGTGGTCGGCACAACAGCGACGCCGAGCATTGAGGAGAGAGCCTCCAGATCAAAGCGGTAGCCCTTCGACTCCGCTTCGCCATAAATGTTCAAGGCAAGCACCATCGGGATTTCGAGCTCTATCATCTGAAGCGTCAGATACAGGTTCCGCTCCAGATTGGTTGCGTCGACAACATTGATAATTACGTCCGGTTTTTCATACACCAGATAATCGCGGGCGATCACCTCCTCCTGCGTATACGGGCTCAAACTGTAGGTGCCAGGAAGGTCGACCAGCTTAATCTGCCTGCCGTCGTGCTCAAAATAAGCCGTTTTTTTCTCAACCGTTACGCCGGGCCAGTTGCCAACCTGCAGCCGTGTGCCGGCGATGCTGTTGATCAGCGTCGATTTGCCAGCGTTTGGATTTCCTGCCACTGCGATAACAGTTATTTTTTTCGTTTTCTCTGTTTTCACGCCGTCCGAGCTTCCGGCCTGCCAATCTGTTTCTGTTTTCACACCGCCTCCACCTGTATCTCTTGCGCTTCTTTTTTCCGAAGCGAAAGGTTATAACTCTTTATTTTCACTTCAACAGGGTCGCCAAGCGGCGCGATCTTCTCAACAAGCACCTCTTCGCCAACCACAACGCCCATATCCATAAGCCGCCGCTTCAGGGGACCGAGCGCTCCAATCTGGGTGATCCGGCACTTCTGTCCGGGCTTTAACTCCGCGAGTGTCATTCTCCGCTCCTCCGCACATATATTTTCATTGCCATTCCCCGCCCCAGCGCGATGCGGGACTCATCCACCTTCAGCAGTATCGGCCCGCCGCCAGAATTCGTCAGCATTTCGATATGCTTGCCGGGCCTGAGCCCCATGTCCATGAGATGCTCCACACAGTCCGGACACTTTCCACCGCTGAGCGGTTGCTGTCTCAGAGAAACAATCTCTGCCTTCTCTCCTTCTGCCATGAATGCCAAAGGTGACATTTGCATTGTCCTTTCTTTGCTCAATAGAAATCGATTATCATTCTCAATTTAACAGCAAAAAGAAAGCTTGCACGGTATACTGTCAACGCACTCCTCGCGGAAAACCGGAACCCGGCGCGCAAGCGCCTCATCAAGCAATTTCCGGCAGAACGACGAATCGTCTGCCGATTTCACGATAACGCAATCAACATTATTTACCGTTTCTTCAAGCCGATTGCGATAAATATTCTCCGAATCCGGCGTAATCCATATAATTGTCCGAATGCCGAGCTCACGAAGCTTCTCTACAAATCCACTTCCATCCTGCAACCCTCCGTATAAAACCGCTGTCATGCCAACCTCCTAAATTATTATTAATGAAATTCAATATCACAACGTTCGCAAAAAAAAGAATTTATTTGCCCCGGCACTCCGAACAGATGCCGTACAGATACATTTCATGATTCGACAGGCTGAAACCATACTTTTCAGCGAGCGCCTTCTGGAGCGTCTCGATTGCCGGGTCCAGCACTTCTACCATTTTGCCGCAGGTGGTGCAGACAAGATGGTCGTGGTGCTCATGGCCGAACTCATGCTCATAGCGCATGGTGCCGTCGCCGAAATCGACTTCGCGCGCAAGTCCGGCCTCGCATAAAAGCTTCAGCCCGCGATAAACCGTTGCCTGGCCGATAGTGCGATCCCGCTGCTTGACGATATCGTATAGCTCTTCCGCGGAGATGTGCTGCTCGCGGCGCAGGAACTCGTTAAGAATCAGCTCCCGCTGCGGTGTATCGCGAAGGTTCTTTTTTACGAGAAACTCTGTGAATATCTGTTTTTCTGTCTGTTCGATCATTTTTATATGATAATGATTTTCAATTAAATAAAGTTTATCTGAAAAACAGGTCGTGCGTCAAGAGTTTTTTTCCAACGGCAGCACAAGCGTTTTGCGGCATTTATTAACTGCTTTGCCTAAAATTTAAAGATTGAATATTACGCCTCGCCCCCCTTACAATTAATCCATGCTACAAGCAAGAAAAAACAAAAAAAACCTGACAACTACAAAGACAGTAAAAAAGACAACGACTCGGCCAAATGCAGCAAATCCTGTTGAATTTTATATTTCGGAAGAAACCGCATCGTTCGGAAATAATGGGAAGAAGCTTTTTTCGACCTACTACGACAATCAGGAACACTCGACAAGGCTTTTACAAGGAAACTGCGTCGAAATTCTGAATCAGGCAAGAGAGAACAGCGTTGATATGATCTTTGCGGATCCGCCTTATTTTCTCTCAAATGGCGGGATTACCTGCCACGCCGGCAAGATGGTTTCGGTCAACAAGGGCAAATGGGACACGTCAAGAGGAGTTGAAGATAATCATGCTTTCGTTCTTCAATGGCTGAAGGCTTGTCAGCGGGTATTAAAGCCAAACGGCACTATCTGGGTTTCAGGGACCGCACACATCATCCATTCTGTCGGCTATGCCATGCAAGAGATTGGATTCAAGATTTTGAATGATATTATTTGGTATAAACGCAATGCACCACCGAATCTTTCTTGCAGGTATTTTACCCACTCGACAGAGATAGTTTTATGGGCCGCGAAGAATGGCAAAAGCAGGCATTATTTTGACTATCAATTGATGAAAAAGATGAATCAAGGCAAGCAAATGAGAAATGTCTGGGAGATTTCCGCTCCAAAACCAGAGGAGAAAAGGTTCGGGAAGCATCCGACTCAGAAGCCGGTTGAGCTTTTAAAAAGAATAGTGCTCGCATCGACAAAAGAGAGCGATTTAGTCCTGGACCCGTTTTGCGGAAGTTCAACAACTGGGATTGCGGCCGTGTTGCTCAATAGAAAATATATAGGAATTGATTTGGAAAATGAGAGCCTGGCGCTTTCAGCAAAGCGTCTTGATCAAAGCATCAGGGAAAAAGAAGAAACATTCCGTTCATAGAATCATATTCGCAGCGCTAAC
>JBBIQQ010000132.1:0-4726 GCA_037442225.1 Nitrospirota bacterium
CGATTTGTTGAGCTGGACACGGCAGCATAGAGGTTGCGGTGAAGGCCACGAGAGACGGCGCGTACGATTTTCTCGAAAAGCCGTTCAGCTCCATTGAGCGCGTCATTCTGGTGGCAAGGCTCGCAATGGAGCGGCAGCGGCTGGAGGGCGAGAACTTTCTGCTCAGGGAGAACCTGTCGCGCACCTGGCGGCTTGTGGGCAATTCACAGCCGATGCGCATCCTTCGCGATCAGATAGCCATGGCTTCCCAGGGCAATGCCCGGGTGCTGATTCTCGGCGAGAGCGGCACGGGCAAGGAACTTGTGGCGCGGCAGCTTCATGAGCGGAGCGTCCGGGCCGACGGGCCGTTTGTGGAGGTGAACTGCGCGGCTATCCCGCAGGAGCTGATCGAAAGCGAACTCTTCGGCCATGAAAAGGGTTCATTCACCGGCGCGTCGGAGCGGAAAACCGGCAAATTCGAGCTTGCGCACGAGGGGACGCTTTTCCTCGATGAAATCGGCGATATGTCGCTGCCGACGCAGGCAAAAGTGCTCCGTGTGATAGAGACGCAGACCTTTCAGCGAGTCGGGGGCAACAAAAACATCACGGTCGATGTGCGCGTGATTGCGGCGACAAACAAGAACCTCTCTGACGAAGTGAAGAAGGGGGCGTTCCGGGAAGACCTCTTTTACCGCCTCAATGTCATACCGCTCACCATCCCGCCGCTGCGCGAGCGGCCGGACGACATTCCGGAACTGGTCGGGTTCTTCGCGGAGGCGTTTGTTGCTGAAAACGGCGTCCGCCCGAAAAAGTTTCACCCAGACGCGCTCGCCGCCCTTCAGTCGCATGTCTGGCCGGGCAATATCCGGGAGCTGAGGAACGCCGTGGAGAGAGTCATGATTATGACCGCGGGACAGTCGATCACCCGGAAGAACCTCGAAGCGCTTTTGATACTCCGGACCGCGGACGCAGGACGGCAGGACCTCTATTTTTCTCAGCGGTCGCTGCGCGAAGCGCGGGAAGCGTTTGAACGCGATTTCATCCTCAGGAAGCTCCAGGAAAACGATGGGAACGTCTCACGAACCGCTGAAGCGATCGGCGTTGAACGGAGCAATCTCCACAAAAAGATTCGCTCATACGGCATCACCGATCTGAAAGAGCAGGACGACAAATGAGTTTTACCGTAGCAATTATCGGCAAGCCGAACGTCGGCAAATCCACACTGTTCAACCGGATGCTCAAACGGACCGGAGGTCTGCGGAATACCGCGATCGCGGAGAAGATGCCGGGCATCACGCGCGACCGCAACTACGGCACCGCCGAGTGGGAAGGCCGCCGCTTTACCGTCATCGACACCGGCGGTTTTTACGCGGAGGGGCTTCCGTATGAGGCAGAGGAGATGGCGCGTCTGGTGCGGGAGCAGTCGCTGCTTGCTGTGGAGGAGGCTGACCTTATCATTCACCTGCTCGACGGAAAGGACGGACTCAGCCCGACCGATGTCGAAATGTCCGTCATGCTTCGCAACGCCGGCAAGCCGATATGCTGGGTGGTCAATAAAATAGATTCGCCCGACAAAGAGGTGAGGGCGCTTGAGTTTTACGGCACCGGCGCGCCGGAGATATTTCCGGTTTCCGCGATGACGGGGCTCGGATATGAAGAGCTGATGGAGAAGATCGCCGAGCACCTGCCTGCTGAAGCCTCCGATGAAGATGACGCTGATGCCGGCAACGCGCTGCCGAAAATCGCGGTCGTCGGCAGGCCGAATGTCGGCAAATCTACGCTGATTAACGCGCTGCTCGGCAAAAAGCGCCTCATCGTAAGCCCGGTCGCGGGAACCACGCGCGATGCGATTGATTCCGTCTGCACCTGGTACGGCAACCGCTATATCTTCATAGACACCGCCGGCATCCGCAAGAAGATGGGCGGCTTCGCAAAGACCCTGCGCAGCGGTTCGAAGTCGAAGCAGGTTGACGAGGCGGCGGTTGAGCGGCTTTCGCTCATGCGGGCGGTGAAAAGCATAGAGCGCGCGGACATCGCCATTCTGCTGCTTGACGCAACGCAGGGCGTTGTCGAGCAGGAACAGCGCATTGCCGGCATGGCCGAGGAGTTCGGCAAGAGCCTTATCGTACTTTTCAACAAGTGGGATCTCGTCGAAAACCCGGAGAAGCGCTACAAGGAACTCCGCTCGGAACTTGAGCGCCGGCTCTGGTTTGCGGCCTCCGCGCCGTTTGTAACGGTGTCGGGGCTTGAGCGCAGGCGCGTGACGAATATTTTCCCGCTCATCAACGGTCTGATGGCTGAACGGAAAAAGCATATCGGAACAGGCGTGCTGAACCGCTTTCTCGCCCGCGTGCTGAGCACGCACCCGTTTCCCGGCGCCAAAGGGAAGCCTGCCAGGTTTTATTATATGGCGCAGACCGGCACCGAGCCGCCGGTGTTTCATCTTGTGGTGAATTCAAAGCAGGCGGTAAATGAGCAGCACCTCCGGTACATAGAGAAAGCCATACGCGCGGAATTCGGATTTGCCGGCACTCCGGTACGCATTTATGTCAAGTCCCGGTAAACTATGGTAAAATGCATGTCAATGCCTGCGACGCTGCCGATGAGCCCCTTCGTGGCATCGCACCAGCAGACCGCATCGCACATGAAGGAGGACATTCATGCAAAAGATTCTCGTTGCCCACGATGGCTCAAAGGCTTCCGACAAGGCGCTCAAGAAGGCCTTAGAACTTTCGCTCAATCTGAAGGGGTCGCTCACGATCCTCACGGTTGTGCCTGAACTGTATCTGACCGAACTGACCGATGGTGAACGGAGCAAGATTGTAGAGTCGCTCACCCGGGAGGCGACTGATTCAATGGAGAAGATACGAAAGACGCTCTCCGGAAAATCCATGGACGTGAAGACGCTGGTCCGTCAGGGAGACCCTGCCGAGAAGATACTCGAGACCGCCCAGAAGATGAAGGTTGACCTCATCATTACCGGCTCCCACGGCCGCCATGGAACCAAGAAGTTCCTTATGGGCAGCGTTTCTTCAAAAGTCGTAGATTATTCGAAGTGTCCGGTGCTTGTCGTAAAGTAGCCTGATTTTACCTGTAAAGCACGAAAGGCGGAATGCGTCAGCATTCCGCCTCCAATAGTTCCGTTTTTCCCGCTACCAGATGAATCTTCCCCTTCGGTGCGCCCAGCACGAAAAAGAGATGTCAACCAGAAATGACTCCGGATGGCGATGCGCGACTCCTATCTTCACGCCGAGAGCGATTGTTTTCCCCTGAAAGCCCATCGCGCCCGGCGCAAGACGGTTGATGTCGGCCAGGAGCTGTGCTTCGACTTCAGCGCAGCGCGGGTCGGGATTTGTGTCATGAAGCTTCCGGAGAAGTTGTCTGCTGGAAAGCAGCGCGACCTGTTCTTTCGCGCCGCCAATGCCGATGCCGATGATATACGGCGGACATCCCTTTCCCTGCGCTCTCAGCACCGCGTCAAGCACGCTAGCCCTCATGCCGTTGAGCGAACGCCCGGCCAGACCGTTTTGGAGCAGTTCGGGGACGAGTCCGGCGCAGCCGATTTGCTCAGGCAGGCGATAGGTCTTTGAGAGGTGCTCTGTCTGGCCGCCCCGAAGCATAAGGTCGATTGAAAGCGTGCTCTGATCCGTCTCCTCAAGAAAAATCATCGGGAACGAGGCTCCGAGATTGCTGCCGCTGTTTTCGCCGGTGAGGCTGTCGACGGCATTCGGTTTCAGCGGTATCTTCTCGGTTGCGTGGCGGGTAGCGTCCAGAATCACGTCGCGGACCATCTGGTGGCTCAGACCTTTCGGAACGCGGGCATAGAAAACCGGCAGTCCGGAGTCTTCACAGATTGCGGTCGCGCCGGTTCTGGCGGATATGCAGGCTCCTACCGTATTGGCGAGCGCTTCCCTGACCATCGGGTCTGTTTCGATCTGCACAGCGCTCTTCAGCGCGTCTTCGATGTCCTTCGGAATGGAAGTGGCAACTTTTTTATAGAGCTCAACAAGACCGTCGCGAAGCTTTATCATTATTTTCTCCCGGCAGTAATTATCGGTGGAATCATCTGATTTTGAGGTTATCAGAATCAGGCGGCTTTGGCAAGGCGGGAAGAAGGAGATAAAGAAGCAAGGAAGAACACTGAAGCGGGGGAGGGCCGTTCCGGCCCCCCGCTCCGTGAAAATCAACAGATCAGATAACTATGCATGTCCAGTTGGCGACAACCGCGTCCGGGCTCCCGGCGGTGTAGTCGGCATTGCCCCGAATTGAGCCGGTATTGAAAACGCCGTCATCATAGGTGTTATCGAGCCAGCGGGCGGTCTCATTATTGAGCCATTCAAAACAGACGCCCATCGGTTTTGCCCAGCCGCCGATGATCGCGTCCGTCCGCCCGAGAGCAACGCGTCCGCCATACGGATGGGTCGGGGATGTGGTGTCTGAGCCGCTCATGATATTTGCGAGGCGCATATGGTACCATGCCTGACAGGATTCCGCCGCGCTGCCGGCGGCGCAAAACGCCGTGCCGTCAATCCAACCCTGGCCGTTGCCGTTTGCAACCGTGGCTGCCCCCGCTGTCCAGCCCCGCGTTGTTGCAAGATTGTCATCGCCGGGGAATTTATTGTACTTGTCATAGTAGGTGTACACGCCGGCAGAGACTTCCCGATACACGTTGTACAGCCTCTTGTTCTTCGCGTTGTTGATAAGTTCCTGCCCTTTCAGCACCGCGCCAAGAATGATGCCGATGATT
>JBBIQQ010000133.1:0-4667 GCA_037442225.1 Nitrospirota bacterium
GAGAAGTGCGCGAATCGGATATTGGCGCCCGCCTAGTGCTCTCAGGCTGGGTTTTCAGGCGCCGGGATCACGGGGGGCTTATTTTTATTGACCTGCGGGATCGCAGCGGACTTGTGCAGGTGGTCTTCAGTCCCGAAGTCGCAGCCGCGACGCACGAGTCGGCCCACGCTCTGCGCAGCGAATATGTGATATCAGTCTCCGGCGAGCTGCGGAGGCGTCCTGACGGTACAGAAAATCCGAATTTGCCGACAGGGACCGTTGAGTTTTATGCAGAAACCATGGAGGTTCTGAATGAGTCCGCACATCTGCCTTTTCCTATGGAGGAAGCCGCTGAGGCATCGGATCAATTGCGCCTGAAGTATCGCTTCCTTGACCTGCGCCGGCCGGATATGCAGCAGAATCTCATCATTCGCCACAAAACAGCAAAGGTGGTGCGCAACTATCTCGATGCTCTCGGTTTTCTTGAAGTTGAAACCCCGATGCTGACCAAGTCGACTCCGGAAGGTGCGCGTGACTATCTTGTGCCGAGCCGGGTGAATCCCGGGCAGTTTTTTGCATTGCCCCAGTCGCCGCAGCTGTTCAAGCAGATTTTGATGGTGGCAGGGTTGGAGCGGTATTTTCAGATTGTGAAGTGCTTCCGTGATGAAGATCTCCGGGCGGATCGTCAGCCGGAATTTACCCAGATTGATATTGAGATGTCATTTGTGCAACAGGATGATGTTATGAGCTTGACCGAAGGAATGCTGGTGAGCATCTTCAGGGATGTTCTTTCTGTTGATGTGACTGCTCCATTCACATGTATGTCATATGCCGATGCGATGGATCGATATGGAAATGACAAGCCGGATCTTCGCTTCGGGCTTGAGCTTGCTGATATGGCGGAACTTGCACGGCAGAGTAGCTTCAAGGTGTTTCTGGATGTTATCGAGTCCGGAGGGAAGATAAAGGCTCTTCGCGCGCCGGGGATGGCCGGGATATCCCGCAGGGAAGTCGACCTCCTGATGGTTGAGGCACAGTCATACGGCGCCAAGGGACTTGCGTGGATTAAGGTGAAGGACGGATTTGAATCCCCGATTGCGAAATTCTTCCCGGAGGAGACGCTTCGTCAGATGGCGCTGAAGGTCGGAGCTGAAGAAGGAGACCTGATTCTTTTCGTGGCGGATGCTGAACAAGTCGTCAACGATGTTTTGAGCCGACTCCGTCTTGAGTTGGGAAAACGGCTCAATCTGATCCAGCCCGGCTATCGGTTTGCGTGGATTCATGACTTTCCGCTGCTTGAGTGGGATGATGAGAATGCCCGCTTTGTCGCGATGCATCACCCTTTCACCTCGCCGGGAGATGCTGATATTGAGGAGCTTATGCGGATTCCGGAAGCTGATGTGAATGATGAGCAGTTTGTTCTCAAATATAAGGAACTGCTGAGCGGATGCAGAGCGAAGGCATATGACGTTGTCCTGAACGGCTATGAAATCGGCGGCGGCAGTGTCAGGATTCATCGGAAAGATTTGCAGCGGCGCTTGTTTGCGGGCTTGGGTATTTCCGATGAGCAGGCGGCGCTGAAATTCGGTTTTCTTCTGGACGCGCTCAACTTTGGTGCGCCGCCGCACGGAGGGATTGCTCTTGGTCTCGACCGTATCATAATGCTTATGGTCGGAGCGTCATCAATCCGTGATGTCATAGCATTTCCGAAGACGCAGAAGGCGATCTGTCTTATGAGCGGAGCTCCTTCCTTTGTCGAGCAGAAACAGCTCCGGGAGTTGTTTCTGAAGGTTGACGCCTCTGCATAGGGCTATTCTTCTGGTTGTTGGCCTGCTTGCCTCTTGACAAGCGGCGTAATTTCTGTTACAACTATGCTTACTTTTTCTCTAATATAGTAAAAAAGCGGATTTGGTGAGTTCTTGGTCTTTACAATGAAGATATACAAAGCTTGATAAGAGCGTCAACAGAATGACGGTCTGGTAGATGTTCTGGCTTGAAAACCGTCAAAAAAATGGACAAACAGGCTGAATTGGGGATGAGGGCAGCTTGGCATGAGAGTTGCTCGCAGGATTACTGATGAATAACAGAAATAAAGTGAGATGAGGGCTATGTTTTTTCGAAAGAAAAAAGAAAATGTTCTTGTTGGGCTGGATATCGGTTCAAGCTTTCTCAAGGTTGCCCAGGTTGATACATCCCGGGATCCCTATGAACTTGTCCTCTTCCACTCAGTGCCATTACCGAGGGACGTGATTAGTGAAGGAGCCATTGTTGATAAAACAGCGCTTCTTGGCGCATTGCGCGAGCTGCTGGCCAAGGCAAATCTGAAAACCGCGGATGTTGCCATTGGCCTGTCAGGACATTCTTTCGTAATCATCAAACGCATTACCATTCCGCAAATGTCGAAGGATGACCTCGCGTTAAGCATCAAATTTGAAGCAGAGCAGTACATCCCGTTTGATATCAATGATGTGAACATTGACTTCCAGATCCTCGGACCCTCCGCGCAGGAGCCTGGACAGATGGATGTCATTTTGGTTGCAGTCAAAAAGAGCCTTATTCATGAATACACGGCCGTCCTGGAAGAGGCGGGGTTGTCTCCTGCCGTGGTTGATGTCGATCCCTTTGCCATCAGCAATGTTTTTGAAGCCAATTACGATCTTCAGTTGCTTCGCAGTGTCGCTCTCGTCAATATTGGCGCGAGCAAGACGAGCATCAATGTTTTTCAGAATGGTCTGCCGGTATTCACCCGCGACAGCGCTTCCGGCATTAACTTTCATGCAGAAGCGCTTGAGCGGATGCTCAAGATAACGCGTGGCGATGCAGAACGGTTAAAAATGGGGCAGAGCGTTCCCGGAATAGCTCCGGAATCGGCTGAATCTGTGATGAACAGCGCCTCTGATGAAATATATGCTGAAATATATCGGTCGTTTGAGTACTTCCGCAGCAGTGTCAGCGATGATGGAATTCAGCGCATTTTTCTGAGCGGAGGCGCTGCGCTGATGAAAGGATTCCCTGAGATTATGGCGGAGCGCCTTGGTGTTGATGTTGAGGTGCTCGACCCGTTCAAGAAAATCAAGGTGACCGACAAGGCCGATCCATCGGTCAGAAGCCTCGCGCCGCTGGCGGCAGTCGCTGTCGGGCTGGCGCTGCGCCGGATCGGAGATTAGCGTATGATCAAGATTAATCTTCTAGAAAAAAAGAACCAACAAAAAGAGAGGACGTCAGCGCCGAAATTTCTTGTCAATCTGGGTCTCTTAACCGGGATTGTGCTGGCTTTGGCGGTTGTAGCCGTGCTTGGAATCTTGTGGCATATCTCGTCGCTCAAGGATCAGAGCGAGTCGAACAAAAAAGAGATCGCACAGTTAAAGCAGAAGATTACCGAAGTCCAGCGCTATGAGAAAATGAATAAAGAGTTTGAGCAGAATGTGAGTTTAATTGAAGGGCTCAGAAAAAACCAGGCAGTGCCGGTGAAACTCCTGGATGAAATGAGTTCTCTCCTCACCTCTGCTGAAGGGGTTTGGCTTGCCAGCATGAGCTATCGCGGCGGTGCCATTGAGATGGAAGGCCTTTCGTTTACCAATGAGAGCCTTGTGAGTTTTGTCGATATGCTCAAAAAATCAGCACTTGTTGCTGAAGTTGATTTGAAGGAGTCGGTTCGTGCCGTGCAGGACAAGGTGCCGGTGTATAAATTCAAGCTGAACTGCAAGTTCAGGATGTAGCGAGGCGAGTGATATGAATCTCAACCTGAACATGCCGACTATTGATTATGATGCCCTGCCGCCGGTAAAAAAATACCTTCTGCTTTTTTTGCCGTCGGCGCTCATCATAGCGCTCGCACTGGTAGTTTTTATTCTTCCGTCGCTTGATGAGCGTGAGATACTTGTCAAAGAACTTGAGTTGCAGACAAAAGAAATTGCTGACGCCAAGCAAAAGGCCGCGCGCCTTGAGCAGCTCATAGCTGATAATGAAAAACTTAAACAAAAGCTGAAGGAACTCCATCTCCAGTTGCCTGAGGAGAAGGAGATCTCCACCTTGCTTCGTCAGGTGTCTGAAAAGGGCATAGAATCCGGTCTGGTTATCGGCTCTTGGAAGCCCGGCAACAAGACTGTGCATGAAAGCCAGCAAGTGTATGCAATCCCGGCTGAGGTTGCAATGAGCGGTTCCTATCATAATTTTGGAAAATTTTTCAGCGAAATAACCAAGCTCAATCGGATTGTCACTCTCGAGAATATTATGATGCGGTCTGCTGCTCAGCGCAAGGAAACGGCCGATTTGAATGTCACGTTTACTGCGATGACATACTCTGTCATCCCTGAAGCTGAGCGAAAGGCTCTACAGGAGGCTAAAAAACAGGAGGCCGGGAAAAAGAAATGAAACCACAAAAGCGTCTCGGCATAAGAACAACAACATTATGTACAGTGACAGTTATGGGATTGATAGCCGCATTCGGCTGCGATGAAGCGCCCAAAACTCAGCCGGTCGGACCACAGGCAACCGTTACGAAACCTGCCGCTCCACAGGCGACCAGCGTTGCGCAACTTGGGGAAGCGGCAAAAAATATTGAGCCAGAGCAATTCATGCAAGGGGTTCCCTATTCTGCCGCCAATAAAAGGGATCCGTTTGTCTCGCTGGCAGTCAAGCCGGATCTTTCCAAGAAACCCGGGGCAGGTTCTCTGGAGAGTTATGAG
>JBBIQQ010000134.1:0-4229 GCA_037442225.1 Nitrospirota bacterium
GTTGAAAAAGGCTTTACACGGGGTGACCACGCTCTCATTGAGGCCATTCCTGAAGCTCTGGCAACAACCGATCGCGTCTGCTCTTCAATCAACGTCGCATCGACGCATGCCGGCATTAACATGGATGCTGTCGCGCTGATGGGAAAAACGATAAAGCGTGCGGCTGACGGAACGGCTGACCGCGATGGCATCGGCTGTGCAAAGCTCGTGGTTTTTGCAAATATTCCTCAGGACGTTCCGTTTATGGCGGGTGCCTATCTCGGCATTGGAGAGCCGGATGCGGTAATCAATGTCGGTGTCAGCGGACCAGGCGTCGTGAAAAAAGCGATAGACCGGGCGCGCGCGTCGCATCCGAATATGGATCTCGGCCAGCTTTCCGAAACCATCAAGCGCACTGCCTTCAAGGTTACCCGAGTCGGAGAACTGATAGGCAGAGCGGTTGCAGAAAAACTCGGTATTCCGTTCGGTGTTGCAGACCTCTCCCTCGCTCCCACACCCAATGCTGGAGACAGCGTTGGCGAGATTTTTCAGAGTCTCGGGCTGAAGAGTATCGGAAATCCTGGCTCGACAGCCATTCTTGCCATGTTGAATGATGCAGTAAAAAAGGGCGGCATCTTCGCCAGTTCACATGTAGGGGGTCTGAGCGGCGCCTTTATTCCGGTAAGCGAAGATATGAACATCGCCGAAGCCGCGAGAAACGGCAGCCTTTCACTTGAGAAACTGGAGGCAATGACGAGCGTCTGTTCCGTCGGCCTTGACATGGTTGCCATCCCCGGAGATACTTCCGCAGAGACGATCTCCGGCATTATTGCTGATGAAATGGCAATTGGCGTAATTAACAGCAAGGCAACGGCAGCCCGCCTTATCCCGGTGCCGGGCAAGAAGGCTGGCGAAAAGGCGTCATTCGGCGGACTGCTTGGCGAGGCAACTGTTATGGATATCCGCGATGATGGAGGTTCGGCGGGGTTTATCGCGCTGGGGGGAAGAATTCCCGCACCGGTACAGAGCTTTAAAAACTGAACAGCATCAGGTATATAAAAATCGCTTAATTTTCTGGGTCGGTGTCTTCTCAAACGGCTCAGTCTGCTCAATAATCTGCGTGATGCGGGAAAACGAAGCGACCTGATGGTTCACGTCCTTCCGCAGCTTGTCAAGCATGGACTCAATCCGTTTGCGGATTTCCGACTCGGCGAGCTGTTCGTGAGAAAGCTCCGCGCCAAGCCGTTCATAGTCGAAATGCACGAGGGCTGCCAGATGCTTGCCACGCTTTATGACCAGGGAATCCATGACATACGGTGCCCTGTTGATAACAGCTTCGATCGCTTCGGGATAGATATTTTCACCATTGGATCCCAGAATCACATTCTTTAAACGGCCCTTGATATACAGATACCCGTTCTTGTCAAAGTGGCCGAGATCGCCGGTCCGGAACCAGCCGTCAACAGAAAGCACTTCGGCAGTTGCATGTTCATCATGATAATAACCTTTCATCACGCTGTCGCCCCGCACCAGGATTTCACCTTCTCCCGTCTTGGAATCGGGAGAGTCGATCTTCACCTCAAGCCCAGGCACGACAGGACCCGTTGCCCGATACCGCGTATGTTCAGCATTGGCACCCGCAACAAGCGGGGACGTTTCTGTTAAACCATAGCCGATGGCATACGGGAACTTCGCCTCCTGCAGAAACTTCTCGACCTCAGGAGCAAGCGCCGCACCTCCGATACCGAAAAAAGTGAGGTGACCGCCAAACAGGGCGCGAAGTTTCCTGCCCGCAACGCCGATAATAGCGCCGCGCACCCCCGGCAAAAGACTGAGCAGGCGAATAATGCGCTTGCCGCGCAGTTCCGGCAAAATTCTGTTTTTATATATCTTCTCGATTATGAGCGGCACCGTAAGCATTACGGTCGGTTTGATTTCCGCCAGCGCTGGAAGCAGGACCGTAGGTGTCGGGGGCTTCCGGAGATACCAGACTGCAGCGCCCTGCATCACCGGTAAAACCAGTCCCAGCGTACACTCATAAACATGAGCCATCGGCAGGATTGACAGAAGACGGTCTTTTTCAGTAACAGGGGGGATTGTGGCGGACGCATGGGCATTCCAGACAATATTGCGGTGCGTTAACATCACCCCTTTTGACCTTCCCATCGTACCTGAGGTATAAATGAGAGAACAAAGATCATCTTCCTGAACCGCGGCAGGCGAAATGCCGGCCATTCTGCGGACAAACGCCCCTATCCTGCTCAATCCCTTGCCTCCTTCGGCAAGCACCCGGCGCAGCGCGGTCCGCGTGATATTTGACTCGATAACAGAAAGCGAATCAAGCAGCACAACCGTCTTGAACGCCTTTACCTCCAGTTCTTCTACTTTCTGAAAGTAACGTTCAGACACAAAAATGGCGCTGGCGCCGGAATGGAGGATAATATGCTGAATATCAGAAGCATGAAACTCAGGCAGTATGGGGACTACCACTGCCCCCATACAGGTGATGGCAAAATAGGCCACTCCCCATTGAGGACTGTTTTCGCCAAGAATTGCAACCCGATCACCGGCAGACAGGCCCTTGGCATGAAGGAATTCTGACATCTCCTCAATCTGCTTTTTCAGGTCTTGGTAAGTAAATGGCTTTTCACCGACAAACCCGAGAGAAGTTCTGTTCCCGAAAAGACGTGCGCTCCGATCAATCAGAGCGGGCATGGTGAAGCTGGCGAGTGGCTCCATAGATCATACCTCAAGTCAGAAATATGCTCAGGAAAGAAAACTTCTTCAGGTCAAACCTGACCGTTGGAACAAATCGTGATAAAGTATAGCATTACAACCCCGTTAAATGGCAAGGCAAGAACGTCAGGGCAAATATACGATCACCATCGCCCATAAAAACGGGCTATGAGAAGCCTCATAGCCCGCTGAATGTGATGGAGCCGGGAATCGGATTCGAACCGACGACCTGCTGATTACGAATCAGCTGCACTACCACTGTGCTATCCCGGCACGCATGGACGATCCTGCTCTCTTTCTCGCCCGGAGCTTTAGAGTTTAGCAAATTCCTGCTGAAAAAATCCAAGAGTTTCGTCGTCAAAAATGCAGAATTCAACCTCGGCGAGCGACGACCCCGGATAACTCTCAAGAAAAAACTTCGACTCGCTCACCAGTATCATGGCGCAGCGATTTTTAGGGAAGCCGTAGATACCGGAACTGATTGCGGGCATCGAGATGCTCTTCAGCCCGCGTTCGGACGCCAGCAGAAGCGTCTGCTGTACGGCGCGCTTCAAGCTCATCTCCTCATCTCCTTCCCCCATGCGCGGGCCGACAGTGTGAATAATATATCGCGCCTTCAGGCTCCCCGCTGACGTTATAACCGCGTTGCCGGTCGGCACAAAACCGATACGATTGCTCTCTTCCTGAATAATGGAGCCCCCCTTTCTGACGATAGCGCCGGCAACTCCGCCGCCGTGCTGGAGATGCTTGTTGGCAGCGTTTACGATGGCATCTACATCGCGCTCAGTAATATCACCAAGCACCAGCCGCAGAGACTTTCCGCCAATTGTCTTCTCATTGATAATCTTCATTAGAGTTCACCTCCGGCAAAGCGCCGCTCATACTGACTGAATGAGCGGCCTTCGCCCAAATTTCTGCGATTACTGTAAACTATTTCCATGAAAATTGCACATTTTGAGGCCTTTTCCGGACTAAGCGGCGACATGGTACTTGGCGCTCTTGTCGACGCAGGAGTTTCTCTTTCCTTTTTGAGGCGCGAGTTGCGGAAAATTCCGGTCAACGGCTACCGCCTTTCCGCAAAAAAGGTCATGCGCCGGGGCATTGCCGCAACAAAGGTTGATGTTCATATTACGAAACATGCACAGCCTGCAAGAACGTGGAAGGATGTCCATAAACTCATCCGGAGTTCCAGACTGTCTGCAGACATACAACAAAAGGGGCTCCGTATATTTAAACTCCTTTTTCAGGCAGAGGCAAAGGTCCATGGGGTTTCTCTTAATGGCGCTCACCTTCATGAACTTGCCGCGGTTGATTGTATTGTTGATATCTTCGGCGCGGTTATCGGGCTGGATCGTCTGGGTATCGAACGGCTGAGTGTTTCGCCTATCAATATGGGAAGCGGAACCGTGAAAACCGCCCATGGAGTTCTGCCGGTCCCGGCGCCTGCGACAGCCGAATTGATCCGGAAATTTGCTGCATACGAGTCGGATGTTCCGTTCGAACTGACGACGCCG
>JBBIQQ010000134.1:4251-4466 GCA_037442225.1 Nitrospirota bacterium
CGGGGCTGTCTGCCGGGAGCGGTCATTTGCCGGTCTGTTTTCCCCTTTGCATTGCTTACGGCGCAGGGAACAAGGATATTGAAAGTCAGCCGAATGTTCTAAGATTAACGCTTGCTCATACAGAGTGTGCTATGCCGAATGCCGATGAAACCACAGAAACAGTCATAATCGAGGCAAACATAGATGATATGAACCCTCAGCTCTATGAGGATGTC
>JBBIQQ010000135.1:0-4373 GCA_037442225.1 Nitrospirota bacterium
GAAGCGCCCCATGGAGCAGTGTCATGGCATTTCGACCGCCGGGCAGGATTCTCAAAAACTTTCTGATTATTCCTGTCATAGCCTTTGCAGTTACACTCTGTTCGTCCGATGCACACGCATGGTCGTCGGTCTACGAGACGCAGTTTTTTGGCGGAACGCACCATAATCTCTGCCGTCTGGCCTACCAGCAACTAATGTATGATCCTGCCTTTCGTGGCATAAGATTTCCGCCGCTTCAGGCAATCATTGATCAGGGATCGGTAAGCGTTGGTGCTCTCGGAACAGGTTTGGGACCGGATGATGCAACACGGTCAGCATATTCGATGCACTACTATAATCCGGCCATCAACCGGGGCAGAGCCCCTGAGGTTATTCGGGATCATTTTAATGCCCTGAAGATGGATCTGTATCATGCGCCGGTCCGGTCGGGTGATGCCGGTGTTGCCCAAAAGGCATCGTGGGTTGCGCATTTTGTGCAGGACATGACGGTTCCCTATCATGTGCTTGGCATGCCTGTCGGCTACCAGCTGCACCAGAAGAATGCCCATGCTATTATCGGGCCGAACATCCCGCAGGTACAGATTATGGCGCTACAACAGAGGTTTGCAGAGGATAGGCAAGGGCGCGGCGCCAATGTTGACTGGTTTGAGGCTTGGTACTACGACGGAAACAGCTATAAACCTGTTGAGACCGGGACACATTTTGCTTATGAAGCCGCTGCCATGAGCACACAGCCGCAGGATGCCTCCGGGCATCATCCTTTCTGGCGCAATACCAAGCCGGCTGATGTTTTTGCCAGGGAAATCGCGAGCAGCACACGGCAAATGCTTGAGCGGCGAACCGAGCAGACCGATGCGTGTCCGGGAGGTTGCCTGCCGGCATTCGATGCATCAAGCCGGGTTACGGCGCGGCTGCTTGGTTCTGCGGTGCAGGCGACCTATACGATCTGGCGCGCCTCATTCAGCGGTCTGCGTATAGATCTTTCGCGCGTAACGCCGGTGCATGGCCAGCGCGACATTTATACGGTGTCAGTTGTTGCGCAGAATCTGACAAAAGAAACTGCGCAGAATGTTCATGCCGAAATGATCGTCGGTTCGGGTGTCGGTACGGCGAGGCGGATTGCCCTCGGCTCGCTCCCATCGCTCCCGCCGACCATCAGCAGCTCCGGCCTGATCACAAGTCCGCCGGTCCATCTTCCCAATCTGAACGAGCAGGTGATTCTGCGTATAGCAGGCACCTATATCAACACGCCCGACTCAGGCCAGACGCAGAGCGTGGCAAATATCAGGCAGCACCTGACTGCCCAGCCTGACCAGAAGTGCGCCGGGTATGAAAACAACGTCAGAGCCGCCTGTGGCAAGGGAGATCTGGCGCAGGCCCGGACGATTGCCGCCGAAGCAGAACGGGCAGGCTGCAGGATTCCTGCGGCGCTCTATCAATCCTGCCAGACCAGCACTCCCGGTACTGTTCAGCAGTGGATTGTGTGGCACCGATGCGATGCCAAGGGCGGCTGGTGGTGCATGCTCAATCTTGAACAGACAACCGAAGAGAGACTTGCCCAGCGCCTGAAAAAGAAGCCGGTTATCTTCGGGAAGTATGCAACAAAACGGGAAGCCATCCGAGCTACCTGTGGATCAATCACACTGAACAATGTCTGGCGGGGCGGCCAGTTTGCAGCGTGTTCGCAACTGAGTCATGCCCGGGGCGGTGTTTTCTGCGTCGGCGAATTTGTGAAGGCGGCCGGCAACGGCTTCGTCTGCAAGGAGTAGCGTTATCGTTTGCGCTGGATTTCCTGCTGCGTTCATTACCTTATAAGTCCCGACGATAATCTGATGACAATTTCTGAAATATCAGAAGGTTAGCGCAAGCTGAATCATCAGGTCACTTTGTTCCGATTGCGGTTCTCTTTTCCGTGGCGTTGCGACAAGTCCTTACTCCGCTGTTGCACCCGGGAAGGCACGGAGCCTTCCCCTTTTCAAACAAGGGCAACTGAGGAATGTTTTACAGTGCGGGGTCTCCCTCCTCACCGGTCCTGATTCTTATGGCCTTCGACACATCGTAGACGAACACCTTGCCGTCGCCGATTTTGCCGGTTTTTGCCTTCTCGACGATGACAGCCGCTGCTTTTGGTGCGAGCGCATCCGGAATGACCAGCTCGATTTTCACCTTCGGGACAAACGAAATTTCATATTCCGCTCCGCGATAGAGTTCAACGTGTCCTTTCTGGCGCCCGAACCCCTTTACCTCCGTAACAGTCATTCCCTGGATGCCGAGTTCGTTCAGCGCATCCTTCACCTCGTCGAGCTTGAACGGCTTTATAATCGCTTCTATTTTTTTCATGGAATCCTCCTCAGGAGTTGGTGCCGGAAGGCTCGCCTCCCGACACTCCGGAACTAGTTCAGATTGTAAGCCTTTTCACCATGCTGACTTTCATCGAGACCGGTAACTTCATCCTCAGCATCGACCCGAAGACCGACAACAGCCTTGATTATCATAAAAATGACAAAAGTCATGGTAGCCGTATAGGCCATGGTAACGCCGCAAGCGATTATCTGCGTCATCAACTGGCCGGGATTGCCGTAAAGAAGGCCCTTGCCTGCTTCGTTAATCGCCGGGTCGGCAAAAATGCCGGTCAGAATTGCTCCGAGCGTGCCGGCGATGCCATGAATGCCGAACGCATCAAGAGCATCATCATAGCCGAGCTTCGGCTTGAGATACGCAACGGCAAAATACGGAACCACACCGGCCAGAGCCCCGATAACGATTGCGCCGGTGATGTTGACAAAACCTGCGGCCGGCGTAATTGCCACAAGCCCTGCCACTGCACCTGAAGCCAGGCCAAGAACCGTCGGTTTCCTGTGATGCATCCATTCCGTCATCATCCACGCAACCGCAGCAACAGCCGTTGCAGTGTTGGTGTTGATAAATGCAGCGCCGGCAAGGCCATTTGCGCCGAGCGCAGAACCGGCATTAAAGCCGAACCAGCCGAACCAGAGCAGACCCGCACCGATGACGCACAAGGTAAGATTGTTCGGAATCAGGTTCGCTTCGCGGCGCTTTCCAAGAACAATTGCGCCGACCAGTCCCGCAACTCCGGCGTTGATGTGAACAACCGTGCCTCCTGCAAAGTCGAGCGCGCCGAGCTTCGCAAGAAAACCTCCGCCCCAGACCCAGTGCGCAACGGGGATATACACTGCGGTCATCCAGAGCACACAGAAAAGCACCCAGGCAGAAAATTTCATCCGCTCGATATAGGACCCGCTCGCGAGCGCAACCGTTATTGCAGCAAAAGTAAGCTGGAACACGATAAAGATGTATTCGGGGATCGTCTTTGCCAGATCGGTGATGCTGTTGACGCCCACACCGGCCAGCATGAACTTGCTCATATCGCCGATAAACCCGCCGACATCTCCGCTGAAGGTGAGCGTATATCCGTAAATCACCCACAGAATGCTGACGATGCAGAACGCCACGAAAGACATGGCCATGGTGTTCAGGGCGTCTTTCTTCTTCGCAAGGCTGCCGTAAAAGAGCGCAAGGCCCGGAAGTGTCATCAGCATGACAAGGGCGGTCGCCACAATCATCCAGGCAGTGTCACCGGTATCAATCTTCATCGGAGCCGCAGCCGCTTCAGGCGAAGCCGCAGGGGCTGCGGCAGCAGGAGCCGGAGCCTTTTCATCTGCCGCCACTGCCAAGCCCGAGAAACAGAGCAGTGCCAGAACCATCACAATACTCAAAAACCGTTTCATGGTATTCCTCCTTAAGTGCATTCCTTATATTCGTGATTAGAAACTGAAGGTCAAGCCGACGCCGTAGACAAAATTCTTGTCGAGCTTGCCGTTTACGTTATACGAAACGCCGTCCACTTCCTTCTTCGCCTTGCTCGACAGAGGAAACGTAAACTGCGCCATCGGCGAGACCGAAAAGCCTTTGCCAAGCGGAACCGTAAATCCTGCCTTCAGCATTCCATCATGGAACGCGCTGTATTTTTTGCCGGAATAATCGCCGGCAGCGCCGTCATATGTCTTCCAATAGTCGCTGTCGCCGGTAAAATAGGCCGCCGATGCACCGAGGTCCAGTGTGACATCACCGGTTGCGATCTTATAGATCGGCTCTGAGTGTGACAGAGACATATTGATATACGTTCCCGGATACGAACGGATGTCGCGATATACCGCAAGGGTCGGCTTGCCATACCAGTCATAAGTAGCGGAGAGGAAGAGTTCTTCAGTCTCCTTCGCATACTTGGTGCCGTAGTAGATAAAGCCTCCCGTAATGCTCAACTTGTCAATCGGCGTAAAGGTATAGCTGAGCGTAAGATCGGTTTCGTTCCAGCTGCGCTTGCCGGAACCTTCATTCGTAAAGTCAGGATT
>JBBIQQ010000136.1:0-4371 GCA_037442225.1 Nitrospirota bacterium
TACTGTTCCGGCGACAGGGGGAGCAGGCCGAATTTGAAGATCAGCGGGTACGCCAGCATGGAAAAGGTTCCGAAGACGGTAACAGAACTGATCGCGACAATAACGTTTTCATCTCTTGCCCGGGTGACCGCTCCTGTCGTAAGAATGGCCGCGGCTCCACAGACCGACGTTCCCGTGCCGATCAGCAAGGCCGATATAGGTTCAACCTTCAGCATGCGGCCGATCCCGACAGCAACGAACATAGTCATGGCAAGCGGGGCGAGCGCGATGACCAGACCTTCCCAGCCGAGACCGATTATCTTGTCAAACGTTATGCGGATTCCGAGCAGAGCCACGGCAAATCGTAAAATCTGTCGCATGGAAAAAAAGATTCCTGCCTTGTAGGCATCGGGGAGAATGAACGCATTCCTCAGCAGGATGCCCATTCCCATGGCGGCGATGAGCGGCGTGACATAGGTGATTTTTGCGCCGGTATGGAGCGCAAGCGCAGAAATGATGCTGGTCAGAATAAGACCGGGAAGGAGAAGCTGAACATGCGGCGGGAGGAAAAACCGTGTCCTGATGGCAAGTGAGGACGCGTCAGGGCGGATATCAGCTTCTGATGCGTTTTTCGCTTCGGTTTTTCGCTCTCTTCACTTTTCATGGATGACATCTTCAGTCAAAGCAAAGCTAATGTACTTCTCTCTGCCCTTGTATGTCAAGGAACTGGCAGATCTGGAATTTGTAGGTATCCGGGTGGGAAAGGACAGAGCCCCTTCAATGTACTCCCCATATCTTCCCAGCCAACCCGGTCTTCTCTGTCCAATCCGGACAGCTTGCAGACAGTCAAGTATTCATGCGATTCCGCTCTTCTGACATCGGCCTCTTTTTCCTGATTTCGAGGGAAAACCGCGGAAGGATCTGGCAGCGTTCAGGGATACGCTCTCGAAAGCTTGTCCGTCGATTCCGTGAGTCGCTCAAGAAGCGTCTTGAGAAAGACTTTGTGGAAGCGCAGCTGGCAGCCGGGGGACGCCTGCTCGAGCGAAGTGCTGTTCATTTCTAGCAGAATGACGTCAGTGAGCGAGAGAATGCTGGCGGTGCGCTTTTCTTTTGTCAGATAGCCCATTTCGCCGAAGCAGTCTCCCTCAACAAGAATCGCTACATTCTTTTCGCCCTTGCAGACCGAAACCTGGCCGTTGACGATGATATAAAACGTCTCATCAACCGCTCCTTCGGTGACAATGCGGGCATTCGGCGGATACTCACGCCAAACCATAGCGCGTAGCACTTCCCATATCTCGACATCAAGGAAATCACGGAAAAAATTCAGCTTTCTGAGGATGTTGAATTTTTCGGTCTGGTCAATTTTTTCTTCGGATTCCTTGAGATTGATATAGGTAAGGCTGATATCAGTAGCAAACTGTGTGCCGGTTTTATAGCGATCCGTCAACCGCTTGCTGAGCGCCTTTGTGACAATGGTTTCGAGCGTTTTGGGGATATCTGAGCGGTAAAAGCGCAACGGCAAAGGCTCTTCATACAGAATCTTGCGGACTACCCCGGAGAAGATGTCAGCATGGAACGGCGAACGACCCGTAAGCAGTTCATACATAAGCACTCCCAGCGAGAAGAAGTCGGTCTGCTGGGTAAGCTGTTCTTCGCGAATCTGCTCCGGAGACATGTATGCCGGTGAGCCGATAAGTCCGGTCGGCTGGGTTGTGTCGGAACGAACTATCTGAGCAATGCCGAAATCGCTGATTTTGATGTCCAGAGAGTCGGTGATGAGTATGTTGCCCGGCTTGATATCGCGATGAACAACGCCCTGGCGATGCGCGTAGTCGAGCGCTTTGCAGCATTTAAAGATGATTTCTACCACCTGCTCGACCGTCAGAAGCATATCAGGCCTGCAGTGATTCTTGAGCGTCTTGCTGCCGCTGATGTACTCCATAATAATATAATAGTGCGGCCCGTCTACGCCCGCATCATATACAGGAATGATGTTTGGGTGTTTTAGCATGCCGGCGATTCTGGCTTCGTTAAAAAACATCTTCTGGAATTTCTGGAGGTATGCTTCATCCGCGATGCCGGCTGTCGACGCAACCTTGATCGCTACTTCGCGGTTCTGATAGCGGTCGAAACCGAGATAAACGGTGCCCATGCCGCCCTTCCCGATTTCCCCAAATACTTCGTACTTGCCGACCTGCCGAATGGGAGTGTCAGGCTGCTGAATGTCCATGAAGCTCCGTCAGACTCCCTTGACGTAAAACTGCAGCTTCAAGCCCGGCACTTCGACAACATCGCCATCCTTGAGGTCATAACGCTCCCGGATCTCGACGCCGTTGACCTTCGGAAGCTTGTTTTTAGCGGCAGGGCTAATAAAATAGCCTTCCTTTCTGCGGTTGACGAGAGCCATAATTTTCGGGGTGAACCAGCCTCTGAGTCGGATGCCGGCTGATGAATCCCGCCCGATGGTGGTCACGCGGTCACGAAGCTCATACTCCCGTTTGTCGCTGGCCCCTTCAACCACGAAAAACCCGCCGAGTACATCTGATTTTTCGATGACAGGGGAGTCTGAGCGGGTCTCCAACGCAACGCGGCCGAGGAGCTGCTGCTGAAAACGCGGATCAAGAACGACCGTTTCATCCATTGCTTTTTGACGCTGTGCCGGTTGGGCGGCAGCTTCGGCTGGCTTAAGCTCCGGCGCAATAAATTCAATGGTGTGTTTGCCGATCAGAATCTGCTCTCCATCCTTGAGCGCGCGGCGCGTGATCCGCTCTCCGCCGACATAAGTGCCGTTCAGGCTGCCCATGTCTTCAAGGACATACTGATCCTTCTCTTTGAGAATTTTTGCGTGAAACCCCGATACTGCGAGATTGTCGATGACAAGATCGTTTTCAGGCTTTCTTCCGAGCATTACATGGTCCTTTTCGATAGTGATCTCTTTCAGGACCGCTTCTTTGAATTTGAGCACCAGTTTCGCCATGCTCCGCCTCCTTCATATTCCGCACTCTGGAAAAGCTTAACGTCTTTTTTCAATATATGCAACAACTACTGTTGTATTGTCGCGTCCGCCGTTCTTGTTTGCAAGGTCCACCAGGCGCGTACATGCCCGGAACGGATCGTTTGTACTCTTCACAACCGCCAGAATTTCACTGTCGGAAACCAGAGCGAAAAGCCCGTCAGAACAGATTATCAGGATGTCTCCATCAGCGAGCGTCAGTTCAGCGGAGTCGGGGACAACCTCTGGCGCAATGCCGACAGCTCTGGTCAGCATGTGGCGCATGCGTTCCATATCCTCTGTAAGCCCTGCTTCCCCGTGCTCCGCTGCCACCGTATGGTCATCGGTGAGCTGCTCAATCGAAAGATGGCGCACAAGATAGGCCCGGCTGTCCCCCACATGGGCGATGCTCGCGCGATTGCCGTCAAAGAGCACCGCGGTCAGCGTGGTTCCCATATTCTGAAGTTGAGGATTGAGTTCGGCAGCGGAATAAACTTTTTTGTTGGCGGCAACAACCGCCGTGACAAGCTGCTGCGCTGCTTCAGAAAGATCGGAGATGCGAGGCTGATCTTCTGGAGAACCGACGGCTGTCAATCCTTTTTCTTTTTTGATATGCTCGACGACAAGATCGGCAGCCATGCGGCTTGCAACCTCTCCCGATGCCCGTCCGCCAACACCGTCGGCAACGGCAAGCAGACCGAGATGCTTTTCGGCACAATAACTGTCTTCGTTTCGTTCGCGAACCAAACCAGTGTCTGTCTTGGCCGCGAACGTCACCCGAAAGTTGGTCGTATCGAAAAAATCCGAGCCGACCAGCTCTTCGGATCGCTGCGGGGCCATGGCGGTACGCACAAAAAGAAAGCTGAGCGCCAGCACAAAAAATGCCGCCGGATACGCTATCTTCAGCCACATCAATTGCGCAAGGAAAAGCGAAAAGGAGAGAGCGGTCCATATGAACAGAACGCCAAGAGATGCAATAATCGCGAGACGCAGCCTGGTGTTTCCAAGCGTGGCGAATATCAGGGCGAGGGTGAGGATGACCGCCCCCTCGGCAGTAACCGCCCATGCAGGACGGGCAACCAACGATCTGTTCAAAACGCCGTCGATAACATCGGCTACGATATCGACGGAAGGCAGCAATCCGGCTGGCTGCGCAGGAAGCATCTCAAAAGGCATATTGTGGCGATGTCCGATCAGAACTACCTTGTTTTTGAATATATTTGCATCAACTTTTCCATCGACAAGGTCGGCAAAGGAGACTATTGAATATGCCGAGGGTCCCCGCGGAACAATCTGAAGCCTATAGCCGTCCAGCAAGGGAAGTGTGCGGTCCCCCGCTATAATCTGCTTGTCTTCGATTCTGACATCACCGAGCGTCAGGTTCAGCTCCTTCAGGG
>JBBIQQ010000137.1:0-4276 GCA_037442225.1 Nitrospirota bacterium
ACGAAAAGGTGTTGTTTCTGATCAACAGAAAAGGATATTCACTGCTGCAATGCCGGGACTGCGGCGAACTCATCAGATGCGACACCTGCTCAAACCCGCTCATCTTCCATAAGTCGGCTGGTAGACTCGACTGCCGGCTTTGCATGATGAAGGGTGACGTTCCGGATCAATGCCCTTCCTGCGCCGGAGTGTCTCTGCATGCGGTTGGCGCCGGAACCGAACGAATTCGTGAAGAGATAGAGAACCTACTCGGACAGAATGCTCTTGTCATAGAAAAAGACGGGGGCCATTCCGCAGAAAATATATTGTTTAGGGAGCTGGCTCCGCTTATCATAGGAACCAAGTATGCGCTGCGGTCGGAGTCTCAGCACCAGTATTCCGCAGCCCTCATTCTCTCCATCGATGACACCCTTTCGCAGCCGGACTTCCGGGCTCACGAACGGACATTTCAGGATATCGTTCAGGTGCTTCAGTGCGTCAAGCCCGGGGGTACGCTCTTTCTCCAGACCCGCAACGGCCGTGAACCGCTCGTCAGAAGCCTTGCGCGGCTTGACTACGACGGATTCATTGCTCATGAATTTGAGCAGCGCAGATTGTTGAATTATCCGCCGTTCTGCCGCCTCGTGCGTCTTTCGGTGCATTATGCAGACAACGGGAAGATCGCGAAACGGCTTGATGCGCTTTTACAGGAGCTGCGCGAGGGCACTATTGAAATTCTGGGACCTCTTGAACTGCCGTCCGAACGAAAAGGATTCAGCACATGCTGGCAGATCCTGATAAAGGCATCGGACAGAAGAGCCTCGGGAGAACTTGCATGTTCAGTTCAGAAAATGTTTGAGCGCGACAGACGCATACTCGTTGTTGCCGACGTAGACCCCTATTGGATCTGAAGATGAACAAGCGGCGACGGGAAGTGCTGCCCGCTTTGTATGCCGGGCATCCATGAGTCATTAAGCCAGAACCTTCAACCAAGACCGGCCGAGAATCTCTTTTGCGTTTTTAATATCGATTTTAATCTGCGTCTTCAGCGCATCCGCATTTGGATACGTCACTTCATCCCGCAGGCGTTCGATAAAATGCACCCTCAGCTTTTTGCCGACAAGAGATTCCTGCACCCCGAAAAGATGCACTTCATAGCTCATCTCGATTCCGCCGAACGTCGGGTTGCTGCCGATGTTCGCGACACCGTCGCAAAGCCGGCCATCTACCGAAACGCGGACAGCGTATACACCCTCATTCGGAATAATTTCATTCGCAATCGCCAGGTTTGCCGTCGGTGTTTTCAGGATTGACTCACCGCGACCGGCCCCGGAAACCACAGCGCCATCGATATGATATGCCCGACCAAGCATACACGCGGCTTCACTTACTTTTCCCTTCAGAAGAAATGCGCGCACGCGGCTGCTGCTGACAACATCGCCACAGGCAACAGCATGGCGGACAACCGTTAACCCGAATTCGTGAGATTCGCCTGAGAAGATCTGTCGATCCTTTTTTCCCCTTGCCGAATGAATAGCTGTGTCCGACGACGACCCATTTGGCATGCATGAGATCTACGAGCACGCGTTTGATAAAATCTTCGGGTTCGGTCTTCGCAAACTCGCGGTTGAACGGAATATAGACAAGCACCGCCAATCCGCTCTCGGCGATAAGGCGTGTTTTATCTCTCGACGTGGTGATATGACGGAGACCGCGCTCGGGAGCAAGCACACAAACCGGATGCGGAAAGAAGGTGACGGCAACCGGAGTTCCATTAATCTCCCGCGCTTTTTCGACAACGCGGGCAAAGATTTTCTGATGACCGATATGCACCCCGTCAAAGTTGCCAATCGTCACAACAGGATTCTTGTATGCAAACGATGACGGCAATCCGTTAATTACATCCATGCTGTTTCTCCAGGAGCATCAGAAACTCGTAGATCCGGCGCACCTGCTCCCGTGTTTCGTCCAGCGTGCCGTTATTGTCTATGGTCATGTCTGCCTTCTCAATCTTCATGGCTATAGGGAACTGGCTCTCCATGCGTTTTTTCGCGTCCTCAAGCGTTATCCCTTTTGCCTCAAGCCGCCGGAATGCCGTCTCCTCAGTCGTATGGACGGTCAGCACGCTGTCGAAGCGGTTCTGATAGGATCGCTCAAACAGCACCGGAGCCTCAACTGCCACAATCATTGGAGCCGCCATCTTCTCAAGGTCTTCCATCTGTGCGTCAATCATCTCAAAAACGCGGGGATGCAGTATATTTTCGAGGCCGAGTCTCAGGCGGGGGTTCGAAAAAACCGTATGCGCGATGAGCGCTCGATCCAGGACGCCGCTACGAAAAACGTGATCTCCGAACAGGTCACACACTTTTAGGATAACATCGGGCCTGCCGAGCAACTCGCTCACAATCGCATCAGTATCGATTCTGACGGCCCCGAGTTCCTCGAACATCCGGGCAACAGCGCTCTTTCCCATGCCGATATTGCCGGTGATGCCGAGGACAATCACTGTTGACCCTCTTCCGACAGCTTTTTCAGCTCTTTCAGCTTCCTGAGCGCCTTCTGCGCTGAAAGGGTATTGACATCAAGCTGCAGCAGTTCGCGCGCGATTGGGTCGCCCGAAAAGAAGAGGTCCATCTGCCGCGCCTTCGGCCGAAGCGTCCGCGATTCTTTCTTCTCAAGCTTTTCGAGAATAACCTTTGCCGTATCGATCACCTTCTGCGGCAGCCCTGCAAGCTTTCCAACCTGAATGCCGTAGCTCTTGTCGGCTGGTCCGCGTTCGATCTTCCTGAGAAAAATCACCTCTTCCCCCCATTCCTTGACCACAACGTTATAATTGGCAACGCCTTCCATATTGTGGGCCAGATCAGTCAGCTCATGATAGTGCGTCGCGAACAATGTCCGGGCTCCTGTGACATTCACAAGATAATCGGCAACTGACCATGCGATGCTGATACCGTCAAACGTGCTCGTTCCGCGACCAACCTCATCGAGCAGGATGAGACTGCGGGAGGTTGCGTTGTTCAGAATATTCGCCGTTTCAATCATCTCGACCATAAAGGTGCTCTGGCCCCGGGTTATATTATCCGAAGCGCCGATACGGGTAAAGACGCGATCCACAATGCCGATAACCGCCCGTTCAGCGGGTACAAACGAGCCAATCTGCGCCATCAGGACGATCAGTGCAACCTGTCTCATAAACGTCGACTTGCCAGCCATGTTCGGTCCGGTAATTACCAGCAGCCGGTTGGAACCGCAGTCCATATAAGCATTATTCGGAATAAATCGTTCATCGCAAGCGACAAACGTCCGGAGAGAGAGAAGCCGCTCGATAACAGGATGCCTGCCGTCTGTTATTTCGATAAGATCGCTGTCGCCAATCACCGGTTTCACATAGTCATATCGCTTTGCCACGGTCGCAAGCGACGCGTAAAAATCTGTTTCCGCGATAATCGCCGCTGTCTCGCGCAGATGAGGAGCATACTTGCCGATTCTGTCAAGCAGCCCGAGAAAGAGCGAATATTCAAGCTCCTTGAGTCTATCCTCGGCCCCAAGAACCTTTCCCTCATATTCTTTCAGTTCCTCGGTAATAAAACGTTCACAGTTTGCAAGGGTCTGCTTGCGGATATAATCCTGTGGCGCAAGATGCAGATTTGTTTTCGTAATTTCAATGTAGTAGCCGAAAACCCTGTTGAATCCCACCTTCAGTGAGGGGATTCCGGTGCGCTGCCGCTCGTCAGTTTCCATCTTCGCGATATAATCCTTGCCGTGAATCGAGATACCCCTCAGCTCATCGACATCTTTGCTGTATCCCTTGCGGATAATGCCCCCGTCACGAGGATTGTTTGCAGGCGAGTCCATGATAGTGAAATCGATACTGTCGGAAAGATCGGTCATGTCGGTCATCCTCGCCCCGATCTGCCCGAAATACTGGTTTTTTGAAGCTGCCAGTATCTTCCGCAACGTCGGAAGATGCTGCAGGGAGCTTTTCAGAGCCAGAAGATCACGAGGGATGGCATTTTTTGCGATAATGCGGGAAGTGATGCGCTCGATGTCCTGGATTTTTCGAAGCGTTGTCCTGAGCTCTTCCATAAGCTCGTAATCCTCGACGATAGTGCTCACGGCATCATGCCTCGTGCGGATATCGGAAACCGTTATCAGCGGCCTTGCAAGCGCGTTGCGGATGAAACGCCCGCCCATCGGCGTGAGCGTTTCGTCAAGCACCCAGAGCAGCGAGCCTTCAATCGTGCCGTCCTTCAGCGTGCGGGTAATTTCAAGATTCTGCTTGGTCACAGCATCC
>JBBIQQ010000138.1:0-4272 GCA_037442225.1 Nitrospirota bacterium
GTTACGGGCGTCGACATTGCGGTGCGCGAAGGCGAACTCATCGGCCTGTTCGGGCCGTCGGGAAGCGGCAAGACGACGCTGCTTTCGATGCTTGGCTGCATTCTCAGGCCGACCAGCGGGTCGCTCGAAGTCTTCGGCAATGACATCATCGCCTGCCCGGAGTACGCGATGCCGTCAGTCAGGAAGCGGTACCTGTCGTTCATTTTTCAGGGCTTCAATCTTTTTCCGGCTCTGACGGTTTTTGAAAACGTCATGCTGGTTCTTGAACTGAGGAAGGTTCCGGACGCGGAGGCATCCCGCCGGGCAGAGGAGCTGATCGCTGAAGTCGGGCTGTCGGATCGCAGCTCTTTTCTGCCGCGCGACCTGAGCGGGGGGCAGAAGCAGCGCGTTGCCATCGCGCGGGCGCTTGCCGCCGACTCTCCGATTATTATCGCCGACGAGCCGACCGGCAACCTCGACCATGAAAACGGAATCCATATCATGAATATCCTGCGCTCTCTCGTGTCGGAGCAGAACAAGTGCATTATCGTGGCGACCCACGACGCGAGAACCATAGAAGTTTTTGACCGGATTCTCTATATGGAAGACGGAGGAATCTTCGGACAAAAGGAGTTCACGCAATGAAAATTCCGAAAAAATATTCTTCACTTGCTCTTGTGGGTGGTTTAGTCCTGATTGCACTGTTTCTGGCAGTGATCGGCCCCATGGTGGTGAGAAACAACGTCCCTCCTCCGCAGGGGGAAGCAAGGCCGGCAAAAGGCGTTACCGCCAAGGGGCTTGTTGAGAGCGAAAATGATTTTGAGCTTTCGACCCAGGCTGCCGGAATCATTGCGGAGGTGAAGGTGCGCAAGGGCGATACGGTCCGCAAGGGACAGGTGCTTGTTGTCATCGACAGCGCAAAGGTCCGGGCAAAGCTCAGCATGGCCGAGGCAATGCTCCGCGAAGCCGAAGGGCGCACGTACCGTGCCGGGGCGACGCTCGAACAGGCCAGACTTGAGTACGAGAGACAGAAGCGGCTGTACGACCGGGACGCGACCACGCTCGGCGAGCTGCAACGCGCTGAGGAGCGTTATAAGGCGGCGGAGGGCGACATCTGGGATATGAAGTCCAGGCCGGCGGAAGTCGGCGCGGCGACAGTCCCCAGGACCGCCCAGACCGAGAGATTCGCTGCGGAAGTCGCGTATTACCGGGCGCTGCTCAAGGATTATGCCGTCACCTCGCCGGTTGACGGCGTGGTTATCGAACGGCTGAAAGACCCGGGCGAATCGGTCGACGTCGGCGTTCCTGTTTTAAGCGTTATCGATCCCTTGCGCATGCGCATACGCGCGGAAGTTGAAGAGACCGACGTCGGCAAGGTCGCTGCCGGGCAGCCGGTTGAGGCATGGTCGGACGCGTATCCGAACAAGATATTCAAGGGCGAGGTCGCAAAGGTGCTGCCCGCGGTAAAGCGCAAACAGCAGAGAACATTCGATCCGACGACCTCTTTTGATATCAATACCCAGGAGGTGCATATTCACCTCAATGAATACACGGGGCTGCAGAGCGGCATGAGCGTGACCATCAAATTCGGAGTGCGTCCGGACGGGGCGCGGCAGTCGCCATGATTAGCCTGAGAACGCTCGCGGCTCCGATTCTCGTTATGGCGGCGCTTTTCTGCCATGCGGCGGCGCACGCGGCTGAACTTACCCTTCAAGAATGCATTGATCGGGCGGTGCAGCGGAATGCCGGATATCAGGCCGTGCAGGACGGCTTCGCGATTGCCCGGGAAGACGTTACGGTTGCTCGCGCTGGTTTGTTGCCCGCCCTGAAGGTGAGAGGGTTCGCGACGTTTCTTGACCGGCAGGGGATAATCAAAACCCCTGCGGACGCCTATGCTCCGGGCCTGCCTCCGGGCGCCGTTGAGTCTCCGCTCGATAACCGGACAACCTACGGGCTGTGCGGTGTTGTGGAGCAGACGCTTTTTTCGGGAGGCGCTTTGTACGGTACGTATCTCCGCGCCAGGCTCTTTGAGGATGAGTCGGGGCACATAGCCGCCCGGCAGAAGGCGCTGCTTGTGTTTGAGGTGAAGCGCGCGTTTTACGGCCTGCTGCGTGAGCAGATCCATCACGAAGCGCTCGATCGCGCGGTAGCCGCAAAACGGGAGAGACTCAGGGCAACAGCGGAACGGCACAGGGAAGGCGGCGCGGACAGGGAGGACCTGCTTCTGTCCGATACCGATGCGGCAGGAGCAGAGCTGGCGTTGTACCGAAGCAGAAACCGGATTGAAGTCGCACGGACGCACCTTGCCAATCTCATTGAGCATGACGGCACAGAACTGCTGAAGGCGCGGGGTGAACAACGCAATGCCGAACTGAGCGCGTCATTGCGCGAGGTGCGTGAAACAGCCCTTTCGCTTCGCGATGATGTTAAGACCTCGCTGAAGAACATGGAGCGCATGGAACAGGAAACCGCGATCGCGCGGGGAGAGTACTACCCGAAAGTTACGGCTCAGGGTAGTTACACGGCGCAGCGCGAGACCAACATCGACAGGCCGTCCGTATGGGCACTCATTCTTCGGCTCGACTGGCCGATCTTCGAATGGGGGCGCACAGGGGCTCAGGTGCGCAAGGCGTCGCTTGCCGCTGAGCGCGCGCGGCATGAACACGGCGAACTGCTGAAACGGGTCACGCTTGAGGTGGAACGAACCTGGCGGGACGTGAAAGATCGGGAGCAGGAAATCGGCTATTACGAAAAACGGATGCAGACTGCGGAGTACATTGCCCGTAAAACCGCTGCCCGGTATCGTGAACGCTCAGTCAGGCTTGCCGAACTGCTTCAGGCGGAAAGCGAGCTTGTCGCGGCGCATCACGACTACATCGCTGCATTGTATGCGCTCAATATAAGTATCGCAGGGCTTGAGGTCTCTGTTACAATGCTTCGCGACAGATGGCTTGCTCCGCGCCCGATACGCACAGCCGACTACAGCTTCATCGGCGAGGCAAAAATTTCTCCGCGCCCGAAGGAAACCGGGAAATCGCCGGGCTCCTCCGGAGCGGGCGCGTCTCCTGTCACCTCCCCTCAGCATGATTCCGGCGGAAGTGAAGCTTCACTGATAGCTGATGCGCTGATAGCAGCCGAGGCGCGACAGGTTGATGAGAGAAAAAGCGCTGGCGCGGCACGGAGCAGCGCTCCGGTCAAACAACAGGACATCCCTGTCGCACCACCTGCCGCGGCAGTGCAGCAGGCGATGCGTGAGCAGGCACAGGACGATTCTTCCCGCGTGAAGAGCGAAGAAGATGCGGCAGATAACAAGAGCGGGCTGTTGGCCGCGGAGCGGGCCGCCAATGCCGTCTGCGTGCTTCCGCAGGGAACGGCGTACTATCTGCAGATAGTTTCATTCCGTGAGCGCTCCAATTCAGAGAAAGTGGCGGCAATTGTCGGGAAAAAACTGACGAGAAAATATCCGGTGCTGATTTGCGAGCAGGATGGCTGGCACAAACTGCGTGTCGCCGGGATGAAGAGCGCGGATGAAGCGCTCAGGGTTCAGCAGCGCATCGGCATGAAGAAAACCATGGTTGTGCAGGCTTCCCGTGCAGACAGATAGATTGATTCAGGAAGAGTTCAACAGAAACCTCGGCCTGCTGACGGAAGAACAGCAACGAAGGATTCTGAAAACCAGGGTTGCCATAGCCGGGGCGGGCGGCGTGGGAGGCATCCATGCCATCACGCTTGCGCGCATAGGAATCGGGGCGTTCGCGATTGCGGATCCCGACGTGTTTGAGGCCCCAAATATCAATCGTCAGTATGCGTGTTTCAGGAGCACCTTTGGCAGGAATAAAGCGGAAGTGCTGGCGGGCATGCTTTATGACATCAATCCGGAAGCATCGGTCATGGCAATGCCCTGCGCCGTCACTAGCGAGAATGTTGACATGTTTCTGGAGGGCGCGGACATCTTCATCGACGGGGTCGACTTTTTTGAAATCGACCTCCGGCGGATGATTTTCCACAGGTGCCGCGAAAGGGGCATGTTCGCGATTACCGCCGCGCCGCTCGGCTTCGGTGCCACCCTTCAGGTTTTCTCTCCGCGCGGCATGACATTTGACGAATATTTCGGCATAGACGACACCATGACGCAAGTCGACAAGCTTGCCGCTTTTGCCGTCGGGCTTGCGCCTCATCCTTATCACATCAAATACATGGACCTGAGCAAGGTGAGTCTGACGCGCAAAACCGGTCCGGCGCTTGCTCTTGCCTGCACGCTCGCGGCGTCGCTTGTCGCAACAGAGGTCATCA
>JBBIQQ010000139.1:0-4107 GCA_037442225.1 Nitrospirota bacterium
CCCATGGCATTGCACGCAGTTTCACTGCCGTGGATCGCACGTAGGGCGCGGCCCGGTCTCGCATGGAGGAAATTCAGGGAAAAGACCATGATGAACAGCAAGATACCCCAGACCAGCCAGGCAACATGAGCTGGTTCTGTCAGCGCGATGCCCCCTGCCGACAGACCCGGGATATCGCCGAAGCCGGATGGCCCGCCCGGCCCGAATTCATTCAGGATAATGTGAATTATTTCTCCGAATCCGAGAGTTGCGACGGCCAGATAATGCCCTTTCAGACGGAGAGCCGGTACCGCAAGGATGACGGCGGCAGCAGCTGAAATAACAGCTGCGCACGCCATGCTTGCCGGCAGGGGCATGGAAAATGACTGGCTTAAAATAGCCGACGCATATGCGCCGATGCCGTAAAACCCGGCTTGTCCGAGCGAAACTTGTCCTGCGTATCCCATCAGGATGCAGAGGCCTATCGCGACAATGGCGTTAATTCCGGAAAAAATCATCAGCGTCATAAGGTAGGAATCATCGGTCAGCGAGGGAAGTATCAGTGCCAGCGCAGCCAGAGCCATAAGGGCGATGATATGTCCCCGGGGCATAGCCTAATGTCCCTTCAGCCGTTGCGTTGCCGCGTTGCCGAACAGACCGGCCGGTCGGAAAAAGAGGATAGTGAGCATAATAATCAGTGCTACGGCGTCCTTTAGCCCTGAATGGAGATATCCCGCAGTCATTGATTCAAGAACGCCGATGACGAGTCCCCCGATGACAGCTCCTCGGCCGCGCCCTAGCCCTCCCATAATGGCAGCGCAGAACCCTTTGACAGCAAGCATTGGTCCCTTGTCATACTCCATGAGCGAAATAGGGGCAATCGCAATGCCGCCAACAGCTCCGATCATAGCGCTCAGGATAAACGAAAACATGATCATCCGCGACACAGGAATGCCGACGAGACTTGCCGCTGTCGGATCGAAAGCGCAGGCGCGCATTGCCTTTCCGGCCATCGTCAAGTTAAAGAATGCATACAGCGCAAGAATGCAGGTGAAGGTAATTCCAAGCACCCAAAGTGTCTGGAGCTGAATGACTGCCCCGCCGAGAATAAAAGGTTCTCCTTCGGTAAATGCGGCATAGGAATAGGGCTCCTTGCCGAACTTGAACATGAGTACGCCGCGCATCACGATGGCGACCGCTATGGTTACGATAATCATGACGAGGAGATCCGTGCTTTTCAGCGGGCGTATGGTGAGGCGTTCCATGATGAGGCCGACAAGCCCGACGCTCAGTATCGTCAATGCGACTGAAACGAGAAACGGGAGCTTGCAGGACTCCAGAAAGAACCACATAAGCAGCCCGCCGATGACGACGAACTCACCCTGCGCCATGTTAATAATCGACGTGGCATTGTAGATGATGTTGAAGCCCATGCCTACAAGTGCATAGACAGAGCCGACGGTCAGACCCGAAAAAAGAAACTGGAGGAATACCGTCAGCACGCTCTGGCTCTGAACATTGTTATCGGAACTGCCTCAACGGTGCGATGCCAGCAAGGCGCATGAAACACGGGCATGCGTTATTTCAGCAGCATCCAGTCGCCGTTCCTGACGACAACCATCTCAAAAGCGTGTTTGTCAAGGCCGCAATGGTCTGCGGGAGACATGGAATAGACACCACCGGCCCCCGGCCATTTTTTCAGATTGTTTTCAACATAGTCGCGGATTTTGTTTCTGTCAGGCCCGACTTTTTTCAGAGCTTCGACTATCATCTGCATCGCGTCATAGGCGTGAGCGCCGAACTGTCCAGGCTCTGATTTAAACCGAGCTTCATAATCAGTGACATATTTCTTGAGCAGCGCCTTCTGTATATGATTGTCCGGCAGCTTGTCCCAGATAACCACCCGGCCCAAGGGTGCTATTACACCTTCAGCCGCCTTGCCTGCAAGCTCAATGTTCTTCTTGCTTCCCCATCCATGGCTCTGGTAGAGCGGGATGCCCATCTTGAGCGCCTGCCAGTTTTTGGTGACGATGACCTGCCCCGGTCCAACCGACCAGTTAATTACTGCCTGCGCTCCGGCAGCCCGTATTTTCGTCAGCTGCGCCGTCATGTCGGAATCCTTCGGGCCGTATCTCTCATCGGCTACGATTGAAATACCGTATTGTGACGCCAGTTCCAGGAGTGCCTTGCGTCCAGCATCGCCGAATCCGGTGGTAATGGTGACGATGCCAACCTTCGAAATATCCTTTTTCTTCAGGGTGGCGTAAATAGCTTCAACTGCGCTCATGTCGTATTGCGCGGTCTTGAAAATCCAGTAGCGTTCTTTGACCGGGAGGGTGATGCCGGTACCGGCTGCGGCAGAGATGAGCATGACTTTGTTCTGCATCATGGTTGGAATGACCGCCATCGATTCACCAGTAGTTGAAGGACCGATAATGGCAAGGACCTTGTCGCGTTCGATAAGTTTCTTTGCGGAGAGTACGGCCTGGGTTTCATCGCTTTTGGAGTCTTCAATGATGACCTCCAGCGGGCGGCCGTTTATGCCTCCTGCCTGATTTATCTGATCCTTCAGCATCACGAGCGTATTTTTTTCGGGCTCGCCGAGAAATGAAGCCGCGCCGGTGACAGAGAGAATGGCGCCGATGCGAATCGGATCCTGAGCTGAAGCAAACGACACCGACAGTATAAGAAGCAGCGTAATTACATAAGCTGTTTTAAGAAATGTCATCACGGTGAAAACCCTCCTCAGAATTGTAAATTTGATTATTACTTGAGAATCAGCCAGTCCCCATTTTTTACTTCGACCATCTCGAATGAGTCCTTGTCAAGGCCGCAGTGGTCTTTCGGCGACATTGTGAAGACACCGCTTACGCCAGACCACTTCTTTATGTTGTTTTCGATATAGTCACGAATCTTTGCGCGATCAGGGCCGACTTTTCGTGCAGCTTCCACGACAAGCATGAGCGCGTCATAAGCATATCCTCCGAACGCTCCCGGTTCCGCCTTGAATCGCGCTTCATATTCCTGCGCGTATTTCCTGAGGGCAGCCTTCTGAGGATGTTTGTCGGCAAGTTTGTCCCAGACCACAATGCGGCTGAGCGGGGCTATTATGCCTTCTGCTGCCTTGCCGGCAAGTTCGATATTCTTTTTGCTTCCCCATCCATGGCTCTGGTAGAGTGGAATCCCCATTTTCAGAGCTGTCCAGTTCTTGGCAACCACAACTTGTCCGGGACCGACAGACCAGTTAATGACCGCTTTGGCGCCGGATGCTTTGATTTTTGCGAGCTGGGTCGTCATGTCGGTGTCTTTCGGACCATACCGTTCATCCGCGACAATTGAAATGCCGAATTTAACGGCTAATTCCTGCAATGCCTTGCGCCCAGCGTCACCGAAGCCGGTGGTAACCGATATGATGCCAATTGTGCCAATCCCCTGTTTTTTCATATG
Organism: Nitrospirota bacterium; assembly: GCA_037442225.1. Classification (GTDB taxonomy): domain Bacteria; phylum Nitrospirota; class Thermodesulfovibrionia; order Thermodesulfovibrionales; family Dissulfurispiraceae; genus JAAYUK01. The sequence continues at coordinate 3,427 of JBBIQQ010000139.1, forward strand.
AATATAAATGGCTTCAACGGCACTTGTGTCGTATTGAGCAGTTTTAAAGACCCAGTAACGTTCATTTACTGGTTGGGTAATGCTTGCTCCGGCTGCAGCAGAAATCAGCGGCACATGCGAGTTTGTCGCAATTTTCAGAACTGCCATCGACTCGCCGGTCGTTGAGGGACCGACAATAGCGACGACCTTATCGCGTTCAATCAGTTTCTTTGCGGCGAGCACGGCTGCGGATTCATCGCTTTTGGAATCTTCAATGATCACCTCGACTGGCCGGCCATTGATGCCGCCGGCCTTGTTAATCTCATCTTTCAGCATCATGACGGTGTTTTTTTCAGGTTCACCGAGGAATGAAGCCGCTCCGGTCACCGAGAAGATTGCCCCGATTTTTACCGGTTCCTGTGCATGGCCGCTCATTGTTGCAAACAGAACAATAAAAATGGCTGCCACTATGGGCAGAAGTCTGCGCATACTCACTGTCGTCTCCCCCTTTGTCTTGCATCATCAAAGATGAATGAGAATAAGCCGGTTTTTCCCGCGGCGCAAAAGTAAACAATAATAGCAGATTTATTTCATCTGAGACAATTATATATGGAATGATATTTTAAGCATCATCACAGCCCTTTGGCTGGTCACGTCCAGTCAAGTGGTGTACGAGCGATCGTGCAATCTCCAGTTTCTGTT
>JBBIQQ010000140.1:0-590 GCA_037442225.1 Nitrospirota bacterium
GTGATGCCCTCGACAAAATGCCCCTTCTGATTCAGAAGGCCGCACTGAAACAGCTCCGCAATTGCGTCGATCATTCCGGATCCGCAGATGCCAACGGGATGTATATTGCCGATAACCGACATGCCCGGCTCGAATGACTTTCTATCGATACGGATCGACTCTATCGCTCCCGCCGTAGCCCGCATGCCGCATTGAATGCCGCTTCCCTCAAAGCACGGACCGGCAGAGCATGCGGCAGTGACGAGCCATTCATCGTTGCCGATTGCAATTTCCCCGTTGGTTCCGATATCCATCAGGAGCGCAACTTCGGGCTGCCGGTGCATTTTCGAGGCAAGCACCACGGCAACAATATCGCCGCCGACATAACTCGCCACACACGGCATGGTGAAGACCGGCGCCTGCCTGTTCACCTTCAGCCTGAGCGTTCCGGCCTTCCATATCGGGAAAAAGTTCAGCGTGGGTATGTACGGCTCTTCCCGAATCGAAGAAGGATCAAGTCCCCACAGGATGTGAGACATTGTCGTATTGCCCGCGATGGCCACTGCATCGATCGCATCTTCGGAGATGGCGTGGCGGGAGAGTATGGCATC
>JBBIQQ010000140.1:610-3785 GCA_037442225.1 Nitrospirota bacterium
AACAACCGAAGCCTGCAAATCAGCCAGCCCATGGCCGGCATCCGACTGTTCAGTCGCATATACGATACGGGTAATAACATCATCGCCATACTGAATCTGGGAATTGTACGTCGATGCGACATCGACAATATTTCCATCGGTAAGGTTTGCGAGATAGAGCACAACGGTTGTCGTGCCGACATCGACCGCAATGCCGTACCGATGTCTGGCTTCATCCTGCGATGTCAGAAAAATAGCCTCATCAGAGCATCTCTCGCCGTCAACATAGGTCAATGACACTTTCCAGCCTCCCGAACGCAGGACCCCCGCCATTGTCTTGAGAAACCCGTGTGACAAACGGATACTGCCGAACCCGGCATCACGCAGAGCCCTCTTCATCCGGTCCAGATCGCTGATGCTGTCGGCAAGAGACGGCGGCGGAAGCTCAAGGTCAACTCTTTTTGTGAGCGGATCTATAGCAACGCGATACGAGCTGAGATACTCCGCGAGTTCTCTGGTGCGCGAGAGCGCTATCTGATCGCCGACAACAAGCCTGGACTCTTTCGGAACTTCAATATAAAGATTGGTTTCCGGCACTGCCTGACAAGCAAGCATTGCTCCGCGCTCACGTTCCTTCAGGGTAAGTCTGGTCGAAGGCACCCCGGATACCCGCCCCGATAAAACACGAACTTTGCACTTGCCGCAGGTTCCCGCGCCTCCGCACGACGCAACAAGATCAATCCCCGCGCGCTTCAGGGCAGCGTGGAGCGTTTCGCCCGGTTCTGCTGTAATGAGTTCTTCTGTCGTCAGCCGGATGTTCACGAAAAAACCCTTATCAACCAAAGTGTTGAGATATTGTACCATATGGCTCCGGTGCAGACGGAATCATGTAAAGCGGCCGCTACAGAAAGCGGCTCCCTCGCGCTCTCAAAATATGCTCTGCTTGTAGCTTGTGATTGATTACTGATCAGAGTTTTAAATGTGCTAACGTATAGCGATGCAGTATATTAGTATATGTTTATTCCTCGTTGCCTTTCTTCTGCCGAGCAGCCAACTCGCCCTGAGCCATGGCGCTGACACCGCACGCCGCTCAGTGAGCGCTCATGCCATAACAGCGCTGTATGAGGGAAAGCTCGCTCTCGATTTGGGTCAGCATGAACGCGCTGTTGAGCAGATCTCGGCAGCGATTCCCCATATCCCGCTCCTTGCAGATTATGCCTTATACTGGCGCGCCAAAGCCCTCCTTGACATGGGGGAAGCAGACCGCGCCATGGCTGATCTTCAGGAGGCCCGGGAGCAAAGGAAAGACTCTCCTCTCGCGCAGTCCATCCGACAGCTCGAAATTGAGTGCGCAAAAAAACATTCAGATGAACAGCTCGGCGTTCTTTTGCAGCGCTATGTGTCGGACTATCCGGCAGACCTGAACGCAAAGCTGTCATACGCACTCGTCCTGAAAGATGTGGGAAAGACCAATCATGCGCGGAAAATATTCCGGGAGCTCTTCCTTTCAGCGTCTCCAGCGGCAAAATCTGCGGAAGCCCAGCTTGACCCTGACGATATTACAGCGGAAGATTTGCTCATCAAGGCACGCAACCTCAACTCAGCGTGGATGTTTCAGGATGCTGAACGATACTACCGCGAAGCGATGCGGAAAAATCGAACCTTACGCGCATCAGCATACAATGGCCTCGCCTATGCCCTGTTCCGCCAGAAGAAATATCATGAAGCAGCCGATCTTTATGAAAAAACAGCCAACACCTATTGGCATGCCCGCTCGCTGCTCCGCTCAAACCAGTTAGTCGAGTTTGAAGACGAAATTGACAACCTGCTCAAATCCCGTGAAAGCCGGAACGGGTCTCTCCTGCTTTCCTACGCGTCCAGGAAGCGTCGCGAAGGCGATGAACAGGCCGCCTTGCGTATTTATGAAAAAGTAGCCCTGCGCTATGCCACTGAAAAAGAAGAGGCGCTCTGGTTGACGGGCTGGACGTACTATCGGACCGGAGAGTATGCGAAAGCTTCCGAGATTTTTGGCCGAATGCAAAGCACCTATGGAAAGCTGAAATATCACTACTGGAAAAACCGCGCTCTGGAGCAGGAGCATCCGGAAAAAGCGCAAAAATATCCTGCCTATGGATCCAGTGATTTTTATGCCTTCCTTTCCTCTGTTCGCGAAGCACGGCCATTCGTGGGAGTTGTGTCAGGAGATGCTGACAGCCGGTGGCTCAATTCCGAACGGGTAACCCTTCTGCTCGGCCTCGGGTTTCTGCAGGAGGCTTCCGGAGAGCTTCAGCTCATTGCAGCGAAGAAAACATCCGGGGACGCGCTGGTGGCAATCAGCGAGCACTTCCGGCGGGCACGCCATTACAAGCTCTCCATACGGACTGCGACAAGGGTTCCCTACAGCCCCGCCATTCATGATCTCTACTATCCGACAGCCTACCGCGCGGAGGTCGAAGAGGCAGCCCGAAAAACCGGCCTTGACGCCAATCTGCTACTCGCCGTGATTCGGGAGGAGTCGCTCTTCGCGCCTGATGCCCGCTCGATTGCCGGAGCGATGGGGCTGATGCAGCTGATGCCTCAGACCGCGCAGCGGGTTGCTCCGGCAGCCGAGATTTCCCGCAAGGGAGCCGAGAACCTCTATGACCCGAGGACAAATGTACTGATCGGTGCGGCATATCTGAAAAATCTTCTTGCTGAATTTGATGGCATTCCCTACGCGATTGCCGCGTATAATGCCGGGGAGGATGTTGTGCGCGAGTGGATTCGGACAGGCGGCTATCGCTCAGTTGACGAATTCATAGAAGATATTCCATATTATGAAACACAGAACTATGTGAAAAAGGTGCTGACGTCATATTTTCAGTACCTCAGGATGCTCAATGATTCCAATATTCGGACAGTTCAAAAACAACTCGGACGCCTCTGACGAGGCGATGCATCTCTTCGCTGACGAACCCGGCTTTTTCGAAAACGAACACAAGGAGAATCCTATGAACTTCACCGTACCCAACAGCATAGAACAGAAAATTGCTCAGGCCGTCGAAAAGGTCAAGAGCCTGAAGGAAGAAAAGGAAGCCCTGCAAACTAAGGTTGCCACGCTCCAACAGGAGATCAGGCAAAAAGATGCGGAAATTGCCGCGATTACCGAGGAAAAATTAAACGTTAAGCATCAAATCGAGATATTGCTTGACGAACT
>JBBIQQ010000141.1:0-3705 GCA_037442225.1 Nitrospirota bacterium
TTTTTCCTGGATCTGCGCCGAATCACTCAGCATGATTTCGACCAGGTCTGTGGTGGCATCGGTTGCTATGATAGCCTTGCGATACCCTTCTTTCACAAGTTTCGGCACAAGCCCCGAATGATCGATATGCGCATGGGTCAGAAGAACGCAGTCAATCTCTCCCGGAGAAAAAGGAAAGGGTTCCCGATTTTTCTCGTGTCCGTTGCGGCCCTGATGCATGCCGCAGTCCACAAGAATAGTCTGATCATGAAACGAAAGGTGCGAGCAGGAACCGGTCACAGTGCGCGCGGCGCCGAAAAACTGGATTTTCACGCTGTCTCTCCATCGAGGCGTCTCAGGCCTGCCTGCATGGCAAGCCGAACGGCATTTTTATATTCGGAAGCGGTAATCCTCCGGTTGATCTCCGGGAAATCCCGAGCCTTAAAGCAAGGGTGATATTGATCCATAATATTTACATACGTATTCACAGAAAGTTCGTCGGACAGGAACCGCATTGCCTCTCCGGTTCCAGAAATATCGCCTGGCATCACGAGGTGGCGGACGAGCAGTCCCCGGCGCGCTATCCCGTGGCTGTCAAGGCTTAAGTCTCCTGTCTGGCGATGCAGCTCGCGCACGGCATGCCTGATGACCTCAGGATAGTCTTCGGCGCCGGCAAAGCGCCGGGCGTATTCGCTATCCATGAACTTGATGTCAGGCATGTAGATATCGACGATTCCATCAAGAAGCAGAAGGGTGTCCTGAGATTCATAACCGCCGCAATTATACACAATTGGAATGGTCAATCCTCCCCTGATGGCAAGAGCAAGAGCGCGAAGGATGGCGGGGACCTGATGGGTGGGTGTAACAAGATTGATGTTGTGGCAGCCCATTGTCTGAACGTCGAGCATGCTCTTTGCAAGTTGCGCGTCGGACATGACAGTGCCTTCCCGTCCGTGGCTTATGGTCCAGTTTTGACAGAAAATGCAGCCAAGATTGCATCCGCTGAAAAAGATAGTGCCGGAGCCGAAACGACCCACAAGCGGCCGCTCCTCCCCGAAATGCGGACCCCAGCTTGCCACATGCCCGGAAGCGGCTATGCCGCAAAAACCAAGCTCACCTCTTTTCCTGCTGACGCCGCATCGTCTTGGACAAAGAGAGCATGCCTCAAGCGCTGCATCAGCCTTGCAAACCCGAGCCAGAAGCTCGTCATGGGACAGTGCGAGATATGCGGGATTCTGGTTCATCACTCAATCATACCTTATCAGGCAGAACACTGCAAAAATGAATTCCGGAGACCTTCGGTTCTGTATTTTCCGGAAACCTGTGCTATACTTTTAAAAAGTTCCCGGAGAACCATGTGCCTTCTGTCACCATAGCAAACCTTCGGCCTGGAATGAAACTTTCCCGCCCCATTGTAAATGAGAGCGGCATGGTTTTGCTGCCGCAGGGCACGGTCTTGAGCGATTCTCTCATTGGCCGCATAGAAAACATAAATATAGCAACAGTCAGCATTGAGGGCGACAGCAAACCGAAGAAACCGCTGGAAGACGAGCTGGCCGAAATTGATGATCGGTTTAAAATGGCGGCGGATCAGCCGTTGATGCAGATGCTGAAAAGGATTATGAAAGAGCATGCCGAGGGAATGAACCAGCGATGATTGATAAGGATCTACGCACTATTCGCGCTGAAATAGAGCGGATTGATACTCTCCCGACTATTCCGACCATCCTGAAAAAGCTTCTTGGTGTTATTGAGAATCCTAAGGCGTCGTTAACAACCATCGGGAATTTTGTGTCGAATGACCCTGTGCTCACCTCACGTGTGCTCAGAATGGTCAACTCCCCGGTGTACGGGTTCCCGGGTCGCATCTCTTCGGTGAATCAGGCGCTGATTCTGCTTGGGCTCAATGTTGTTCGCGGGCTTCTCCTTGGCGTCTCTGTTTTTGAGGCAATGCAGAAAGCCATGCTTGGCCTCTGGGAGCATTCCCTGGGAACTGCCATTGCGGCACGCATTATCGCAAAGCGCAAAAAGATGGCTGAGCCGGAAGAGGTCTCCGTTGCGGCGCTGCTTCATGACATGGGGAAGGTGGCGCTCAGCCTCAAATTCCCGGCAGATTATGAAAAGCTGTTGAAAGATGTTGAAGCCCGCTCACTGCTCATTTCGGAGGGTGAAAAGGAACTGTTTGACGTAACGCATGCTGATGCCGGTGCTTGGGTCGCGAAACGCTGGAACTTTCCCGCCAATCTCGTTGAAATCATCGAATACCATCACAAGCCGCATCTTTCGAAGAATTATCCGATGCAGACCGCGGTTGTTCACCTGGCGGATGTGCTGATTCGCGCGCGTGGCTTCGGGTTTGCCGGGGATATGCTCGTGCCGAACCTCAATCAGGCAGCTTGGTTCAGTCTTGATCTCAAGGAGCAGAACCTGAAAGACATCATGCTTGAACTTGAGGATCTGCTCCAGGAAGCTGCCGAGTTTATTCTTTCTGATGAATGACGCTGTTGTTGTCCTTTCGCGAGATCTCGTTTTATGCAGCATTCTGCAGCGCCTTGTTCCGGGGCGTCAGGTTATCTGCTGTAAAGAAGAACAGCCCGCGCTCGATGTTATTTTCCATTCGATGCCGCGTCTTCTTATTGTTGAGATCGAAACCAAAGAGTCCCGTTCAATCAGCATAATCAATGATCTGAAAAGCGATCCGGTATTCGGGCAGATTCCGATCATCGCGATACTGCCGGATGCACATGAAATGATAGCGTGGGATCAGCTGCTGACCGATGATTATCTCCGGAGAAGCGATGTGGAGCGTGATGGCGCAGCGCGCATCGAACTCTGCCTGGCGCGGGCTGCCCGCATTGTCGAAATCAATCCGCTCACACGGTTGCCCGGCAACATCACGATTTCGCGCCAAATTCAGCATCGACTTGATGGCGGGGAAGTATTTGCGCTTGCCTACGCCGATCTCGATTATTTTAAGCCGTTCAACGACAAATACGGCTTCAGCCGCGGAGACGAAGTAATCAAGATGGTTGGACGGCTTATCCTGAATCTTGTGCGCGAGCAGCAGCCGCAGGGCAGCTTTGTCGGGCATGTCGGCGGCGACGATTTTGTTTTCATCGCCGATATCGACACCGTTGAAGATATTTCAAACAATATCCTGTCGTACTATTCCCAGATTGTCCCGACCTTTTATGATGCGGATGATCGGGGTCGGGGCAGCATCGTCTCGGTTGACCGCGAGGGAAAGCAGCGTTCGTTTCCGCTTATGGCGCTCTCGATCGGGATAGCGCATAACCGCCTGCGTCAGTTTGCGCATCATGGCGAGATTGTCGAAATTGCCGCAGAGATGAAAAAACATGCAAAGGGCAAGAAGGGGAATGCCTGTAGCATTGACCGCCGGACGCATGTCCAAAAAAGCGGTTCCTGATTTACTCAAACAGCTTAATCATTGAGTCCGCCTGATTTTCGAGCGACTGAATGCTCTGCGACATGTTTGCATAATGCTGTTTTGTGCGGTGCAGCTCATCAGAGAGGTTCAGGGCCGCCAGAATGGCGGCGCGAAGGGGCGTTATGCTCGGATAGCTGGAATAGACCTTTTGAAGTTCTTCATGCACATGAGCGGCAACGCGCTCGATATCCTCCCGCAGAGCATCGCCTTTGATGATATATTTTTGCCCCAGAATAGTTACTTCGACTTTTTGCATGGAATCGGAGCCTGTGCCCTCT
>JBBIQQ010000142.1:0-3648 GCA_037442225.1 Nitrospirota bacterium
CAGCCGCAGACCGATCCGGCAGCGCAGCTGCTTGCGCAAGAAGCGCAGGCGCTGATTGCGGCGGGCGAAGCAACGCAGCTCTGGCGCTGGCGAACTCCCTGGGCGCTGCAGTGGAAGCGGGGGGTGCGCGGGTTTGAATATTGCACGCTTGCAAACATGGCGGCAGCGGTTGGCGAACTTTGCTGCCGGCGTTTCGGTGGCGATATTCCAGCCGGGACTGCTGCTCTCATATTTGATGCGGCCCTGCGGTTCGCATCGTTTCGTGAACGCGCGGAACATCTGCTCCGGCAGGAATCAATCCTCATGCAGCAAGGTCCCCTTGCATATGACAAGTGCAGTGACCCCGCGGTCCGGGAAATGAGGCTTGCGTTGTTCGGCTCCGCCAAGAGCTACGGAGGGGAATTCAAAAGCCTGCTCGATAAAATCGACTCGCTGCTGTTTCACCTGATGGCTCCGGCGGCAAATACTGAATAATGCGTCTCAGTCTGAGGCTTCAGCAAAAATAATATGGAAATAAGTTTTTTTAATTTGACCTCCCCCCGGAATTCTCTTATTGTGTTATTGTATCTATGCATATAGAGACAGCGTTCCACTTTAGAATGCCTGCTGGCATGTATCTGTCTGTCTTTCTTCTGGCCGTTGCGTTACATTTACTGGAATGTTTGACGCATGACATAATCCAAATTCCGCACAGGGAGGTGTATGGATGAAACTAGCAGTGTTTAAGAGCGACTTCAGGACCGGCGGCGATATGCTTGATCGGTTGAGCGCAGAGAAGCTTGGCATTATATTTGTCGGTAACGGTATTTACCACGCTGCCGTCAAGGAGGCCGGTGCAGCAGATCCGGTTCTCCAAAAGAGTGCGAACTTCTATGTTCTGGCAGAAGACCTTGAGATCAGAGGATTCAATGCTGCTCAGGTTCCCGGAAACGTCAAGGTGATCAATTATGATGACCTCGTTGACCTGATGTTCAACGACTACGAAAAAATCGTATGGATCTAGGCTGGCTCGACTACGCAAGGAGGATATAATGGGAAAACTCACAATAGGCGCCTTTTCTAGCCTTGTTGGCTCGCTCTCACTCGACTTTTCGGTCAAACTGGCCGAAGCGGCGGTAAAGAAGGGGCACACCGTCGATTTCTGGGTCTCGTCGAACGGCACCATGCTCTCCAAAAAAGGGCAGCGTTCGTTCAAGGACTATTCGTATCTCGCGAAAGCTCTTGATGAGATGTATAAGACCGGCAGGTTTCAGGCATGCGCCTGCGAAGCGTGCGCGGAAGCCCGCGGTTATCACAAGGAAGACACCATGGACGGCTGGATTCGCAAAAGCATGGACTGGTATCTGGCAAGCTGCTATAATGCCGACCGCGTACTGCTCATAGGAGGTGATTAAGATGATTAAGAAAATAGCATTCATCCTCCGCTCCATGCCTTATAAGACCGAGGCATCCCGTCTGGCCATGACGCATGCCATTGCCAGCCAGACGGTTGAAATTTATCTTGAAGACGGACAGAATGTGGAGCCTATCGTGGCAATGGTCGGCGACGGTGTTTTGAACGGACTCAAAGATCAGTCAAACAAATGTTATGGGGTTTCAACGCTCGGGCAGCATGTCAAAAATGGCCTTCTTCTTGACCTGTCCATCATGTACTGCAAAGAGGATGTTGAGCGCCTTGGGTTGACTGAAGATGCGCTGATCATGGACGCCGACGATCTCGGCGGCGACATGAAAGCGAAGATTGTGCCAATGAGCGAGATTAACGCTGCGCTGGCAACAGCGACGCATCTGCAGATTTTCTAAAATACATTAAAAGAGGAGTGTACCATGGGAGATTTGAGTGCAAAAACACCGGCTGAGGTTCTTGATGTGTTGGGCAGAGTATGCCCGTATCCGCTCGTACTCACCAAGAAAGCTGTTGAAAAGCTGGCTCCCGGCCAGGTTCTGAAGATTCTCTGCGACGCCCCGGCTTCCGCTGAGGATTCGCTCCCGCGCTTTGCCGAAAAGGGCGGCTTCCCAATCGAGGTCGTCAAAACCGGCGACCGCTGGGAAATTTATATCGAAAAGACGTAGCAGCTTCTCAAGCTAAAAAGAGAGGCGGTTCCGCGAAAGCGGAACCCCCTCTCTTTTATTCCTGATTACATCTCAGTGATGGTAATGGCAGCCGTCGGGCAAAGACTGAGGCAGGTTTCACACATGACGCATTCAGAAGCCTGGAACGGATCAGACTTGCCGTCGGTCATCTGGAAGACTACCTGCGGACAGTTGTTGACGCACTCTTCGCAACCGGTGCACTTGTCGTTATCAACCACAACTAAATACAAAGCTCTCACCTCCTTAAATTTAAACATATATAAAGCTCGCACACGAGACAATTCCGCTAATATTACAAACTCACCGCATGTATTGTCAATGCGCTCAGATGCTTGCGGAAAAGCTTCCGCTGCGAACTGCTACTGCACAATCTGTATCAACTCAACATCAAAAAGCAGCACCTGATTCGGCCCGATGATCTGGGCAGCGCCCCGGTCGCCATAGGCAAGTTCAGAGGGGATTACGACCTGCCATTTCGCCCCTTCTTTCATGAGCTGCAGAACCTCTTTCCATCCGGCAATAACACCGTTCACCGGAAATGTCGCAGGCTCTCCGCGCCTGATTGAGCTGTCAAACTCGGTTCCATCGAGCGTGGTGCCGCGGTAATGCACTTTCACCGTGTCGGTTTCTTTCGGCTGTTTGCCGGTTCCGGGGCTTACCACCTTATACTGAAGACCGCTCGCAGTTGTAGCGACACCTTCCTTCTTCCCGTTTTCCGCAAGATATGCGGTGCCATCCCTCTTGTTTTTTTCAGCCAGTTGTTTCATTGCTTCGGCCTGTTTTGCGGCAAGAACCTTCTGATATTCATCAAGCGCGCCCTTAATTTCATCTTCGGTCATAACGCCTTTCTTTCCGAGATATCCATCCCGGATGCCCCGGGACAGCTGCTCTGCTGAAATATCCAGTCCGTCCTGCTTCATGTTCATCCCGGTTACATATCCGACACTGTACCCCAGTTTTTCTTTGCTGGTCTTCAGCTTTGTTTTTTCAGCGGCAAAGACCGGCATCGCCGCGAGCGCGAAAATGAGAACACTTCCCAGCAAACGTTTCATATGCACCTCGTCTGAATTAAGTGGCAACAGTTTCTATTTTACCGAAACCGATGCTCTTGAAGCTACCCGCCGGCTTCTCCAGCCAGAATTATTCATGAACCTGATATTTTTGTGAGAGAGCCTTTCAGGAATTTCACGCTGTGTGTTGCTGTTGTTGTTCGTTCCTGCCGGCAGGAAACGTTCCGCTTTGAATGGTTTTGCAATGACTGCCCCCGTTGGCGGACCGCAACATTGTCGAAAATACCATCTCCGGTCGAAGAGTTATTGCATAAGGACTGAGAAGGCAATTATGAGGAAGCAGGCATTGACAAAATCGGCTTTTTCACTGTACATTATTTACTCACGTCTCACTGCATCAGGCCGGCGCAGTGCGCGGGCCGCTAGCTCAGTTGGTAGAGCAACGCCCTTTTAAGGCGTGGGTCGTTGGTTCGAATCCAACGCGGCTCATGTCCCCATCGTCTAGCCCGGCCTAGGACATCGCCCTTTCAAGGCGGTAACGCGG
>JBBIQQ010000143.1:0-3643 GCA_037442225.1 Nitrospirota bacterium
AGCCCGTGTGTCTTGACCTCTACTTCCTTTCTCTCCCCTATGTCGTCAACGGATTAGGGTTGATTTTCGGAGCTCTTTGTTATATACTAAATATTCACTATAAATTAAAGTTTCCGGTGGTTATACTGGAGGGGCAACACCCGTTCCCATCTCGAACACGGAAGTAAAGTCCTCCAAGGCCGATGATACTCTATCCGAGAGGGTATGGGAAAGTAGGTAGCCGCCGGATTAATTTTTGCATCGAAGGCCCAGTCGTAACGTAAGATCCCCTAAACCCGAGACAGTTTATAAGTAGAGTTTCCGGGGAGAAGGTCAAGTTCTATTCCGGCATACGGCAATCAGACAGTCTTCTGGCTTTCGTCTATTTGCTCACGGCAGTAGTCTCTGAAGTTGTTCACGGCAATGAAAAACTCACGCATCATGAGAAGCCAGTAATACTGGCCGCGTTTCGTAAGCCTAAGCTCATCACCTTCTTTTTTTAACCCGCGAATCAGGCGGAAGAAAAGAATCTCAGGCCAAAGCCGATAGCATATGTTTACGCCGTGCTTCGTGTTGACCGACCTGAGATTCAGGCGCAGACCGAAAAGTTTCATCAAAAAGTCGTAACACAGACGTTCACGCAGAGAATAATCCCGCTTTGCTGCTATCGGGAACCCTCCTGCACGAATCTTCCGGATGTAAGCATCAATATCAAACGTATTCGCATATGCGCTTCCGCCGATGTGTCCGATAGCACCGCTGCCAAGCCCTGCGTATTCCTCATAAGTTACCGCATATTCATCAATCATGGAATCATTTTTTGAGAAACACCATGCGGTCGTTGCCGTGTAGTGTGATGCGAGCGTTTCGGTTAGTTTCGCGAAAAACTTCCGTCCGCGCGCATAATCGAGCGAGCCCAACTCCTGTAGCATCTTCTTCTGTGTCCGGGATGATGACATGAGAGGATAATATGTAATCTGGTCAACGCCGAGACCGATTATCGTGGCAAGGTCTTTCTCGAGCATCTCCATAGTCTGCGAGGGAAAATTGAAGATAAGATCCACATTGAGCGTATGAAAAATGCCCTGGGTATTAGTCAGCCGTTCAGCAATCTCTTGTCCGCTGCCATACTTATGGTATCGGTTCAGCGCCCTCAGCAGGGAGTCGTTGAATGTCTGAACGCCGACAGATAAGCGGTCTACACCCATTGACTTCAATGTATCGATATTTTCAGGAGTGAGGTGGTTCGGGTTCGTCTCAATCGATGTTTCGGTAATGCTGTACAACGACTTTATGAGACCAACGGTCTCAGCAAGCTCATCCATCAGGATTGTCGGTGTGCCGCCGCCAACATAGAGCGCCTGGAATTCATACCCGAGATCCTTATACATGAGAATTTCTGTGCGCAGTGCTGCAAAATACGGCCGCGCCAGCTCTTCCTGAAATCTCACGCGGTTGAACGAGCAATAGGGGCAGAGCTCCTCACAAAAAGGCACATGTACGTACATCACCGTCGGGATGCTGCCAGTCCGGCGTGGTACGGAAAGAGAGGCTGACGGGCAAAAACGAAGACAGCGCTCGTTTGTTTTACGAGCGACGTGTGTTATAAGCTTTTCGGCGAGATCGGAAGCCGGTTCTTTCAGGAAATCCATGCGCATAATGAATGCTATTCCTTAAAGGCCAAGATACGTCTGGCAGAGTATGCAAAAATTCATTATACCCAATGTAGTATCAGTTTTGCTCTGCCTTCTTCACGATACTGGCCGCAAGGTCTTCAAAAATCAGATAATGCGCAGGAAGAGTGGCATGCCAATACAGGCGTCCTCCAAGGCCTTGCGGATAAAAATAGGCGGTTATCACGAGAGAGTCATATTCAACAACAAACTCAAGCCATGCGCAGCATGGCCGCTTCATCTGTGACTGGAGCAGCAGCCGCTTGCCCTCGCGCATATCGACCACCTTCCACCAGTCAAGGCTGTCGCCGACCCGAAGGTCTGTTCTATGTCGCCGCCCCCGATTCAGGCCATACCCTCCGATCAGTTTGTCGATAATGCCGCGGATCTCCCAAAGTATGTTATAGCGGAACCAGCCGCCTTCACCGCCAACCGTCAATATCGCCTTGAATATACCGGCAGCCCTTTCTGGCGGAAATGCTTTGACCTTTCTGAATTTATATACCGCGCTGTTCAGGCTGCTTTCCTGATAATTGATGTCGCATGTCTCACCAGCACTGCTGTCGCACCACCGGCTGACCACCTGCTCCTGAATAATCTCGTCGATTGCTCGCCGGACGGCATTTTTCAGCGTCATGGGCTTTATAGCGGGGAAGTATCGAACGGCATGGTCATTCTGCGCAATCGTTTCGGACTTGAGCCCTTCGATGAGTTCGGCGGCGATGTTGTAAGGAACAGGTGTCAAGAGAGTCAACCAGTAAGACGAGAGCCGAGGCGTCAGCAACGGCACTGGAATCAGATATCGTTTCAGCCCCATAACCTCGGCAGTATGCACCATCATATCACAAAAGCTCATCACTTCCGCGCCAACATCAATAACCAGATTGCCTTGCTCAGCGAGATCTTTGGCGGCGACGAGATAGGAGATTGCGTCATCAACCGCGATAGGCTGTGTTTTTGTTCTGACCCATTTTGGCGTTATCATTACGGGCAGTTTCTGTACAAGATGCCTGATAATCTCGAAACTGGCGCTTCCCGATCCAATGACAACACCGGCGCGGAACCAAAGTGTCTGGATGTGGTCCGGCCGGGCGCTCAGAATCTCCCCGACCTCTATCCGGCTCAGGAGATGTTCGCTCGCCGTCTCCCTGACACCCAACCCGCCAAAATAGACAATGCGCCTGACCCCGGCGGAAAGGCAGGCATTCCTGAAATTGGTCGCGCTCAACCGATCTCGCTCCCGGAAATCCTTTGCGGTCATCGAATGCACGAGGTAGTAGGCTATGTCGATTCCTGACAATGCACGCTCAAGAGATGGCGGATCAAAAACATCACCTTCGAATACATCAACCCTGCTCAGCATGCCCGGACTGACCTTTCGTGCATTGCGCACCAGAAGCCGAACCGACACATTCGAATCTTCAAGCAGTCTTATAAGCAGGCGGTGGCCGATAAAACCGGTTGATCCGGTCAGAAGTATTTTCATGGTCTTATTTTAACAGTAGCCAACGGGCATTTTTTCTCAACAGTTCCAATGCCTGAATCTTAGCTTTTGCCGTTTTCAAACCTTTCCAAGTCTTCTTCGGTCATTCCAAAGTAGTGCCCCACTTCATGGAGCAAGGTCATGCTGATTTCGTTGACCAGCTCTTTTTCATTTCCGCATATCTCTTCGATGTTTTTTTGAAAGAGATAAATAGCATTGGGCATAGGCGAAGGAATGGCAAAAAAACCGTCCTGTTCAAGAATTGATGCTCCCTTGAAGAGCCCGAGCAATTCATCTGCGGGGACTCCGGTTAGCTCGACATCATCCTCATCCGGCAGATCCTGCACGATGATGGTGATATTGCGAAACAGCCTCCGGTACTTTCGCGGGATGTCGGCCAGCGCCTTCTCGGCAAACAGTTCAAATTGTCTTCGGGAAACGCGTATCGGCATCAGACCGTCACGACCAGTTCCGTGTCTTCATGACTATAAGGCGGGCAGCAGGCGCA
>JBBIQQ010000144.1:0-3599 GCA_037442225.1 Nitrospirota bacterium
GTAGGTGCCTCAATCCACGAAGTCGCGCAGGTTATCACGGCGGCTTTCAGCGGAGGCGATGAAAGCGGTGAAATCGGCATTATCATCAAGTTGACACGCGTGGCTGCGCTCATTCCGATCGCCATCATCATCTCCATGCTCGCTGCAAGGGGAGCTGTGCGACAGGGAGACGGAGAAGAACAATCCGGGGTCGCATTTCCTTTTTTTCTGCTCGGATTTCTCGGCATGGTAGCGCTGAACTCGGTCGATTTCTTTACCCCCAAAGCAGTCCACTGGATAGAGCTGCTGGATATGTTTCTGCTTACGATGGCTATGGCAGGCATGGGTTTGGAGACTGACTTCCGGCAATTGCTTCGGGTCGGGTTCCGCCCTTTTTTCCTGAGCATTATCGCTACGCTGTTTATTGCCGTGACGAGCCTTATCCTTGTTTTCTGGCTTGCCTGAGTTTTATAATGCCGCATCGGACGATTGATGCATGCCGCGTCTGTGAGCGGCCGCGTTTTGCGCCCAAAACCGCCCCATTCCTCCCGCGCATAATTTGCTATACTTAGCATAGGAAGGGAGGGAGCATATGAGTGACGCAGAACGCATCCTGCAACGTGTTGCGCAAAAAAAACAGGATTTCATCGACTACAGTTTCTCGTCGGAAGAAAACTCTGCGCTGACCACTTTTTTTGACCTTTCACAGGAATTCGATACCCTTGTGGATTTCTATACGCTCTGCGTAAGCATCCCGAAAATATTTTTTGGCCATGACTGCCGTCTTTTCATGGCCAACGAGAAAGATGCCGGCTTCTCTCTGGTTGCCCAGACGACAGAGGATCGCGCGGAGCCAAGCGAGCCGACTCCTGATGTTTATCCCCACACAGAGCCATATGTGACTGAAGCCAACAGCCTGATTGTCAGTGTAAAGGGGCGAGACTTTCTGATGAACCAGCTTCCATTCAGAACTGTGGACGGGATTATCGGCGTGCTGGAACTGTTTCCCTTTGTCCCGCGGTCGCCTCACCGCATTCTTTTTTTTCAGAAGTTTGCCAATCGCATCGGCTATAACCTGCATAACAAATTTCTCGCACTGAAGAATGAGCAGCATATCAGGTTTATCCGCACGCTCGTTGCCGATATCGAGCACAACGTTATTGTTCCGAATATGATCTTCCGCCTTTATCTCCGGCAATTGAAGGGGCGGCTTCAGCAGGCGGCAGTACTGGAAGAAGAACTCGCGCATCACGCCTGCCTCGGTGATGAGCACCCGCTGAATATGGCGCGCTTTCTGGAGGAATTCACCGATGTCAATCGGGGACTGAAGGCGGAGTACGAAAATATCGAGCGCCATTACAACAACATGAGCCTGTTTCTCGAGACCCTTTTGCGGAGAAGCCATTTTGACCAGGGGCGACTTATCCTTCGCACCAAGCTCTGCAATCTGAAAAAAGAGGTGGTCGAACCTCAGCTGGATCGTTATCGTGAACAGTTTGCCGCCCGGGGGATTTCAATTGATGACCGCTTCAGCGGGTTGCCGGATGAAGAAATGATCAGTGTTGTTGACGTCGGTTTGATAGCACAGGTTTATGCGAACTTTTTTTCGAATGCGCTCAAATATACGGAGACAATAATCACCGAAGATGGCGAGAAGAAGAAATATATTTCCTACGGGAGGGAGATTATTCATAACTGTTTCGGCGACGGGAAGGATGGCGTTAAATACAACATATTCAGCACTGGCAGCCACATAAGCATCAACGACCGTGATCGGATATTTCAGGAAGGCGGACGTGCCGACAATGCGGCAGCGCGCCCCGGAAGCGGCCACGGACTCTTTTTTGTCAGGAATGCCGTTGAAATTCATGGCGGAAAAGTCGGTTATGAGCCAACGCAGCATGGAAACAATTTCTTTTTCATTCTGCCGAAGGACCCGCTATGAATATTGCGATGAGCGGAGCGAGCGGCTTTGTCGGCACGTACCTGAAGGCGGCATTTGCAGAGCGGGGATTCGCCGTTATCCCGCTCGGCCGCGACGTATTCCGGTCTCCGGGGATACTGAAAGAAAAGCTGAAGGATTCAGATATCGTTATTAATCTTGCCGGCGCGCCTATAATGGCGCGGTGGACAGAAGATTACAAGAAAGAGCTCTACGCAAGTAGAATTGATACGACCCGAGCGCTGGCCGACGCGTTTGGTGAACTCAAAAGCACGCCGCGGCTTTTTATCTCTACTTCAGCCGTCGGTATTTATCCGCCTGACGTGCCATGCGATGAGGGGGCAGCCCGACTCGCCGATGACTTTCTCGGAAATCTGGCTCAGGACTGGGAGCTAGAAGCGTCGCGAGCGGCAGAGCTTGGCATTCGGACGGTCATCTTTCGGTTTGGCGTTGTTCTGGGCAGAGGCGGAGGAGCGCTCGCGAAGATGCTGACCCCATTTCTGCTGGGGCTTGGAGGGGTTATCGGCAATGGGTTGCAGCCGTTTCCGTGGGTGCATATTGCTGATTTGGCGGAAGCGTTTCACTTTGTCATAAAGCAGGAGCGTTGCAATGGTGTTTATAATCTGACAGCGCCAAATCCCGTTACGAACGAGGTTTTTACGAAGGCGCTTGCATCCGCTCTGCATCGTCCCGCGCTATTTCCGGTGCCGACATTTGTGCTCCGCCTAAAGTTCGGAGAAGGTGTTGATGCATTGATCAAAGGACAGCATGTACTGCCGAGGCGCTTGCTCGAAAGCGGTTTCAAATTCAGTTATCCGAATATCGACGAGGCGCTGAAAAATCTGCTGGCTGCATAATTTCCGGATTCATTACTTCGAAGCCAAGCGCTCCAAATCAGGATTCGCTCATGTCAATACGTCCCGCCCCCTTCCGCGATTTTGGATCTTGCTTCGACTACAGTTTCACCCCTGTTTTCAGCATCTGCTCACGAACGGCGCGTATCTTGTCTCGCAGCTCAGCGGCCTTCTCAAATTCAAGCCGCTTGGCACACTCTTTCATCTCCGCCTCGAGCAGCCTGACCGCATCTTCGCTCAGGCTGTAACCAGCAGGCTCTTCGGCAGCCATCATCGGCACGCTGTAGTAATCGGCTTCGTAGATTGAGCTGAGAATGTCCTTGATCTGGCTCTTTATTGTCTCGGGCTCGATGTTCATCTGTTTGTTATATTCCAACTGAATGGCGCGGCGCCGTTCAGTTTCGTCAATCGCGCCCTGCATTGAGCCGGTCATTCTGTCGGCATAGAAAATGACCTCACCGTTCACATTCCTGGCAGCGCGTCCTGAAGTCTGAATGAGCGAACGTTCCGAGCGGAGAAAGCCTTCCTTGTCCGCATCGAAGATCGCCACAAGAGACACCTCGGGCAGGTCAAGTCCTTCGCGAAGCAGGTTTACCCCGATTAGCACATCAAACACCCCGAGCCGCAGGTCGCGCAGGATTTCGACACGCTCAAGAGTGTCGATGTCAGAATGGAGGTAGTGGGCACGGATGCCGAGATCTGTGTAGAAATCAGTGACATCTTCCGCCATTTTTTTCGTAAGCGTCGTGACAAGAACACGTTCGCCGCGTGCTGCCCGTATGCGGATTTCACCCAACAGGTCCTCCACCTGGCTTCGTATCTGC
>JBBIQQ010000145.1:0-3347 GCA_037442225.1 Nitrospirota bacterium
GGCTCCTCTTTTTCAAGCCCCCTCGACTCTTACACCACTCCCTTGGACTCTAACAAACTTTAGTCGAAGCGAATACGGATGGACTTCAGCGTGAGCAAATTCCAGACCTACTGGGAAGATGACCCTGATTTCAAAAATATCGGCGGCGACGAAGAATTCCTGGCATACGAATCCACTTACGACTACCAGATTGGCAGCAACGACAGGCACGACTGGGGGAAACCCGGCAAGAATTGGCCCTGAGAGGAATCAGCGCAGAAAGGTTGTGGGAAACGCTTTTTCGATGATGCCCCTCATTACGTCAAGTTCACAGACAACGCCTTCAGAATAGAGAACTATCGGGCTCGAAACGGGCCGGTAGTTTTCGCAAACACTTCTCATGAGGTTCAGCATGAGCGCAAAGAATTGCGGATGTCTAATCGATGCGAACTTACCCCTGCTCATCAGAGTCAAAATCATGTGCCCGTCTGACACTAATTTATAACCATGCAGCTCGTTTAACAATTTCGTACCGGTCTTGATGTAAATGAGATTGAAATCGTCCTGCTTAAAGACCGGGGTTGTGTTTCGAAGCCTCAGCCTGTTGCGGATTACCGCTGCCGAATACAAGCCCTCCATTACCTGCCTTGTAAAGAACTCACAGTCATGCTTTCCATCAGGCCGCCTGATGTCTTTCAAGTCGGCAACCGACGCAACCGCGGCATCCAGGGAAGTCAGCAGGTTTCTGTCCTTGCATTTGCGCGCTTCTTTCAAAAACCCATGCAGCAGGGCGGCCTGAACTCTCAGGATATCGATGAAATTTTTTCTCATGTTGGGTATCGTCTGCTTTTTTGCAAGCGAAAAAGCTCCCTCCGCCATGAATGGCAAGAGATCTTTCAGGAGCTGCTTTTCATTGCGGAGATAATATTCCCTGATGAGCGGCCAGTCATCGGGGTTTTCAGGCGTGATGGTGATTTTGACACAATAGGGGGCGGCGAGAGATTTTGTCAGTCCTGCCAGCGGACCGGTAACGGCCTTGCCTCTCTGGCTTACGACGAATTCGTCATGCGTTGCGGGCTTTTCATTTTCGGACTGCGTGCTCTTTTTCTTTCTCATGAAACACCCCTTAAAATGGCTTTTCTCTTTGCTGCATCATGCCCTGAGCCCTGATAGTGATTATACCTGTTGAGACGCCAGGAGATGGACTGTCAGGAAAAAGCTCAAGCCAGCAGATATCGTTCAGAAAAAGCTGTTGCCGCAATTTCCGGAACCTGCCGGCGTATCAGGCAAGCCGGCGGTTTTGGCGATACGCCTGCACGAGAGCTTTGCACAAGGCTTCGCGCTGTCCGGCCGAGCCGAACGAGTGGCCGGCGTCCGGCAGGGGAACATACGTAACGAGGCTGTTACGAGCCACAGCGGCGAGAATCTCCCGTTCAGAAATCCGCTTGTCATTTACTCCGCGGAGAATGGATACCGGAACCCGTATTTTTTCGATGGCAGCGAGCACATCGGTGTGTATCAGATCCTCGATGTATGTCCTGCTGAATGAATACTCGATATCTCCAATCATGATCGGCCCGACCGGGAATCGTCGTGCGGGTGAAGCAACAATTTCTTCAAGCTTCTGCCCGCAGAAGGTCTCGATGGATCTGGCAACCATTGATTGACGGGGCAGAAGGCGCGGGGCTACCAGCAGGAGCTGCCCGATGCGCGAATCTTCTGCTGCCTGCAGCGCAGACGCAACGCTCCCGAAGCTGTGGGCAGTTATCGTAATCGGCCCGGGACGCAGTTTCATGGAGAAGTAGTCGATGACCGCGGCAAGATCCGATTTCTGTTTTGAATATGAAGAATCTTCAGCCTTCCCGCCGCTCGGCTTTAGTCCGCTGAAACTGAAACGAAACGCATTGATGCCGGCAGCCTGAAACGCCAAACAGATGTTGCGGTACTGCGGGCGATTCTTGTTCCATGTCTTGCCGAATCCGTGGCAGACGATGACAAGGCTGCTGTTGCCGGGCGCAGCGTGCAGATCACCGCGCAGCGTTTCGCCAGAAGCATTTCTGATGCATTTTCTCAGAACCTTCATGCCCGTATCATGAAGCCGGCTTCACAAGGCAGGCAATGAAGCTGTTTCCACATGTCTTTGCCAGATCACAGCCTAAATCAAGAGCTTTCAGATTCATCGCCAGATGAGCGGGAGTCATTCTGGAGGTGAGCGCCTTGAGGACAGCGTCTTTGCCGACAACTCCGGTGAGTGCAACTACGCATCCGAGCACGCAGATATTGAAGACAATCGTGTTGCCGATCTCCTTTTTCACTGCTTCAAACATGGGAAGAACTATCTGGCGGCCGTCCGCCTTTCTCACGGTACTGACGAATGACGCGTCAGCGATGAGAAGGCCGCCGGGCCGAACAATGGGAGAGAATTTGTTGTAGGCTTCCTGGGTGAGACAGACCAACACATGCGGGTTTATCACCTTCGGATAGCGTATCGGATCTGTTGATATGATGAGGTCGGCCCGTGTCGCGCCGCCCCGCGCTTCCGGCCCGTATGTTTGTGTCTGGACGGCGTTCAATCCTTCATGCAGCGCTGCCGCCTCGCCCAGAACAATCGCCGCGGTTATGACGCCCTGGCCGCCCGACCCGGTGAAGACGAATGATTTCGCGGTCATGATGCACCTCTCCGGTCAGCGTCCTGCTCAACGTACCGGCACTGGTCAGCATATGCGGGGCAAGCTTTTTCAACAAATATGCCGCGCTCAATCAGCGACGGATCCTCCCTTTTCTTTTCGGAGCCGATCGGTACGGTGCGGTCCCTAAACGAGCGCATGAGGTCGACCCCTGACCCGATCTTGTTACGGCGACCATAATAGGTCGGGCAGCCGCTCATTGCCTCGACAAACGCAAAGCCCCGGTGGTTTATTGCTTTTGCCAGCATCTCTTCAAGTTCCTTGGTATGAAATGCCGTAGATCGGGCAACGAACGAAGCCCCGGCCCCCTTGGCAAGTTCGACGAGATTAAACGCCGGATCGATGTTTCCGCGGGGTGTTGTGGCTGAAATGGTCCCCAGCGGCGTGGTGGGGGAGCTCTGGCCGCCGGTCATGCCGTAAATGGAGTTGTTCAGGACCAGAGCCGTCACATCAATATTGCGGCGTGCCGCGTGAATCAGATGGTTGCCGCCAATGGCCGCGGCATCGCCGTCGCCCATTGGAACGATAACGGTCAACTCAGGGCGGCCCATTTTAATGCCGGTTGCAAAAGCCAGCGCCCGGCCGTGCAGCGTATGCAGTGTGTGAAAATCAAGATAGCCGGGCAGCCGGGACGAGCAGCCGATGCCTGAGACGATGACCACGTTGTTTTTTGGCAGGGTT
>JBBIQQ010000145.1:3363-3597 GCA_037442225.1 Nitrospirota bacterium
CTATCGCCCGGATGAGACTGGCCATAATAGAGCCGTGGCCGCATCCCGCGCACCAGAGATGGGGAAAAAAACGCTGCCTGATGAAGTCTTTTGCCGGCATTGCTACACCCCCCTGCCCATAACGACATTGAGTACTTTTTCAATATCCTTGTGCGAAATTAAGACGCCATCGAAACGGTTGACCAAATAAACGCGGTCTGTCCGAACTGCCTTTTTAACTTCATGATATATCTG
>JBBIQQ010000146.1:0-3521 GCA_037442225.1 Nitrospirota bacterium
CCGTGCCGTTCTTGCGTGCAAGACGGCATTCGAGATAACATTACCATTATGTGGTATTTCATCCTCCTCTCAGCGATTATCCTCGGGATCGGCAGTCCCGTTCAGTCCGCGGTTATCGGCGGAGAAATTGAATATTCCGTGGAGAAGGGGGACACACTTGAACGCATTGCGGCAAAGCTCGGGGTTCCGGCAAAACGCATTGTCGACGCGAACAGACTGGACCCGAAAAAGCGACTTGCCATCGGCCAGACGCTGAGAGTTATTGACCGCAAGATTGTGCCAGTTGCGATTGATGAGGGCATCATCATCAATATTCCCGAGCGCCGCCTCTATTTTTTCAAGGAAAATCGTCTCGCCGGGACATTTCCGGTGGCGCTCGGGCTGTCCCGCAAGGGAAACGGCTTTGATTGGCGAACACCGACTGGAAAATTTGTCGTTACAGCCAAGGAAAAAGATCCGACATGGTCTGTTCCGCCGTCAATTCAGGAAGAGATGGGGAAAGAGGGAAAGGAAGTCCTCGTTTCGGTTCCGCCCGGACCGGACAATCCGCTCGGCAAGTACGCGATCAAGACCTCAATTCCGGGCATTCTGTTGCATGAGACCAATAACCCTGCATCGATCAGCCGCTTCGCAAGCCATGGATGCATCCGCGTTCATCCGGATCATATGGCAAAACTTTACCCTGAGGTGAAAAGGAATATGCCCGGCGAAATTATCTATATGCCGGTCAAGGTGTTTCGCACGGACACCAACCGGGTATTCATCGAAATAAACGGGGATGCCTACGGGAAGCTGAAAAACATCCGCGCAGAAGCGGTTGTAAAGCTTCAAGCTGCCGGGGTTGCGGAGATGGTTGACTGGAGCAAAATTGAGCTGCTGCTGAAAGAGAAAACCGGCATTGCAGAGGATGTTACGCTCTGACCCCGCCTTTTGATGCAACTGAACATGGCGGCCCCATATTACGTATGTCAGCCATCTATCGAAAACCGCCTTCTCGCGGCTTGTCGCCGGGCAGAGCCGGCGGGCTCTCAAAAGGTGAAAGCTTGAGCTATTCGTTCTGCCGGAAACAGCAAAGTCTTTTTAAGTAATGCGTTTTGCCTCAGCTTCGCTCAGCTCAATGCGCGCCCGCGTCATCTTCGCATACTTGGATTTTGTCTTGGCCATGTCTCCGGCAGCGATAGCCTTGACCAGGTCACCTTCAAGCTCGGCAACCTCAAGGAGTTTATAATAATCGAGCGACTCCATAAAATGGGCCATCACTATCATGCCGGTAAGAACTGGATGATTGTTGGTCACGTTGTATTTTTTAAACATGATGCCATGCTCAAGCTCCACAGCGAGTCCGGCACAAAAATCGTCGAGCGCGACGTCCAGCCCCTTTTTCGGCACATGGGCAAAAATCTTTTTTGCCTCTTCCAGCGAAACTTCCGCCTTCTTTTTTTTCGTCCAGTCTGAAATGCCAAGCTCAGCGCAAACGCGCTGTACCTCAGTTTTTGTCACGTATTCCGGAAGCTTCATCCGACCCTCCGCGAGCGTTTTTATTATTATATCACGCCGCGCGGCATCAGCATGGCGATACCAACTGTCGATGGAAACGGAAATGGCGAGGTAAGCGCCCGATTTGCCTTCCTTTTCCCGGTATGGTAGCCTCAAAGAAAATGGCTCTAAGGCAAGGAGGCATTGTGACGACTGAAATGATAGAGCTGACAGGTGCGTCTTTTTCGACGGAAGTTACAGGCTTTCAGGGAAGCATTCTGGTGTATTTCTGGGCTCCATGGTGCGGCCACTGCAAGGCGTTTTCTCCGGTATACGAGGAGCTCGCCAAGGATCTCTCTGCGCAGGTTCGGGCTGCAAAGCTGAACTGCGACGAGCATACTCCTACTGCAGTTCAGTGCAACGTTACCGGAACGCCCACTATTGTGGTTTACAAGGAAGGCAAGGAAATCGACCGCATTGTCGGCGGTCTGCCAAAAGAGACGCTGAAAGAGCGCATTCTGAAAAAAATAGCTCAAACCAGCGCATAGAGCAAGCAATACCAATATGCTATGATGTTTCGCCGGGGCTTTCAGGAGGCAAGAAACAATGTGTCAGGCAGGTCGGCGCCTTTCAGGAACAACCCTGTGCATGCGGTGCCGACAGTCTCTACTGAGACAGGATTCTGAATGCCATGAACGTTCTCCTTGTCGGATCTGGTGCCTACGGAGAAGGCAATGCCGACGACGCCGACCAAACCCTTTGTCAATCTCATAAGAAAAAACAATTGCGAAATGCTTAGCGCCTTGCTGATATGCTCTCTTTGACCCCCATCGCAACGGGATGCCTCATCACATTACTCATCTGCCTGCCGGCGCCTTCCGCTGCTGACCCTGACGACACGGTTCTCCGCGTGATTCTGCGCGCCGAGCCGATGCGGTGCGGTGATGCCGAAGGGTGCTTCTGCGCATCCTATAATCAGGCGGCATCCCCCTATGCAAAGGCCCGCGCCTGCACCTCCGGCGATGGGAAAATCGCATTCTTGGCGTGGAACGCATCCGGAAACAACGTTGAAAAAGGAGAATTCATTGGTGTTGCCAAGCACGGGCCGTGGGTAGGCTGGCACGCAAACGGCGTCCGTGCTTCCGAGAGCCGTTTTGATCGCGGAAAGAGGATCGGCCCGTTCAAAGCCTGGCATGACAACGGGAAAATCGCCATCGTCGGTCAATTCCACGACGGGAAGCCTCATGGAACATGGCTCCATTACTCACCTAATGGAAGCCCGAAGAACCGGCAGGTTTGGGATAAAGGAGTGCTTGTGTTTCAGCAAAAACACTGACGTCTGAACCAGCTTTCGCCAGCCGCATCTGTCGGCATGGGGCATTCTCACAACCCCTGAGCGTGCCCTGCTGAAGTAAAAATCCGCCTCCGCCATTGATGCGGTTTTCTGCGCCTGCCCGCATCTGGCAGAGCTTCCAAAGCAAATGGGCCGACAGTCGAGGTTGGCAATGAATCAAACGTGTCAACAGTTCGAGATGTCCTCATCATCAGCAGGCAGTTTCAGCACCTTTGCATGGTGGTTTTCGACCTCCTGATGCCCTGCTGCGCACCATGACCAGCCTGCGCTCTTTATCCCAGCCGCCTGCATTATAGCAATCAGACGCCATTTCAATACCGTCTTTGACTCCAAGCCGCTGGCCGGGCATTTTCAGCACAGGCTCATACAGCCGCGGCGCGCCACGCCCAGGTGCTCATCCCGGTTCGCTCCGCTATTTCACGACTGAGGTAAGCTGACGATTGACGGTGTTAGAGAATAAACTGCCGACCCGGCTGAAAGCATATCGACAGGGAGGTTGTCAGAGGTTGGTAAGAACTGCCGTTCTGGAGCGCTTTTCAGGAAGAAACTGACCGAGCGGCGACAGTGTTCCACGTGGAACAGGAAAGAATGCCGACAGCTGACGGGATAAGCGCCATTCAACGCTCAGCTCTGAAGCTGAAACAGCCCCCAATTGAACCGGACAGGAATCTAACCTAAATAAGTTGAGCAA
>JBBIQQ010000147.1:0-3455 GCA_037442225.1 Nitrospirota bacterium
AACGCTACAATTTTTTAATGATACATATCCCCGGATTCTGAATTTTCGAGGCCTGAAAGAAAGGAAACTCCGTGAAGACAGAAACGCGAGCGGTTCATGCAGTGAAAAGCCATGAATAATAATCAAGCAGATTTTTTGCATGAAGACCTGATTTCAGCCCTGTCGGACGGCGTGTACCGCATCAGGGCGATGCCATTGACAGCCGTGAAGATGCCGGGGCAGAAATCATACCGCCTTGAGTTCGCAAGTGATAAGTGTTGCGCAATGCTTGGCATCCCCCGGCAGCAGTTAATGGAAGATCCGTCGGCCGTCTATCAAAAAATTTATCCTGAGGATCTGAGCGGTTTTTTCAATGCAATCAGTGAAGCAAAGAAAACCCGCACCAGTTTTGCATGGGAAGGCCGTATGGAACTCGAAAACGGCCTGCGGTGGATGCATCTGGAGTCCCTGCCCCGGCAGCTCGAAAACGGCGATGTCCTCTGGACGGGAACGATCCGCGACATCACCGGCCAGAAGAACACCGAGGAGCGCATCCGGCGCGAAGCGAAGCGTCTTGAGCTGGAGCACTGTCTGCAAGATCTGGTTTCGGAGAATGAGAAGGACTATTATTCGTTCGCGCTCGAGGCGATCGTCGAACTCACCGGAAGTGAAGCCGGATACTTTCATCAGTATGATGAAGATACCCGGACAATAACATTTACCATCTGGTCAAAAAAGGTGTTCAGGGACTGTTCCAGCTCGTTCGGCCCGCATTGCCCGCTGACAGACGCTGGCATCTGGGCGGACAGCATCAGGCGGCGAGAGCCGGTGGTTCACAATGACTACATGACCGACCCTTCCCGCAAAGGCCTGCCGGAAGGTCACTTTCCGGTAAAACGCCATCTCGGTGTCCCGGTCTTTGACGGCGGCCGCATCGTTGCCGCGATCGGAGTGGGCAACAAGCGGGAGCCGTACGCGAATGATGATGTCAGCAGCGTGCGGCTTTTCATGCAGGGCATGTGGAAAATTATCGCCCGCCGCCGCAGTGAAGCGGCTCGTCAGTCAAGTGAAGCGAGATTCAAACATTTAATTGAGTCGGTCCCTGACGGTGTTTTTTACACAGATAACAAGCAGCGCATTGTTCAGATCAACCAATCGGGAGCGTGCATGTTCGGCTACGAGTTCCCTGAGCAGATGATCGGCAAGCCTATGGTGGAACTCTGGAAAAGCGCAGCCGACCGAGCGAGATTTATGGAAGAACTCGAGCGTAACGGAGCTGTCCGTCAGTATGAGTTTGCGGGCAGGACAAGAAGCGGCAGAGAGATTTTTCTGGAAAATTCCTCAACGATCAATTTTGACAAGGACGGGACATTTGAAGGAACAGAGGGTATTATCCGCGATGTGACAGAGCGGCGGAAGCTCGAAGAACATGTCCGTCATCTCCAGAAAATGGAGGCGGTCGGCGTGCTCGCGGGCGGGGTTGCGCATGACTTCAACAACATCCTGAGCGCGCTTGCCGGCTTCGCCTCGCTCGCCCAGATGAAGCTGGCCGCTGATGACCCTGTCCGCTGTTACATTGAACGGATTCTTTCGCTCTGCGACAGAGCAGCAGCCGTTGCCGGCGGACTGCTCGCGTTCAGCCGCAGAAAGGCTGTCTCGCTGATGCCTGTTGATCTGAATGAGTCGGTATCCTTGGCGGTGAAGCTGTTCGACCGACTTGTCGGCGAGGGTGTTGAAGTGAAAATTGAGCTTGCCGGGGAACCGCTGGTTATTCTCGCCGACGCCGGCCAGATAGAGCAGGTGCTGATGAATCTGGCGGTCAATGGCCGCGACGCGATGCCGCGCGGAGGAACGCTCACTGTGCGCACACGGACGGAGATGCTGGACATCTCCGTGGCGGCGGCGCTCGGGCTGGATAGCGCGGGGTTTTTTGCCGTTCTGGAAGTTGCCGATACCGGAACCGGGATGACCGGGGAGGTTTGCGGCCGGATATTCGAGCCGTACTTTACGACGAAGGAACCGGACAAGGGAACCGGCCTGGGACTGGCCATCGTGCACGGCATTGTCGCCCAGCACAAGGGGGCAATTACGGTGCAGAGCAAAGCCGGAGCTGGTTCGGAGTTCCGGATATATCTGCCGCTGACTTCCCGAAGTCCGGAATGCATTTCAGGGGAAAAGTCAGAACCACTTCGCGGCGGCGAGACGATTCTTGTTGTCGAGGATGACGACACATTGCGGCTGGCCATCTCCTCAATAGCCGAAGCTTACGGCTACCATGTCATCGGAGCCGCAGACGGCTCCGCCGCCCTGGAGCAGTTCCGGCAGCATCGCGGCGGAATCGGCATGGTCCTGATGGACATAGTCATGCCCGGGCAGTCGGGCAAGGAGGCGGCTGACGCGATTCTGGCGGAGGCACCTGAGACGAAAATCCTCTTCATGAGCGGCTATGCCGATAAGTACGCGCACCACAAGGGGATTATCGGGCGGCATCAGCACTTTATCAGCAAGCCGTTTGCGCCGGACGTTCTGCTCAGGCACGTGCGTGAAATGCTGGACAATGCGTGAAATGAATGACGCGCATGACATTCTCCGGAGTCCGCAAGGGCTGCAGGCGGTTTCTGTCCTTGTGATTGATGACGACAGGGAGTTCGCGGAGTCGCTGATGCTGAATCTCGCATTTTACGGCTATGAGTGCAGGCACGCGCCTGACGGTGAAGCGGGAATCGCCCTTGCCGGCAGCATCATCCCGGACATCATTCTGCTCGATATCAAAATGCCCGGCATGGACGGCTATCAGGTGTGCGGGGCGCTCAGGAACGATGCCGCCACGCGCCACATTCCGGTTGTGATGGTTACTTCGGAAACCGAGCAGGAAGGAAAGCTGCGGGCGCTGCGTGCCGGCGCGATAGAGTTTCTGCTGAAGCCGGTCGATCCGGTTGAAGTGCTCACGCGGATACGCAACCTGGCGAGCCTCAGGCGGTTTGAGCGGGAGCGGCAGGAGCATGCCGCGGAAATCAGCGCCATGCAGGTTGTCGAGCGGGCGTACAAGGAATGGAGACAGACTGTTGATTGCCTGCCGCATCTGATAATGCTGACAGACAGCAAAGGCCGCATTCTCCGGTGCAACCGGATGGTTTCCGAAGTTGTGTCACGCCCGTTCGAGGCTCTGATTGGCGCAGAGTGGCCGGAATTGTTTCGCGGCGCCGGGTTTGAGCCGTCCGTTCAGGACAACGGCGACGTGGAATACCGGCACGCGTCGGGAAGGATCTTCAGCTTTGATCTGCATTATTTGCGGAGCGGGCAGACAGACAGGGCTGTTTCCGCCGTCGTCATGATGCAGGATGTGACGGCCATGCGGCGAATGACCATTAAACTCGAAGAGAAGAACCGCGAGATCGAGCAGGCATACCGTGATCTTCAGGCAATGCAGGGTCAGATGCTCCAGCAGGAGAAGATGTCGTCGATCGGGCAGCTTG
>JBBIQQ010000148.1:0-2507 GCA_037442225.1 Nitrospirota bacterium
ATGTCACGGAGTTCCCGGTGGACACCTACGGACCGGTGATCGAGAACCATCCGCTCTTTCCCAAGCGTATCAATGTTGAATTCGTGAACAAAAAGAGCGATACTGAACTGGTCATGCGCGTCTGGGAGCGCGGATCGGGCATAACGCTCGCCTGCGGCACCGGGGCAACGGCCACCGGCATCGCTGCAATGGTGAAAAAGCTGACCCGGAAACGCGTCACCGTACACCTGCTCGGCGGCGACCTCGGCATCGAATGGGCTGAAAACGGACATGCCTACATGACCGGCCCGGCAGAGGAAGTGTTTGAGGGGATGATAGCACGATAGGCTTTAGTGCGGAAGCCGGGAAGACAGGCGACCGTCTGTTCTTTTGATATTCACGCCGGTTTCCGTTTGATGTATTATATAGCCAAATATATTCGGCACCACGACGGCCGACAGAGAAGGAGGCAGCAATGTTTAAAGGATCTATCGTCGCAATTGTCACCCCGTTCAGAAAAGGCACGTTCGATGAAAAGGCCTACTGCAAACTTATAGATTGGCATATCAAGCAGGGCACGCAGGGCATTGTTCCGTGCGGCACCACCGGCGAGGCTTCGACCCTCGACTTTAAGGAGCACTTCCGCGTTATTGAGGTCGCTGTGAAGTGCGTCAACAAGCGCGTTCCGGTTATCGCCGGCACCGGAGCCAACTCGACTGACGAAGCGATTGAGCTTACAAAAAAGGCCAAGAAGCTCGGCGCTGACGGCGCTTTGCTCGTGACGCCATACTACAACAAGCCAACGCAGGAAGGCCTCTATCGCCATTACAAAGCGATTGCGGATGCCTGCAAACTGCCGCTGGTGCTTTACAACGTGCCGGGACGCACCGCGCTGAATATGCTTCCGTCAACCGTTGCGCGAATTGCTGAGGACTGCAAAACGGTTGTGAGCATCAAGGAAGCAACCGGCGACATGAAACAGACGAGCGAGCTGATCCGCCTTGTAGGCGGCCGCCTGACGATACTTTCCGGCGACGACTTCACGAATCTTACGCTGTACGCGCTTGGCGGCCACGGCGCGATATCGGTCACCGCGAACATTGCGCCGAAGATGGTGGCGGAAGTTTACAATGCCTGGCAGCGGGGCGACATCGAGACCGCCCGGAAGATTCATTTTGAGCTCGAGGCATTGAATAATGCGATGTTTATCGAGACGAACCCGATACCGGTCAAGACAGCACTCTTTCTGATGGGCAAGATAGCCGAAGAGTTCAAGCTGCCGCTTTGCGAAATGAGTCCGGCAAACAAGGAAAAACTCAAGTCGGTTTTGCAGACCGCCGGGCTTGTCTAAAAACCCAGAGACAGCAGCCGGGAGGATATGCGTGCGATTCGGCGCCGCCATTCTCCTGGCCGCTTTTCTTTTGCTCTCACCGAATGCCGCTTCATCCGAGCAACTTTCCCCTTTCCTGATCGATCAGCTTGTAGGCAAACAGGCACCAGATTTTACTCTGAAAGATCAGCGGGGACACCCTGTGACGCTTTCCACTTTCCGCGGCAGACCGGTGCTTCTGAATTTCTGGGCACCGTGGGCTCCGAACAGCCGGGACGAAGTTGCTTCGCTGATACATCTGCGAAACAAGCATGAAATGAAAGAACTCGTTATTCTTGCAATCACCGTAGATAAAATACCGGACAAGGCAGATGCATTTCTTCAACAGATGGCGGTGAACTATCCAGTTCTGTCGGACCCGGGGCTGAAAGTAACAAAAGAGCGTTACTTCGTATTCATGTCGCCGACGACCATGCTCATTGACCGCAGCGGCGTTGTAGCAAAGCTCTACTTCGGCCAGCAGGAGTGGCTTCGCCCGAACCTGCAGAAACAGCTTGCAGAGCATATCAGCAATCGTGCAAGATGATTCAGAGCGCATATCAGTCTATCGTCCGCTATAATTCCTCTGATTGTGCGCTTTTGCAGTTACAACACAAAGGTGGGAGCGTCGCGGATGAGAAATCACACCAATTCTCCGATTTTGTCAGCGCAGAGCGTCTTTCGTGGTATTAAGGATGTGCGCGACTATGGATAACCGCTTCTTCGAAAAGCCCATTCTCAACTCACCCTACGAGTATCCGAAGCGTCATTGGGAGTTGGATGAAAGCGGTCAGCCGACTCAGCAGATCATCGAGAGACGCCGCCGGGCGGAGTTCATCACGCCGATCCCAAAACCCAA
The DNA here is from genome assembly GCA_037442225.1 of Nitrospirota bacterium. Classification (GTDB taxonomy): domain Bacteria; phylum Nitrospirota; class Thermodesulfovibrionia; order Thermodesulfovibrionales; family Dissulfurispiraceae; genus JAAYUK01. The sequence continues at coordinate 2,208 of JBBIQQ010000148.1, forward strand.
GAAAAGAAAGGGCAGCGCAGAACAGCACCAGCTTATCTTCGACGAGGGCAAAGGGCTCTCCACCCAAAAGCAGCTTTATGACCATACTGCCATCATCAACGCCGTTCGTCGTGCTGTCGATAAATGGCGCACCATACCGAATCCTGCCAACTGGCAGGTAACTCCGGAAACAGCGCGTTTGCTCCAGCACTGGCGGCATCACAAGTTCAGCAATCTCAGGCCCTTCTTTTGTCAGGTTGAGGCGGTCGAAACCGTCATCTGGCTGACTGAAGTTGCACCAAATGCGGGCAAGGAAGGGAA
>JBBIQQ010000148.1:2526-3381 GCA_037442225.1 Nitrospirota bacterium
GGGCAATGCCAACAATGACGCCAACCCGGAACTGCTGAGATTGGCGCTGAAATTGGCAACCGGAGCCGGCAAAACCACTGTCATGGCAATGCTGATCGCATGGCAAACCATCAATGCGGTGCGTCGACCAAACAGCAAAAAGTTTACCCGTGGTTTTCTGGTTGTTGCTCCGGGCATTACAATCAAGGATCGTCTGCGTGTCTTGCAGCCCCATGATCCTGACAGCTATTACCAGAGCCGCGAACTGGTGCCGAACGATATGCTTCCTGATCTTGATCGGGCCAAGATTGTCATAACCAATTATCATGCGTTCAAGCTCCGGGAGAAAGTCGAGATTTCCAAGGGAGGTCGTTCCCTGCTCCGCGGCCGTGGAGACGAACTGAATACCCTTGAGACTGAAGGGCAGATGCTCCAGCGGGTAATGCCCGACCTTATGGGTCTGAAAAATATTCTGGTCCTGAATGACGAGGCTCATCATTGTTATCGCGAGAAACCGAGTGATGAGGATTCTGATCTCAAGGGAGATGACAAGAAAGAGGCCGAGAGAAACAACGAAGCGGCCCGGCTCTGGATCAGCGGGCTTGAGGCGGTAAAGCACAAGATCGGGCTCCTGAATGTAATCGATCTCTCCGCCACTCCCTTTTTCCTGCGCGGGTCCGGCTATGCCGAGGGAACGCTCTTCCCATGGACAATGAGCGATTTCTCACTCATGGACGCCATTGAGTGCGGTATTGTCAAGCTGCCCCGCGTGCCGGTAGCAGACAATATCCCCGGAGAAGACATGCCCCGTTTTCGCAATCTCTGGGAACACATTCGCACCAGCATGCCCAAGAAGGGACGGGGCAAAGGCGCAGC
>JBBIQQ010000149.1:0-3212 GCA_037442225.1 Nitrospirota bacterium
GCGATTCCTATAAGTGTCAGTGCCACAATAATTCCGAAAGTGAGCCAGTCAAAGCTCTTTATCAGCCGGCGATCAATCTTAATCACGGGGTTCCCCCTGCTGACCCTCCAGAGCGGGCTTCTTTGCGCTTTGAAGATTCGCGGAGCGTTTGCGCGGACCGAAATAGGCATCAATGGCGGTTTTCGCTATCGGTGCCGCCACTGCTCCGCCGCCGCCGCCGTGCTCCCCAAATACCGCGATGGCAATTTCCGGGTTGTCGGTCGGTGCAAAGGCGACAAACCATGCATGGTCCATATACTTTTCTCCGGTCAGCCCGCTGCTCTTGCTTACGACCTGCACGGTGCCTGTCTTGCCGCCTACCGGCACCAGCGCCGACATGGCGTTTTTTCCGGTGCCTCCGGCTACGACATCATGAAGAGCCGCGCTAATCCGCCGAATCGTATCGGGTTGCAAATCGACGGTTGCAACCGGTTCATAGTCTCCCTTGATAAGCGTCGGCTTGTAGATTTTTCCGCCGTTTGCAACAGATGCCATGACCTGCGCCATCTGAATCGGAGTGGTCGTGACCGCGCCCTGTCCGATCGATGAAATATAGGTATCGCCAAGATACCACGGGATTTTCCGTTTTTCCTTTTTCCATTCGGTATTCGGCATCAGTCCGGGGCGTTCCTGAATCAATCCCAGTCCGGTCTCCTTACCGATACCGAAGGCAACCGCATACTTGTAAATCTTATCGATGCCGAGCCTCTTTCCAATCTCGTAAAAATAGACGTCGCACGAATGCACCATCGCGGCATGCATATCCACAGCACCATGCCCGCCCTTCTTCCAACAGCCGAAAGTGTGGCTGCCGTGTGAAATGCCGCCAGTGCAGGTTATGCGGGTCGCGGGGTCAATCACCTTTTCTTCAAGCGCGGCTATCGCGGTCACAATCTTGAAGGTCGATCCCGGTGGATACTGGCTCTGCAGCACCCGATTCAACATGGGCCTCTTTTTATTCTCCATGAGCAACTTCCAGTCGGCTGAACTTACGCCCTGCGCGAAAACATTCGGATCAAATGAGGGGAAGCTCTCAAGGGCAAGCACTTCTCCGGTCTGCGGATTCAGGGCGATGAGGGCCCCCGCCTTGTCTCCGAAGGAATGCTCTATTGCCTTATGGATGCTGATGTCAATGCTCAAATGCACATCCTTGCCGGCAACCGGAGCACGCTGACGGATCAGCCGCAACTCGCGTCCGAGCGCGTTCACTTCAATAACACGCTCGCCTGCCGCGCCACGCAGCTGCGTATCATAGAGCTTCTCGACACCCCACTGCCCTATCATCGCATCAGCGGGAAAATTCCTGAAGTCCGGATTGTTTGCCTGCCCCTGCGCAATGCGGCCAAGATAGCCAACCAGATGAGCGGCAACCTTGCCGAACGGATACTCCCGGCCGATTTCGGACTCGATAAACAGCCCCGGAAACTCAGACTTGCGCGCCTCAATTCGGGAGACCTCGCTGAATTCAAGATCCTGCCTGAGGCTGATCGGGACAAAGGGGCTTCTGTCTTTCCTCAGCAGCTTTTCTTCCAGTTCCGGCAGTTCCATATTGAGCAGCTTTGCGAGCGAATGTGTGTCGAGCGCTTTTACATTTTCCGGCATGATCGATACGCTGAAGTTCGGAATGTTCCCAACGAGCGGGATGCCGTTGCGGTCGTAGATAATTCCGCGCGGCGCCGGAATCTTTATGATGCGAAAGCGGTTTTCTTCAGCGAGCCGCCGATAGCGTTCCCCTTCAAAAACCTGCAGATGAAAAAGCCGGAAAAGAAGAATGGCAAAGACAAGGCTGATGAGCAGAATGCTTACTTGAACAACGCGAAAATACACGCGGCCTCCTTAAGCAATCCCGAGACGCCCGGGCCTGAAGACCATGCCGAGCAAGGCATTCATGACAGTCTGCAATAAAACCGCCTGCATCATCGGGCCGGGCATGACAGGATTTGAAGCAAAAAAAGCACGTGTGCCGAACAGGCAGAGCCAGTCCAGAAGAGTAAACACGATCATGGTTGCCGCGCCGAAAACCGGCGTCCACCGAAACAGCACATCACTGAAGATTATGGCGGAAAAAAATCCGGTCAGTCCCTTGCTGAGCATGCCGGAGCCAACAAGCACGCCCGAAATAAGATCTTCAACCAGGCCGGCAGACATCCCGAATCCCGCGGCAACAAACTCGCTTCGCATTCCTGAAAATCCGAGCTGTGCCGTATAGTGATGGGCTACCGCGCGCCCGAAGAGTGCGACGAGAACGACCGTAAGGTTCAGCTGGATAAGGACGGTACTGCAGACCGCCTGCACGACAAACGCCGCGCCGAAGAGAAACGCCCAGAGCAGTAGGTTCATGCTATCGCCAGCTCATGAGTACAACCTCTTCAACCTTTGCGTCGTCCTGGAACGGCAGCACTTCGATGGCCTGAAAAAATCCGCCGGCTTCACGATTAACGTTCACAATGGTGCCGATCGGAATTCCTTCCGGGAATATGCCGTCCAGTCCCGAAGTCACGACAACCTCGCCAACTGGCACCGGTTCTTCAGGGGGAATATATTTCAATGTCAGCAACCTCCTGCCCGCTCCCGAAACAACTCCCTCTTGCCGGCTCTGCTGAAGACGCACTGCCGCCGAAAAAGAAGGATCTCGGAGGAGAAGAACTTCCGAGAATGTTCCACTGATTGTGACCACTTTTCCGACGAGGCCACGGGGGGTCACAACCGCCATGTCTCTTTTGACGCCATTCTGCTCGCCCTTGTCAATCACTACCGCGGTGATCAGGCGGTCATAAGTGCGTCCGACAACGTTGGCAAAGAGAAGCTGGTCACGCGTTGATTGTTTGAGAGCGAGCAATCCCCTGAGGCGGCGGTTTTCATTCAGAAGCTCCTGAAGCTTTTGCTGCTCGATCAGCAGACGAACGACATCTCTCTTCAGCTTCCTGTTTTCGTCAAGCGCGGTGCGCCACTCACAGATCGAGCGTCCGGCCTGTGACAGAAACGCATTCAGCGCATCAAACGGCAACGCGAGGACAGATCGAGAGTCTGGCGCGGAACGGCCGTGCTGATATGTGAGCAGCAGCAGCGGAATCAGCACGAGCGCCAGGGCGATAAGCAGCCGCTTTTTGGCTTTCCACATGAACGCCTAACTTGCGCTGAGCGAAATTTTACGAAGCAGCTCAATCTTGTCG
>JBBIQQ010000150.1:0-3206 GCA_037442225.1 Nitrospirota bacterium
CCCGGCATGGTGGTAAGCAGAAACGGCACGTCAAAGCCTGTTCCGTAAAATGTTATCAGGAGTTTGTACCCTTCAAGATGGCGATGCAGTGTCTCGGACGTAAGGTTTTCACCCCGGACAAGTGTTACGGCATCGTACCCATCATGCAGCCCGATAATCGTAGGATACCCGCCCTGAGAAGGCTGGTACCCGTTGGTTTCTATATCAAGACAGACGGCCTCGCCGCGAAAGAACTCAAAAAGCCGCCAGTGTTCGCGCCGCTTCAGCGCCTGGGAAAAATATGCTGCATCGCGAGTGTCAAGCGCATCCTTGCAAAGGCTGAGTTTCTTGTCATAGAGCTGCTTACGCTCCTCCGATATCCCCTCAATGCGCGGAGTGGCGAGGAAATCGCTCCACGTCAGCACGCCCTTCTGCCAAAGCCGGCGTTCCAGTTTCTCACCAACGCCTGGCAGCAGGGAAAACGTATTCTGAATCAAGAAAACCTCCGCAACAAATATTGTGCTTTATTATACTGGTTACGGCAACTCCCGATCCAAAGAACGCGGCTCAGCTCTCAGAGAGTGTGGCACAGAAAAAGAGAGTGAGTCTGAAATGGTGGATGAAATTATGACGCCGAACTTCGCCCGATGCTACACTATCCAGTATGAAGACGATACGGCTGACCCTCGCTTATGATGGAACCAATTATCATGGCTGGCAGATTCAGCCGAACAGCATCTCTATTCAGCAGGTACTGCAGGAAAAACTTTCCGTAATCACCGGAGAGAATGTCAGTGTTCTCAGCGCCGGAAGAACCGATGCTGGAGTTCACGCGGTTGGGCAGGTTGCCTCGTTCAGCACAGCGGCGCGCCATGGGCCGGAAGTGTTCCAGCGGGCGCTCAATGCGCAATTGCCTCGCGATATCCTCATCCTTGCTGCCGCGCTGGCGGACGATACCTTTCATCCGCGTTTTGATGCGCGGAAAAAGGTCTACGCCTATGTTATAGCGAATAACCGTGAGCTGTCTCCTTTTGCCGTGCGGTATTCGTGGAAGATCCCCCATCCCTTGCGTATAGACGAGATGCGGGCGGCAGCTTATTGTTTGATAGGCAGACATGATTTTTCCGCATTTCGGGCGAGTGGTTGCGGGGCGCGCACGACCGAACGAACGATAGAGGCCATCGAAATTGCTGTTCACACAGGCATTAATTTCCTCGGATTTCGCCTTGAAGGTGATTTTTGCGTCATTCGAATTACCGCCGACGCTTTTCTGCGGCATATGGCAAGAAACATTGTGGGAACATTGGTCGAGGTAGGTCTAAAGAAAAGAAGAGCCGACGCCGTCGCTAAACTGCTGCGGTCGAAAAGCCGACCGGATGCAGGGCCGACAGCGCCGGCCTGTGGTCTGTTTCTGGAGCGGGTCTGTTACTGACTATTCTTGCTGCGCCTCGATTTTCTGCCGCACCTCGAGAATTTCCTGGCAGTCACGGCAGCATATGGCAAACGGCAGAACCTTGAGGCGTCCTTCTTCAATCTCACCGCCGCATTCCTCACAGACACCGTAAGACCCTTCACGCAGCTTGGTCAGCGCGGTGTCAATCTTGATCAGCATCTGGCGATGAGCCGTCAGTTGCTTTAGGTTGATATCCTCGGATACGTCCACCACCGCGAGATCCCCATCATCGAGAACGGTTTCTACAAACTGCCTGTTTTCACCGGAAACCTGTTTCTTGATCTCCTTCCGGGATTCTTTCAGAATGTCTTCGCGCTTCTGCACGAGAACCTTTCTGAGACGTTCGTTCCTGGCACCATCATCTTCCTGTTCCTGTGCAACAACGGCGGGCAGGGCTTTTGGCTCCGCTTTCGGAGAGGACTTCGCGGCATCTTTCCGGTGCATCTTTTTTATTTCTTCCACTCTCTTTTTTGTCACGATCTGTCCTCCGCCTGATGGTCAATGAAACTGCAAGTGCAAACACACGGAGTCCTGATTCATCTGATTCATCTGATTCATCGCCGTCGGTTTACTGCGCCGGGGCTTCCGTCTCTTCCTTGTGAATTTCGATAATGCTCCTGACGGTAATACCTGCTTCCTGAAGCGCCTTCTGGACATCCGAAAGCTTGGCATCAGCAACCTTAACCAGAAAATTCGAATTCACCGCCATAACTAGACCTCCATGATTTCCTTTTCCTTGTGGTTCAGAACTTCTTCAACCCTCGCGATAAACTGATCCGTGACCTTCTGGATCTCTTCCTGCAGCCGCTTTACCTCATCTTCGCTGACATGCTCCTGCTTTTCCGACTTCCTCACTTCTTCATTGATATCACGGCGGATATTGCGGATGGCAACCTTCGCCTCTTCCGCCCGTTTCTTCACAACCTTCACAAGCTGCTTGCGCCGCTCTTCAGTAAGAATGGGAATGTTTATTCTGATTGTCTTGCCGTCATTGTTCGGCATAAGTCCGAGATCTGATTTCAGAATCGACTTTTCGATATCCTGTATCAGTTTCGGTTCCCACGGCTGGATGGTTATCTGTCGGCTCTCCGGAATACCAAGCGTGGCAACCTGCGCCAGCGGCGTCGGGGTGCCGTAATAGTCGATCTTGATATTGTCAAGAAGCGACAGTGATGCGCGGCCGGTCCGAATTGAGCCGAAGTCCTTCTTCAGGGACTCGATTGCCGTAATCATCCGTTCATTCGCTTTTTTTTTGAATTCCTGCATGCTCCACCCCGTTCAGGATTTTACCAGTGTACCGACTTTTCTGCCTTGAGCCAGCTGCATCAAGCCGCCCGGCTTCTTGATGTCAAAGACAACTATCGGCAGATTATTGTCCATACAGAGCGTGATCGCAGTCGAATCCATTACCTTCAGATTCTGTTTGATCACATCCATATACGATATATCAGTGTATTTCCCTGCCTTCGGATCTTTTTGCGGATCGGCGGTATAGATGCCATCAACTTTGGTTCCTTTGCAGATAACATCAGCTCCGATTTCCATGGCCCTTAACGCTGCGGCGGTATCGGTCGTAAAATAAGGATTACCCGTCCCCGCGGCGAAAATGACGATGCGGCCCTTCTCCAGGTGCCGCACCGCGCGGGGTACGTGTACCACGAGGGCGAGATCCTCTCGCCCGACGGGCGTTGCCGCGCCTTCGACGAGCGGTCCGCCGGAACGGTGCTGACCAACGGCGCGGGCGTCGTCGCGCTTCGGCGACTGGCGGACGCCG
>JBBIQQ010000151.1:0-3204 GCA_037442225.1 Nitrospirota bacterium
GCTGGCGCAGCTCGTTGATATAGTGGGAGGCGATATTGCTCATGCTGAACGAGACTACAATGATGGCAGTCCGCACCTTGTTGTGGACTGCCGGGGCGATGATATGAATTGCCCGAGGCGTTTCTATAATGCTGGCGGACATGTCGGGAGTGGTCGCGGCGGTGTTCATGAGCAGAGACAGAAACCTCTGCAGCGATTCAAGGTCTCCGCTATTGTAATGCACTATTCCCGCTGGTGATAGAATGGCAAGGTCTATCTTGATATCGGGCGCATCGGCGGAGATGCTTGCCGAAAGCGCCGAGCCGTCTCTGAGCGAGCATGACGTCAGCTCACACAGCTGTGCTGCGGCAGATATGGTTCGTTCTCGCAGCAGATTTACATGATTGCTGATGTTGTTTGCAAGAGAGTCGGCAATCAGAAGCTGCTGCTTGTTGAATTCTTCAGCGATTTCTATCTGCAGGGACTGCTGGAAGAAAATGTTCAGAGAAATAAGGATTGATACAATCAGAACGAGAACGCTGATAATGAGGAAGTGAGCCTTCATAGCTTCAACTATAACAGGAATCGGGATGCGGGGAAAAGATCAGGACTCACGTGGCAAGGGGCATCTTGTCGCTGCCGGCTGGCGGGGTTGTAACGATCATTTTCGCGTCCGCCTCGGCAAGCAGACTGCCGGTTTCCCTGTCAATAAGGCGCGCCGCTCCTTCCAGCATTCTCGGGTTCCGGCGCGTCAGCTTCCCTTCGGCCCGGACGGCGCGCTCAACGGGAACCGGTTTTCTGAAGCGCACCCGAAGTTCCGCGGTTACCGCAAAAACATCTTCCGCCATGGCAGCATGAATCATCATCTCATCGAGCACCGCCGCGATAATGCCCCCGTGGACAATGTTCCTATAGCCCTGAAATTGCTTGGCGGGAACGAATTCTGCAACTACCTTCGAGTCTTCACGTTTGACGGCGAGATGGAGACCGCAGGGATTCCCGCTGCCGCAGACAAAACAGAACTGGTCGTCTTCCAGTTCCAGCATCGCTACTTGTTCATCATCTCAAGAAATTCCTTGTTGCTCTTGGATGACTTCAGCTTGCTCAGGAGAAACTCCATGCTTTCCACCGTGCTGAGCGGATTCAGGACTTTTCTCAGGATCCACATCTTGTTCAGCACATCAGCGTCAACGAGCAGTTCTTCTTTCCGGGTGCCAGATGCGTTTATGTCGATGCTCGGGAAGATGCGCTTGTCAACCAGCTTGCGGTCGAGATGGATTTCCATGTTGCCCGTTCCCTTGAACTCTTCAAAAATGACATCGTCCATGCGGCTGCCGGTATCGACGAGCGATGAGGCAAGAATGGTAAGGCTGCCTCCCTCTTCAATGCTTCTCGCGGTGCCGAAAAAGCGTTTCGGACGCTGCAGCGCGGTTGCGTCGAGTCCGCCGGAGAGCACCTTGCCGCTGGCCGGTGTGATGGCGTTATAACCCCGGGCGAGGCGGGTAATGCTGTCGAGCAGAATGACAACATCTTTTCCCTCTTCGACAAGTCGCTTTGCGCGCTCTATAACCATTTCAGAGACCTGACAGTGGCGCTGCGGCACTTCATCGAAGGTGGAGCTGATAATCTCAGCTCCCGGAACCTGGCGCTTCCAGTCGGTCACTTCTTCCGGTCGCTCATCGATGAGCAGGATAATCAGGAAAATTTCATTGTGATTCGTCTTAATTGCCTTGGCAATGGACTGCAGGAGCATGGTTTTACCAGTGCGGGGAGCCGCGACAATAAGGCCGCGCTGTCCCTTGCCGATGGGGGTGATAAGGTCCATGACCCGCATGGACATATCGTTCTTGTCATGCTCCAGCATGATCTTCTCGGTTGGATAGTATGGGGTCAGGTTGTCGAACAGCGGCCGGAAAGTATTCTCCTCCGGGGTCTCGTTATTTATCGTTTCGACCTTCAGCAGGGCGAAATACCGCTCATTTTCTTTTGGCGGGCGAATCTGCCCGGAAACGTAATCGCCGGTCCGTAGTGAAAAACGCCGGATTTGGGACGGAGAGACATAAATATCGTCAGGAGAGGGCAAATAACTGTAATCAGGCGAACGGAGAAATCCAAAGCCGTCCGGCAGAATTTCGAGGACTCCAGCGCCGTATACGGTGCCCGCTTTTTCGGACTGAGCCTGCAGAATCGCAAAGATAAGCTCCTGCTTGCGCATGCCAGTCGCGTTCTCGACGTTCAGACCCTTGGCAATTTCTGTAAGCATTGAGATGGTCTTCTGCTTGAGCTCGGAAATTGAAATGTAGTTTTCCATGTGGTATCCCTCTCCAGGAAGTGCTTTTCTTGAATGTTGCTACGCGCGCATATCAGCGGGCGGAGGTTGTAATGGATGTTCGATTGTACCGTCAGACCGTTGTTGTGAAGTATCCCTGAAAAGGAGGGATTGAGCAGAACTCTCGCTTAATAGCTTACACAAAGCTTTTTTGTTTGTCAACAATGAGTGTTGTTATTGTCAAGGCCACTTAGAAATGTCAGGTTTTTTATGGTGTGCCGCCAAGGGCGGAGTTTGGTAAGCGAGACGCATAACAATCGGTCGTTTCTGTAGAGAAAAACCTAAGACCCTCCTTGTCTGATATGTCGTATTACACTAAAAGCAGGACAATGGGGAGGTTCCACTCAGCACCCAGGAACGCTGAACTGAGGCCGGTACTTGTGGAGGGCGAATCAGCTTGAAAAGAGCAGGGGGGTATGCAGGCAAAAATTACAGAGCATGATCTGGTCGGCATTCCCGGAGGCATGAGAAGATGCCCGATCTGGGGAGGGAGAAGCATTCTGTCCCGATCGAAACGCACTGCAAGGCAGGACATGAAAAAAACGGTTATGAAATGCCTTTTTTCTGTACAATATGAGCTAAACAGTCCGGTTTGCACTATTCTCTTCATCGGCTGGGAGGGATTGCGCCTTATGGGATCACGAAACAGCATTGAGCGGTGCATGTGGTTTGATCAGCAAGTACAGTCAAAGAGATATCCGAACGCCACGACACTGGCGATGCACAACATCGCGACCAGTTTTGAGGCGATTGAAGAGCATTTCCGCCTGGAACCGTCCTTTTTTGACCGCGAAAGCCATCTGCATGGCATCACCCACACCTACCGGGTGATGACCTACTGCCTGGTGCTCGGCTCGGTGACGGCCACCGAGTGCGTCGCCGCCGCGGCCCCGGCC
>JBBIQQ010000152.1:0-3093 GCA_037442225.1 Nitrospirota bacterium
ACCAGCGCGCTGTCGTTGGCGTCGAACGCGCCGCGCTCGAGCAGGCTGATCAGCAAGGCAATCATGTCAATAGACGGGTTCACAGGCAGCATGTAACCATTTTACCTTATTTCATGATGCATTGAAGAGCTGTGCAGGGGCATTTCAAAAGTCTGCCCGTGATAAGCGCATTTGATTCTGACAGTTCAAGGCAGTAAAGCAAGGTTGTATGATAGGGAAAAGATGAATGATGAACGATTTCCTGCCCGAACCGTCCTTCAGGTACAATACATACCATGCCGCAGAGAACGGTTTTTCATGCAGTCCAGCACTGACCAACTAAACCTTACCACCGGAAGCCTCTGGAAGAACATCTGGCAGATGTCGTGGCCGATGGTGCTCATTATGCTGTTCAATTTTGCAGTCATCTTTGTGGATGTCTATGTTGCGGGACTCATCAGCCCCGCGGTGCAAGCGTCTGTGGGGTTTGTCAGCCAGATATATTTTCTTGTCATTATTCTTGCCAATGCCGTCAGTATCGGCACGGTTGCGATTGTGTCGCGCGCCATCGGGGCGGGTGATTTTCCGGAAGCGCTTTCGGTTGCCCGGCAATCGCTCGTCTTTGGGGCTGCAGTGGCAGCCGTTCTGACGATAATGGTTGTGCTTTTTTGCCGGGACATTGTGCTGTTTGCCGGATTCCCTCCCGAAACGCTGGAGATAGCGGCTGACTTTCTCCGGATTTTCGGACTGACGCTCGGTCCGAACTATCTGCTCCTTATCGCAAATGCGGTGTTTCGTGCCAGCGGAGAGCCGATGAAGCCGTTGCTGACCATGTTCCTGGTTTCATTGATAAATATCGCGGCAGTATGGCTGTTTGTGTTCGGCGCGGATATGGGATACCGGGCAATCGCATTTGCAAACGCCGCAGCGGTAATCTCGGGAGCGCTTATTATCTTCTTTCTTTTTTTTGGTTCACGCTGGCGCCCCCTCTGCCGCGGTCCGTTCCGTTTTTCTACAATGACCATTCAGCGCGTTTTATCTGTCAGCTGGCCGTCGGCGGCGCTCCAGATAGCGTGGAACGCTGGAACCATTCTCCTGTACAACATGCTCGGCCGTCTTGGTGAGTCGAGCATAACTGCACTTGCAGCCATCACCGGCGGACTGCGTATCGAGGCGGTCCTTTTTTTGCCAGCGTTTGCCCTGAATATGGCCGCTTCCGTGTTGGTCGGGCAAAATCTGGGAGCCGGCAATCCCAGCCGCGCGAGCGAGCTGGGCTGGAAGATAGCCGCAGCCGGGGCGGCGTGCGTCAGTCTCCCGGCGGTCGTCATTTATATCACTGCTGACACTGTGGCGGCGGTGCTTGCCCGAGACCCGGCCGTGCTGGAGGAGACGGCCCGTTATCTGCGATATAACATGGCGGTTGCACCGCTTATGGTAATCAGCGTTGTTCTCGGCGGAGCGCTTCAAGGGGCAGGCGATACCCGCGGAACCATGCGGGTTGTTATCATAGCGATGTGGGTGGTGCGCCTTCCGCTGGCTGCCGTGCTCACCTTCTCGTTCGGCTTTGGAGCGACGGGGGTCTGGATTGCAATGGTGGCTTCAATGATGATTCAGGCGGTGCTCATGGTCCGGCGCTTTCGCAGCGGCGTATGGCAGACAATGCGCATTGCGGGATAGTATAGAATATGAAGTGCTTCTCACCAAAGGAGACTCACGCATGCTGAAACTCTTTAACACCTTAGGCCGGAACATTCAGACATTCAGGCCGGTCAATCCTGAAGTGGTTACCATATTTACCTGCGGTCCGTCCGTATACCAGCGTGCGCATCTCGGCAATATGAGGACGTTTCTGTTCGAGGATATCCTTATCCGGCATCTCGAGTATTCCGGCTTTGCCGTGCGGCGCGGCATGATTATTACCGACATCGAAGACAAGGCGATCCGCGAGGCTGAAAAAGAAAAAATCACCGTGAAGAAACTGACCGTTCGCAATATCGGTCAGTTTCTCAAAGAAACCGATGCGCTCGGCATGAAGCGCCCAGACTACCTGCCGCGCGCGTCTGAGCATGTTGAGCACTCGGTCGTGATTATTGAGGAATTGCTCAAGCGTAAAATAGCATACTGGCATGAAGGCAATGTTTATTTCGATCCGCTGAAGTTTAAGGGATTCGGCAGGCTTTTTGGCCTTGATATGAAGAAATGGCCAAAAAAAAAGCGCCGATTCCATCAGGATACCTACCCTGGCGTACAGTGGAATCTTGGAGACTTCATCCTGTGGCACGGGTGTCCGGGCGGCAGGGACGGCTGCTGGGACACGGCCATCGGCAGGGGGCGGCCGTCATGGAACGTGCAGGACGCGAGCACGCTGCTTCAGTATTTTGACGATACGCTCTCGATCTATTGCGGCGGCATCGATAATCTCTACCGGCACCATGATTACAATATTGCCATTCTCGAGTCGGTGCGCCGGTATCCGATGGCGCGCTACTGGCTGCATGGTTGTCATCTTCATGTGGATGGCCGGAAAATGTCGAAAAGCAAAGGGAACATTGTGTATTCAGACACGCTGCGTGCCGAAGGTTTCAGCTATGCTGAAATCCGCTTCTGGCTTATTTACGGACATTATCGGCGCACGCTCAATTTTACCCGCGAAGCGATGCGCAGAGCTGCTGAACGCCTTCAGGAGATCCGGGCGTTTGTCCGGCGGCTGGTTCGCCGGGCAGGGAACACTGAACCGGTGAAGTTTTCCTATGCCGTGCGGATGGCCGCTGCGTTTCGTGCGGGGATGGATAACGACCTGAATGTCCGGCAGGCGGTCGATGATGTATGGGTTCTTCTTTCTGTCCGCGATGCGGCCGGTCTTTCAGCCCAGCAGGCAGCCGCGGTTCTCGCAGAGCTGAGGAAAATAGACACGGTGCTCCGGGTCATTTTTGATTCCCGCGGCAAAATCGAAAGATAGGGTTCAGAAATGGACGCATGAGCGTTCAAATCGTTTTTCAGGAGGCACAGCATGAAGAAAGTATTGGCAGTTCTCGCTATCGTCTGCATGTCCGCAGCGCTTGCGTTTGCAGCGGAGCCGGCAGTTCCTAAGCAGGGACCGGCAGCGGTCCCGTG
>JBBIQQ010000153.1:0-3070 GCA_037442225.1 Nitrospirota bacterium
ACATACGCCGGGGCCGAGTCTTCCGGCGCGGCCTTTCCGCTGCTCGGCCGCGGCCTGTGACTCCGAGACAGTGATGAGCCTGTTCATGCCGATTGCCGGGTCGTGCTGCAGCCGCCTTGTCAGCCCGCTGTCGATGACAACCCGAACCCCTTCAATAGTCAGGCTTGTTTCGGCGATATTGGTCGCCAGAACTATCCTGCGCTTCCGTGACGTCAGAATCGCCCGTTGCTGCTCCTCGAACGGCAGGTCACCGTAAAGCGGACAGAGTTCTATGTTATTGTCCGCCGCCAGCGGTCTCAGCTTTTCGGCCACGGCGCGGATTTCGCCAGCCCCCGGCAGAAAGACGAGCAGGTCTCCCTGCGTCTCCCGCAGGGCTCGCGGTATCGTATCCGCCGCGTGAGCTATGAGCGGAGTGCCGGGTCGGGGAGGAACGAAGCGTTCATCGACCGGAAATGACTGCCCCGTTGCAGTGAGAACAGACGCTCCGCCAAGCAGTTCAGCAATGGGACCGCAGTTGAGGGTTGCCGACATGACCAGGAGCTTCAGATCAGACCTGAGGCCGCGCTGAACATCGAGGCAGAGCGCGAGCGCGAGATCTGCATGTATGCTGCGCTCGTGGAACTCGTCGAAGATGACCATCGCCACGCCATCAAGCCCGGGATCGTTTTGGATTCTTCGTGTCAAAACCCCTTCGGTCACAACTTCAATCCTGGTTGCTCCTGATATTTTGCGGTCAAACCGGATAGTGTACCCGACGGTTTGACCCACCTGCTCACCGAGCAGATGAGCCATCCAGCGCGCGGCAGCTGCCGCGGCAATACGGCGCGGCTCAAGCATGACAATACGGCCATTTTCGGGAGGAATTATGTCAAGCAGCGCAAGCGGAGTCCGTGTTGTTTTTCCGGCGCCCGGCGGAGCATGAAGAACGGCGGACGGCGATCTTTTAAACGTTGTCTTTAATTCCGGAAGAATCTCATCAACCGGATATGTTCGGAAACCGGATGTTTGCATATGCTATTGTTGCTGAACGGAGCTCTGCGTGGCAACACAAACGTATGAATCCATCAGGGAAAGATGTTGCGCAATCGTGGCACCGCAATTGTGTTTTACGGCTTTTTTCTCTATCATAAAGACATGAAAAGCATTTGCGCGATCTGTGCCGTTGTATTGCTTGCCATGCTCCCGGCGTGCGGGCAGGCGCCGAAAAAAAATGCCCTGCCCCCATTGCAGACGGTTTCAGGCATTGACCTGAAACGGTACGCAGGCATCTGGTATGAAATAGCAAGCTACCCGAACAGTTTTCAGCGTGGCTGCGTTGCGACGACTGCGACCTATGCTGCATTGCTCAACGGCAAGATACGGGTCGTCAACCAGTGCAGAAAGGAACGGCTTGATGGAGACATCGTCACGGCGGAGGGAAAGGCGTGGGTTGTGGATCCCGCAACCAATGCAAAGCTGAAGATTTCGTTTTTCCGGCCTTTTTCCGGCGACTACTGGATAATTGAACTCGGTGAAAACTATGACTATGCCGTTATCGGGCATCCTGACCGGAAATACCTCTGGATACTCAGCCGTACGCGGCAGATGGATGAGTTTCTCCATAAAGGGATTCTGCAACGCCTCCAGAAAACACATCACTACGATACCGGCAGGCTCGAAAAGACGCTCCAACCACTACAGTAACTTCTGCTAAATGTCTATCCGGCAACGTTTCTCAGCACGCTTGCTCGCATCAATACTGTGAGATTTCAGCCTTAATCGCGTCCATATCCGCCTGAATTTTCGTCACCGCCTGAGCCAGCTCTTTATGCAGAACCGAAGCCTGCGGATCTTTCTTTATCGCGGCGCGCACGGCTTCACGCCCCATCGAATAAATCTTCTCATGGATCGCGGCCAGCCGCTGATAGCTTGACATCTGGCCGAACACAGCTTTGCCGTCATGATGATACCACTGCCACATTCTGCATGTCTCCGGGGTTGGGATGTCTGACTCATCAACAAGAAACTTGCCGCTTATCAGATCGCCGACAATGTACATGTAAGACCGAATGTCTCCCTTGCCGGCATCCAGTATGGCTGAAGCACTGCCGTCTGTCTTGAACGCGGCGAAAGACGTTCTCATCTCAGTAACAATCTGCACAATTTGCTCCGACCCTTTCAGCACATTGCCTGCCATATGTTCAGTTGCTTTGGATATTTTGGCGGTATTCTCAATGCTCCGGGACACTTCCTCCGAAGCCGAGGACTGCTCAACAACAGCGGTCGCTATCTGAGTCACCTGATCGTTGGCAGTCTGGACTGCGTCCACAATGCCTTCAAGGGCGTCCATGACTTCTTTAATTGAGGCGTCGGCCTTCACCACTTCCCCGGCGGTAGTGTTCATGCTCTTCGTTGTCTTTGAAGCTTCATCCTGCACAGCATGAATCCTGCTGGTAATTTCGTCGGTGGCCTTGATGGTTTTTTCCGCGAGCTTCCTCACTTCGTCTGCAACGACCGCGAACCCTCTGCCCTGCTCACCGGCACGGGCAGCTTCGATAGCCGCGTCAGCCGCGCCAAGCCCGGCGCCACCGTGTTGGCGGTGCATCCCACTGACCGCAATGCCGCCGGTCCGCTTGTCGTCATGGCCGTGCAGGAGGTCGGCAAGGGCCGCACCATGGCTTTCACTTCCGACATTACCCGCAGTTGGGGCAAGGATTACGAAACCCAGTGGGGCGAGCCTACGCAGGGCGCCACCGTGGTCAACGAATACAACTGCGACCTGCGCTACTACCAGCGCTTCTGGGTCAATGCCGTCCGTTGGCTCGCCGCCAACCGAATTGGCCGCACCAATAATCCCGTGCTGCTGGAGTTGCCCGAGACCGTGCTGCGCCCCGGCGGAATGTTGCAGCCGGTGGTCACCGTGCTCGACGCCGCCCAGCGGCCCACCAGCGCCGCCGAGGTCCGCGTCACCGTCTCCGCACCCGGCGCGACGGACCGCGTTGAAAAAGCCGAATTCGATCCCGCCGCCCAAGCCTTTCGCGCCAAATTTGAATTGAAAGTGGCCGGCGATTTCACCGTCCGCGCCGAGGCT
>JBBIQQ010000154.1:0-2777 GCA_037442225.1 Nitrospirota bacterium
CTTGACCGGCGACAAGGACATGATGCAGGCGGTCGGTGAACGCGTGAAGATGTATGACCCGATGAAAGAGCTGATTATCGACGAGGCAGGAGTTGTGGAGCGTTTCGGCGTGCCGCCGCTGCGGGTGCCGGAAGTGATGGCACTGATGGGAGATTCGGCTGACAACATACCCGGAGTAAAGGGCATCGGAGAAAAAACCGCGAAAGATCTCATCCAGAGCGCCGGAAGCTTGGAAGCACTGCTTGAAGCGCCGGAGCGGTTCGCGACACCGCGCATCGCCGCACTGATTCGTGAACAGATAGACGGCGTGTATATGAGCAGAATCCTTGCGACCGTCGATACAAACGTGCCGGTATCAGCAAATACCCGCGAGCTCGCCCTTCAGGAGCCGGACTGGCCTGCCCTGCTTGAGCTGCTTACCGAGTTTGAATTCAGGAGCCTCTTGAAACAGATTCCCTCATCGGGTCATAAACCCCGCGCGCAGTATGCCTCTATCACCGACAGACAGGCCCTCATTGATTTCCTTGGAGTGCCGGCATGAAGCAGGCATCACTCTTTGATCATCAGCCGGAACCCAAAAAAACAACAGCGCATCAACAGGTTTCGCCTGCCCGCTCCCCGAGAGAGCTGGCATTCGATGTCGAAGCAACCGGCAGCAATCCGCTCAGTGACAGCGTGGTCGGCATTGCGCTCTGCCGGGAGCCGGGCAGGGCATATTATGTGCCGATGCGCCACACCGAAGGCCCGAATCTGCCGGAAGCGCCTGACATTCTGCGCGGCGTGATGGAGGATGCCTCTGTCGCGAAAATCGGCCACAACCTGAAATTCGACATCCTGATGCTCCGGCGTGAGGGAATTGATGTCCGGGGCAAGCTGTTCGATACCATGATCGCGGCATACCTGCTGAATCCGAACAAGCCGAATCACAGCCTTGAGGAAACGGGCCTCGAGTATCTCCAGCATCGGAAGCGGCCGTTTCTCGAGGTGCTCGGAAAGAGACTATCCTTTGCCGATGTTCCGCTCGCGGATGCGGTGCCGTACGCGGCCGAAGACGCGGAACTCGCCTTCGCATTGAAGGGGATTCTCCTTTCAAAGCTTGAAGAAGAGGGGCTCGCGCGGCTTTATTTTGATATCGAAATGCCGCTTATCAGGGTTCTGGCGGACATCGAATCAGCCGGCGTGAAGATCGATATCCCGCTCCTGAACGCATTGTCGAAAGAACTGGAGCGCGAACTGGATAATCTCCAGACGGCCATCTTCCGCGTCGCCGGGCAGACGTTCAACATCAACTCGCCAAAACAGCTCTCCAAAGTGCTGTTTGAAGACCTCCGGCTGAAGCCCGGCAAAAAGACCAAGACCGGTTTTTCGACCAGCGTTGATGTGCTGGAAGATCTCGCGCATCGGCATGAACTTCCGGCGCATATCCTCAGCTATCGCACCCTGCACAAGCTGAAGACAACCTACATAGACACACTGCCAGCCCTTGCGGAGCCCTCGACAAAACGCATTCACACATCCTTCAACCAGACAGTAACCGCAACCGGGCGGCTGAGCAGCAGCGAGCCGAACCTCCAGAACATTCCGGTCCGCACCGAGTGGGGAACGAGAATCCGCGGGGCGTTTATCGCTGAAAAGGGGCATGTCCTGCTGTCCGCCGACTACTCTCAGATAGAGCTTCGCATCCTTGCCCACATGAGCGGGGACGAAGGCCTTCTCCATGCCTTTCAGCACAACATCGACGTGCATGCCCGAACCGCGTCGGAGGTTTTCCGCAAGCCGCTCGAAGCGGTTTCAGCCGATGAACGGCGTTTCGCCAAGACGATCAACTTCGGCGTGATTTACGGCATGAGCGCCTACGGCCTTTCAGAAGCGCTCGGCATCGCCCCAAAAGAAGCGGCGGAGTTCATTCAGCACTACTTCACAACGCACAGCGGGGTAAAGGCATATATCGAGCAGACGCTCGAAACTGCCCGAAAGCAAGGTTTCGTGACCACCCTGTTCGGACGCAGGCGACAGATTCCGGACATCCGGAGTTCAAACAACAACATCCGCCAGGCAGCCGAGCGCGTCGCCACCAACACGCCCCTGCAGGGAACCGCCGCCGACCTCATAAAGATAGCAATGATACGGATTCACGACGCGCTGGCCGCAAAAAAACTGGCGGCAAGAATAGTCCTTCAGATACATGACGAACTTCTGTTTGAGATTCCTGAGCATGAGATAGAAACAGTCCGGCAACTGGTGCGTCATGAAATGGAAAGCGCCATGAAACTTTCAGCGCCGCTGAAGGTCGATATGGGGTGGGGGAAGAACTGGGCTGAAGCGCATTGACGCGGTGTTGTAGCAAGCCTTTATCTCTTCCCTATGGCAATCGCTTCCAATGCCGGCAGATGAATGCTGTTCCCCGCACACGCAGGCAGAATAGCAACCAAAATGCTCGATTATGGGCACCGCAAGCATTACGAGAACCTGTCCCGCGCAGATGAGGCCGTGAGATCCATGGACGCGCTGGGAGATTTGCAGAAGCTGGCTCAGGGGCTGCGCCTCCTTAAACGAGATCCGCAGACCGCGGAGGATTATTTTCAGCACCTAACGCAAGGAGGGATCAGCGAGGTATATATCCCCGCAGAGAAGTGGGCAGAGTACCATCAGGCGCAGGGGATCGACCCTGCTCAGGAATACATGAAGATTACCGGCAACACGGCCCAGCAGTATGACGCCGCGGCTCTGTCGGGCGGGGATTTGGTGTTCCCTATAGCCAAGTACCTGACCAGCAT
>JBBIQQ010000155.1:0-2595 GCA_037442225.1 Nitrospirota bacterium
AGTGGTGCAAATGTGCTGAACCCCTCGTGATGCAAAATGCATTTGTAAAATGACTCTCTCAGAGGCTCAATAATTGAAAAACTCGTGGCAATCCATGTCAGAACATCCCCCGAAATTGACCATGCTGAACCGAAGAGGGACTTTTTCAGCAGCCCGGCTACAGGTCAAAATGCTTTTTCAGTTCGCGCGCATGGTACCGGCTTACCAGAATTTCGGTCTTCTGTCGATCGTTCATAATGAGCTTGTAGCTGCTATTAAACCAGGGGATTATTTCAGCAATGTGCTGAAGATTGACAAGAAAACTGCGATGCGTGCGTATAAACCCGTGCGGCGCGAGCTTCAGCTCAAGATCATTCAGTGTTGATTTTGTCAGGAACTGACCGTCGAACGTTTGGATGAGCGCGTCGCCCTCAGCAGCGCGGGCGCACAGAATCTTCTCCGGGGCGAGCGGAATGATGCGGTCGTTTTTGTAAGCCGGGATTTTCAGGACGCGGCCTGCCTGTTCCCCGGCGTGAACTGTTGGCGTCGTATCTGCGGAAAGTGCCGGCAGGCGCAGCGCCTTCCGCATTTTCACGAAGGTTTTCTGGAGCCGCTCAAGCTCAAACGGCTTCAAAATATAATCAAACGCGTTCACATCAAATGCCTGCAGGGCATATTGCTCATACGCTGTCGCAAAGACAATGAGCGGCTGCTTCGGCAGGTCGGCAAGAATTTGAGAAAGCTCAAGCCCGTTCAGCCCTGGCATATTGATGTCGAGAAAAACAACATCAGGGGCATGTTCCCGGATTTTTTTCAGCCCCATGGTTCCATTTGCCGCCTCGAAGGTTACCTCGACATCATCAATCTGGCTCAGCAGGAATTTCAGCTCGCGCCGGGCAGGCGCCTCATCATCAATAATACAGGCTCGAATAGTCATGCTTAATGCACCGGCACGGTGAACGAAATGACCGTTCCCTTCTCTGGGGCGCTTGTAATGGTTAACGCATGGCTTGCTCCATACAATGCAACAAGCCGCGCGTTGATATTCTTGAGCGCGATGCCGGAACCGCTTTCCGAGGGCTCCCCTGACGCAGCACCCGCACCACTGAACAGACCTGAGAGGATTTCGGCAGGCATGCCGACGCCGTTGTCGGCCACGCTGATCAGAAGATTCCCGTTTTCCCGGTGCGCGGTAACGAGGAGCTCACCCCCGAACTCTTTCGGAAGAATGCCGTGTTTTAGTGCGTTTTCGACGAGCGGCTGCAATATCAGCGGCGGAACCCGACAGTCCAGAGCCGCATTGTCTATTGTAAAATGAGCCTTTACGCGGTCGTCAAAGCGGGCTGCCTCAATCTCGATATAGGTTTTGCAGTGTTCAATCTCTGTTGCCAGCGGAAGATCTTCTGTGGCGGGATTCATGTTCTTGCGGAGGAATTCGGCAAGCTTCACCATGAGCCTGCGGGCCGTGTCAATGTCGGTGCGCATATAGCTTCTGATGGTGTTAAGGGTATTGAAAAGAAAGTGGGGATTAATCTGCGACTGGAGGGCGCGAATCTCGGCTTCCTGAGCAAGCTTGCGCTGATTGTCAAGCTCCGACAACTCAATCTGGTTGGAGAAAAGATGCGCCAGGCCGTTTGCCAATTCCATGTCAAGCGGGCTGATACGCTGCTCTCTGAGCCGATACAGCTTCAAGGTTCCAATGGTCTTTTCCCCGCGCTTGAGCGGCACGATAATGGCAGATCCCAGACTGCAGTCCGTGTGTTTGCAGCCAATCTCAGCTTTTGTTGAGGCAATGACAATTTCCCCCGAATCGAGAGCTTGCCGTGTAGCCGCGGTCAGCAGCGGGATGTTTGGTTTGTGGTGGCTCTCTTCGGCGCCGACATGCGCCAGAATCTGATGTTCATCGGTAATCGCAACAGCGTCAAGATCGGTCATCTCAAGGATGATGCCGGCGCTCTTTGCTGCTGATTCCCGATTGAGTCCGCTCCGCAGAAACGGAAGGGTGCGGAGTGCGATTTTCAGGGCTGCCTGAGCCTGATACGCGCCGAAACGCTCCTGTTCCTTTGAGACCGACTCGACGAGCTTCACAAACCCCGCCAGACCAATCGAGTTCGCGAGAATCATCGGCAGCGCGATAACCTGCACCAGATGGAAAGCAGCTTCAAACGGCCGGGCGATGAGCAGGATGATTATCATCTGGAGAATCTCTACCGCAAGACCTACAATAAACGCCGCCTTCGGATCAAAGCGTTCCTTTTTAATGCGATGATAGAGCAGACTGCCGAGACAGCCTTCCGCAATGGTCGCAATGCCGCACGCGAGCGCGGTGAACCCTCCGATGTCGATCAGAAAGCGGTGGCCTCCCGCAATGAGTCCTGCTGAGAATCCTACCAGCGGACCGCCGAGTATGCCGCCCAGCGCGACGCCGACCACCCGGGAGTTCGCAATCGCATCGTGTACCGGCACGCCAAGATAGGTGCCGGCAATGCCGAAAAGTCCAAACAGAATCGAGAGGATCAGTTTTTCATAACGGGTCGCCTTGCCGGTAATCAGGCGCTTGAACGCGTTAAATCGCATAAGCAGGATGAAGCCGACCGCAAAAAGCCCGAGCCGCTC
>JBBIQQ010000156.1:0-2403 GCA_037442225.1 Nitrospirota bacterium
AGTCCTGCTGTTCTGCTGCGTGATGAGAATTTTCACGAAGCCAGTCCTCTTTCTTTGCTCGGCAAGGCAATAAACGCATGATTATAATATGAAACATCTGCGCACTGCAAAAAAAGAGGCGGAAGGCGGGATTACACGCTCAGCATCTCAAGAGAAACAAGCTCAAGCGCCCTGGCCGGATCCTCCGCGTTCATAATGGCACGTCCCATGACGATGAAATCGGCACCATCACGAATCGCCTCCTGGGGGGTTGCGGTGCGACGCTGGTCATCGGGCGGACTCCATGAAGGACGAATGCCCGGAGTTACAACAAGAAACTGTTTGCCGCACTGCTCCTTAATCATCGCCGTCTCCTGATGTGACGCTACCACACCATCAAGACCGGCTTTTTGCGCGAGCGCGGCAAGAGTACGCACCTGTGCTTTGACCGTATGGTTAATGTTCAGCTCGTTTTTCAGGGCATCATTCGTCATGCTGGTAAGCATGGTAACAGCGATGATCTTCGGCCGCGCCAGTCCGGTCTTCACACACAGCTCCTGCACTGTTGCAACGGTATGCCGCATCATGTCCAGACCGCCGGATGCATGCATATTGAACATGAAAACGCCCATGCGCGTTGCGGCTACTGCCGCTTTTGCAACGGTATTTGGAATATCGTGGTATTTCAGATCCAGAAAAACGCGTTTGCCGCATTCATGGATTCTCTGCACAACTGCCGGACCGGCTGACACAAAAAGCTCAAAACCGACCTTGTATGTTGTAACGTCGCTGCCGAGACGGTCCACAATGTCGAGGGCGGCATCTGACGTGTTAACATCAAGCGCTATGATGAGGCGATCTCTC
Source organism: Nitrospirota bacterium (assembly GCA_037442225.1). Taxonomy (GTDB): domain Bacteria; phylum Nitrospirota; class Thermodesulfovibrionia; order Thermodesulfovibrionales; family Dissulfurispiraceae; genus JAAYUK01. The sequence continues at coordinate 844 of JBBIQQ010000156.1, forward strand.
CAGGGCATGGACGCTCCTTCCGCAAAAGGCTGTCTGCAACAATCTGTGACCAGGTTTCCAGTCTATCATATTTTGCAAGCACTTCGCGCCACGGTACCCAGGCACCTTCTATCTTGTCGGGCTCGTTAGTGCTGAACTTTACCGAGGCGGTCTCCGCCAGGTACCACAGCCCGAGATGTACGGAACCTACTTCAGTGTTGTCATCGTTGATAATACCGACGGGGGAAAGACTATAGCTGTCCGGGCCGAGCGCAATTTCCTCGAGCAGTTCCCGCTGAAGCTCAGCCCGGATAAGCTCCGCCCCACCCAATCCCGGCAGTGGGTTGACATGTCCGCCCTGACCGATTGAATACAGGTCGTGAAGACGCTGCTCATTCTGCTTTTTTTTCCGAAGAATCATCAGAATCAGGTCGCGGCGGCAAACCGTGACATAGGGAATAATTTGTTTGAACGAAGGATCCCGCTCGGCAAGAGATCGGGCGAGGAAAAAGGCATCAGCGTGAACGGCGCCAAGAATTTCGGCCACCGCATTCCCGTCTGTTATAAGGCCATTACGGCACAGTTCAAGACGCTCTGCAATTCGCTGACGCGATACAACGAGTACCTGCTCTGCCTGCATTCGGAGATCCTCCAGGCATCCATTTGCTGACCGAAAAAAATGACAAGGCCTCGCTGAAGACGAAGCTTCACAGCCATGAACTGTCCCGCGCTCACTAAAAATTCACGGGCGCCTGTTATATTCTGGAGGGAGGAGAACCGCAACTCTGTGCCTCGGCTTCAGCATCGGCCAGATCCAACATTGCTTCATACTCGCGAATAAGCTTAATAGATTCCTGCGCCGCTTCTTCATCGATCTTCTTGATCGCAAACCCGGCATGGACCAGCACATAATCGCCCACAGCGACATCCTCGGGCACTAGGATTATGCTCACGTCACGCCGCGCGCCCATGATATCGACCGTAGCGAGAATATTATCGATGCTGATTATTTTTGAGGGGACCGCAAGACACATTGGACATTCCACTCCTGGAGCTTCGAGATGACCTGATCAATAAACTGCTCTATTTTATCATTTACCTGCTCGGAAAGTTCAAGTCCAAAGGCAAATTCGTTGTCCTGGGGTTGTATCCCGATAAGACAGACCTTATTCGGCAGGACTCCGGTAAGTTTGGCAACAGATAAGAGATCCGCAAGGCCGACGTGGTGAACAGAAAGCTTTACATAGAGGATGGCTGGAATTTCGTCATCTTCAAGCACACCGATATATCCCGGCTCTTTCCCAAAATTTACGGCATCTACGAAGAGAACTTTATCGAACTTCTCGATAAAGGGAAGCAGGTCGAGGCCCAGCGTCCCGCCATCCAGAATCTCAATCTCGGGTAAGAATGAGAATCGCTCACGGATGGTCTCGACTGCGTGAACCCCGACCCGCTCGTCCTGCAGGAGAACATTACCAATACCTATCAGAGCGATAGTCAATTAGTGATGCTTTCCAAAAAATTTGTACCCGCTGAAAATTGAGCTGATGAGGCCGTTCCGTTCGATGATGTCATTGTGCC
>JBBIQQ010000157.1:0-2328 GCA_037442225.1 Nitrospirota bacterium
GCCGGCGCTTTCCTTCCTCTCTACTTCTTTCTCCTTCTATTCACTGGTATATTATTTGCATTATTTTTTATAGATATAGCGCGGAGTTGACTATATCCGGAGGTATGTGCATGCGGGATGACATTTGTCGCATTGTGAATATGATAACAGGACATGACTATACAGTAATTCCGAAAGTTTCGGTTTTCACTGGCGGCGACCTGTTTGCCGGCATGCTCAGCCGGCAAATGCAGACTCCGGCTCCTGGTGCCTTCGATTCTGTCGTTGAACCGATATTGCTCAGGCGCGGCCGTTATGTGCATGGCGAAAGCCCGTCACGGTTTGGCATTCATCAGGAGACACTCAGAGACTATGATCCGCAGGGGAAAACAGCGCAGCATGTCAGCCAGCTTACGCCCGCAAAGGCGCGGGTTATTTATGAACGCATCTGGGAGCGTTCCGGCGCGGCGGACCTGCCGCCTGAAATGCAGGCGGCTCATTTCGAAACCTATATACGGCGTCCCCAGACCGCGCGCATCGCCTTGCAACAGTCGGGCGGAGTGCTTGAAGCCTACATCGGCATAAGGGATAATCTGCTTGCGGGTGGGAAAAAAGTGCCGTCTCAGTCCGGACAGGGCGAACCTTCTCTGGCAGTTGGCAGAACGGCCCTTGTGCGGGGCGCAAAACGGTCAGCCGGCATTTTTGAAAGCGCTGTCGGCATTATCATGAAAAATGAAGGCAAGACCCTCGTCAGGGACGATAACGGCAAAGGACCGTCTAAATACGGCATTCTTCAGAGCACACTTCAGGAGTACGACCCGCAAGGCGTTATCGCCAAGCGTGTTGAAGAACTGAACGACGCAAAGGCGACGCAGATCTACGCGATGATATGGAAGCGCTCCGGAAGCGACAAACTTCCGTATCCTTTAAATATCATTCATTTCGACACCTATCTGCACCGGCCGAAAACAGCGCAGGAATCCATGAACGCATCCGACGGCGACCCGATGAAATACCTCGAAACCCGACAAACTTCGCTTCGCGGGCTGAAGAGTTACAGCAAGTACGGCGTCGGCTGGGAGCGGAGAATAGGGGGGCTGGCACAATTGGCCGGTGCAACTGCTTCTGCAGGGGTGGCAGTGAGAAGGAAAGCTTGAGTTGTCCTTGAGCGATTCCGTCTCCTGCTTTCATTTCTGAATTGCATTTTGCTTTCCCTTTCCCTTAGACGTTCCGAGTCCCCTGAACGACCGATTCCGGACGAACCGGAATGACAGCCAAAAAGCCTCTCTTAGTCACTCACGCACCGCCGGGAGCACTTCCCTTCTTCACATATTTTCTCCTTTCCGCTCTAATTTTCATTGAAAAACAAGGAAAAATAACCGCTAAAGTTTCCTGGAGCGGCCGCCGATAACATAATCAAAGCAAACAACCCATGTCCGGACCCCACGCAAAGGAGGTGACAGGTGGAGCAACCAGGAAACGGAAGCAGGGTTGGCGCATAAAAAAGGGCAAGGATGCCCGAATAATTAATTTCATGGAGGATCACCATGGCTCTCACAATCAACACCAATCTATTTTCACTCAATGCGCAAAGAAACCTCACCAACTCTCAGGGACCTCTCGGCACCGCACTTCAGAGACTCTCCTCAGGTCTGAGAATCAACTCCGCAAAAGACGACGCCGCAGGTCTTGCGATTTCAGCTCGTTTTAGCACACAGATCCGTGGCATCAATCAGGCAGTCAGAAACGCGAACGACGGCATTTCCCTTGCCCAGACCGCGGAAGGCGCACTCGATGAAGTTACCAACAACCTGCAGCGTATCCGTGAGCTGGCTGTTCAGTCAAGAAATGCCACGAACAGCTCAACCGACCGCGCAGCGCTCAATACTGAAGCGCAGCAATTAAAGTCCGAAATCGACCGCGTTGCTACAACGACATCGTTTAACGGCGTGAAACTGCTGGATGGTTCATTCTCGGCTCAGGTCTTCCAGGTAGGCGCCAATGTGGGTGAAACAATTACCATTGCATCTATCACAAATGCCCAGACAGCTCAGTTGGGGTCATACTCATTTGCACAGGTAACCGGGGCTGCAGCCACTGCGTTTACAGCAATTACCGCCGGGGATCTCACCATTAACGGCGTGAGCGTAGGCGCAATTGCCGCAGACACCAATGCCGCCAACCGCGCGTCGTCTATCTCTGCCGCGATTAATTCGTATGCCTCACAGACCGGCGTATATGCGACGATACTCTCGGCCGCTCCTGCCCAGGTTGTGTTGACGAACTCCGGCGCTGTTCCAGCAACCCCGGACATCGTAATCGCATTTGCTGGCGCTTCTGCTACTACGG
>JBBIQQ010000158.1:0-2237 GCA_037442225.1 Nitrospirota bacterium
ACTGTCGGGCCGCGGCCCCCTGAAGCGAAGCCGAAATCCAGTTCAGGCCGCCGAACGAGGCTGCGACAATGGCCGCAAGAACGCTCATCACCACAAGGCCCCGCAGGATGCTCTGCCGACTGTTCTTTATCTGCATGGGTCAGACCACATAGTAGGCGATGACCACAAACGCCGCAAAGGTGGCGAGGTGCGGGACTCCCAAGAGCGAGATGTCGCCGGGAAGATTCCGAAGGCGGAGCATCCTGCTTTTCAGCAGAATGTCGTGTCCATAGTCCTCCAGCGCAATCTCCAGCGGATACCCGCTCCTCCCGTCAGGCTCCTGCACCCCAAGAACGGGCGCCGGGCGAAGCATGCCGATTGCTTCGGCAAGAGCGCCGGGCTTTCCGGTCATGGCGACGGCATAGTCATCGCATGCCTTTTCCTCTTCCTGAGCGAGGCGGCGAAACTCAATCATCGACACAGGATTGAAAAACATCACCGCCCGCAGTATATACGCAAACATAAGGAGCGGACGCCTGCTTCTGCGGATGTGGGCAATCTCATGAGCGAAGGCTCCCTGCAGATGGTCGATATCATACCGGCGCAGCATGCCGGTGGAGACGCAAATAATCGGATTTGCCCCCGTGCTCGAATATAACACCAGATCGTCATCGTCAAGCACGGCGACAGAATCCTGACTGATCGGCAATCCTGAGAGCGCCAGCTCAATTTTTTCTGACAGCCGTTGATCAACATCTTCAGCGAACGGGTCGCTTTTGCCGCGCATGTGCGCGATAGTATTGGTTATAACCGGGATGAATTCCTGCACAAGAAAGATTATTGAGCTCAGCCCAAGCACGATGAGCAGCGGAACAAGCATCGGAACTGCTCCCGGCAGATCGAGCAGAAGCAGGCTGTTGCTGTCGAACAGGCTCTCCAGCCGGAAAAAAATCGTACCGCGGTCTGGCGAGAGGAATTGAAAAACGGGGAACGCGATCAGCGGCAGAGCCAGCACCATGACCCGCAGCCATTGCCTGCTTGCGGGACTGCGTATCTGCCACGCCATGATGGCGCATTCAGCAAGCGCCGCAACAATGATTGAGTGGAGTATGATTTGAATCAGGTACATGCCCCAATAGGTTGAAAGCAGCGCGTTTATGTTCCACATATCGCTTATGCACCTCTTTGCCACGCCCGGCACGGAGTGTACTGAAGATCGGGAATCTATATCAATTATAGATCGGGCGTCGGTTTTTTGGATGTCCGGCGTTCAGTGTTGTGCGGAAGCGTTCAAAACCATAACCTCTCCTGCGCAAGCCTCAGGGGCTTATCGGCAGGCCACTCTTGTCTTAAGAGGGGAGACAAGGCAGCGGACGCTTGCGGCAATTGAGCGGGCTTTGTTTTGATTTGTGCTGTTTCACTCCCCCGCTTGGGGCAAGGGGCACGGGAAGTCAGCCTTTGTGCTTTCTCTTCCCTCTTTTTTTCGCCTCCGGCGCAGGCAGGAGGCTGGTGTAGCGGTGGTAGAGGTCGAAGAGGAACGCGACGCGCTCGGCGTCGGAGGTAAAGGACTTTTTGCCGTAGGCGGCATCGACCGCCCTGTCGAGCGCCTGATGCGCCTTGCGCAGGCTGGGCGGCATGGCGACAGGGTCGTACAGATCGGCAAGGGACGACTCTGGGTGGCTGGCGCGGGCATCAAACACCGCCTGCGCTGCCTGCTCCACAGCAGCAACCTGCTTTTCTGTCGGCGCCTCCGGCCATGGGAAGTTGTTGTAGACGATTTGATTGGAATAGCGATAACGGCTTTCAAGACGCCCTGCAACCGAACGCACCCATGCCATGTGCATGAGCGACGAAAGTACGGCAAAATGGTACTTGTGTGCACTGGGGATGATAAGACATAGATTGCTGGCGATTACATTTGGTTCAATAAAACCAACGGGCACATACGCACGTCGTTCGGAGGAAACGGAAGGAATGAGCAAATAATCCGATGACGGTTGACGAACTTCTCCAAAGAGAGTAGGATATTCAGCCAATTTTCGGGTTGTTTCCCGAGAGCTTTCAAGTCGATGATTCCTAACTCCCTCAACTCGTTTAGAGATAAGCGGTTTGTTCTTTAATTCAGCAGGCGATATGCCAACGAGCCATAAACACCAGCGAGGGGTGCCGTACAGGAATTCATCGGCACCAATAAAGGGTCGAAGCCATTTTTCAGCGTCAGGATCAGCAGTCAATAAAGCCAGCTTTTCTTCAACTGA
>JBBIQQ010000159.1:0-2034 GCA_037442225.1 Nitrospirota bacterium
CAAGCTGCCCGATCGACGACATCTTCTCCTGCTGGAGCATCTGACCCTGCATTGCGGCCAGTTCGGAATAGGCCTTTTCGAGTTCGCGTTTCTCGACGCGCAGATGCTCTTCAAGAGTTATTCGTTCGGACACATCGTAGCAGGATCCGATATAGCCCGCAAATACATTCTCCACGTCACGAAACGGTCTTCCATAGCACATAATCCATCGATACTCGCCATCATGCCGCCTGAGACGGAACTCGCTCTCAAAAGAAAGCCTGCCCTGAAAAGCGTCATGGTAGGTCCGCAGCAGGGCTTCCCGGTCTTCCGGATGAACAGCGTCGGTCCAGCCGAATCCGGCCATTTTGTCAAATGTCCCTCCGGTGAAGTCGAGCCATGTTTTATTGAAAAAATTGAACAGCTCATTGCTCCCCGCCTGCCAGATAAGGGAGGGGAATTCCTCGAAGATCGTAAGATAGAAATCCCTCGATTTCCGGAGCGAGATCTCGGCGTTCTTCCTGCTGGTGATATCGCGGAGCGTTCCGATGACATGCGCAACAAGCCCCTGCTCATCGGCAACGACCTCAACTTCCTGCCGCACAAACCTTACAACATCGCTCCCTGCGCATATGCGGTATTCCAGCGCATTGCCGCTCTTTTGCCTGATTGCTTCCGAAAGCGCCGAACCGACCTTTTCGCGGTCATCCGGGTGTACCACCAGCAGAAACTTTTCGAGGGTTCCGCCGAATGTCTCGGGAGTATATCCGAGGATGCGACAGATTTCATCGGAAGCCGACATGGTCGATGCGCCGACGTCGAGATCCCAATGGCCGACATGAGCCATCTCCTGCGCTTTTGCGTACCGGGCTTCGCTGCTCTGAAGCGACTCGGTCTTCCGCGTCATCTCCGTCACCATCGCGTTAAAGGTCTCCGCGAGCGTCTCGATCTCGTCTCCCGTCCTGAGATGCACTATCTTGTCGGACTCTTTTTTTTCTGATATATGCTCAACATGCTCTTTGAGCGCCAAAAGCGGTTTCGTCAGGCGAGCCATCGCCACCCATGCCGCTATCCAGGTAAGCGCGACCGCGATTATCAGAATCAGGAGAAAAAGCGTCCTCGCTTCATGCAGCGGCCTGTAGGCGTGCTGAACCGGATAGTTGGAGGCGATTATCCAGTTTGCGTTTTTCAGCCGTTTGAAGCTTGCCAGAACCGATACACCCAGCGAGGTTGTTGTTTCGCCGGTGCCTTCAAAGCCTTCAATTGCCGCGTCGAAGAGCCTGTCGGCTCCGGGCGGCACATCTTTTTTCCCGATACGCGACACCACCGGATGAAAAACCATCGTTCTGTCGGTGGCATAAATGTAAATATAGCCGTCTCCGCCGACCTTGATATGGCGCAGCTTCGTAAAATATGAATTCTTCAGAAGCTTTACGCTGCCGCCGACAACGCCTTCCAGACGGCCATGCCGGTCAAATACCGGCATGGTAAACATAATTACGGGACCGCCTTCGTTCCCGGCTGATGAGTACGGCAGCGAAACTTGGGGCGACAGGTAGGCGACCGTTGTTCGGAAAAAATCATGGGACGAAAAATCCATGCCCTGCCGCCCCGGCACGAAGGGATGTTCCGCTATCAGCTTGCCGGACGGGGAAAAAAGCGCAACCGCGTCATCAAACATGAAAGTGGCGTCTATTTTGCTGTCAAGGTAGCGCTGCGCCTTCTCAGGACTGTTCAGTATTTCGTGAGGCAGCGTTACCGCGATGGCTTGAAGTTCATTCTGCAGCAATACGATTTTTTCATCCAGCTCATCGGCGAGCCGCCCCGCAAAGATGCTCTGCGTCTCGAAGATGGATTGCTTAATTCCGGACTCAAAGAAATAGAGCGCGGAAAAGGCGGAAGCCGTCATAAAAAAAGCGACGAGCGCCGAGGTCGCCACGGTCATTTTTGTTTTCAGGCTCACCCGTATCACGAGAGTTCCCGACACCCGCCGATGGTCTCTGTGAGAACCGGAAGTTTCACCGTGAACACCGTCCCTTTTCCGACTTCGCTCAG